>JACKCN010000004.1:0-300000 GCA_020634015.1 Candidatus Delongbacteria bacterium | reverse complement strand
CCGACTGGAGCGACCGCGAACTTAGGAATTTGCCACGGCTCACGAAGATTCTTTATCCATCCTGTCGCAAGCCGTATATAAACACGGTCGTATCCCCGTGGGCTGTCGCCGCTCCATGACGGGCGCGCCGCTGCCCGGATGACCGTTCCCGACACAATTCTCAGGAGGAGCCATGATCGTCGCCCGATTGCTGAAGCAGAAAGGCCAGGAAGTGTTCTCCGTGAGTCCCGACTCCACCGTGCGTCATGCCCTGGAACAGCTGGTGGAGAACCGGGTGGGGTCGCTGCTGGTGCGCAGCGGCGAGGATGTGGTGGGCATCATCACCGAGCGCGACATCATTCGCAATGGTCTCACGGGTGGCCGCCTGCTGGCCGACCAGCGAGTCGAGGAGATCATGTCCCGCGATGTGCTGATCGCCACCCCCAGCGACAGCCTGCAGTATGTGATGAAGGTGATGACCCGCAGCAAGATCCGGCACATGCCGGTCTACGACGAAGGCAAGCTGGTGGGACTGGTCTCGATCGGCGATCTGGTCTTCTCGATGCTCGAGGAGAGCGCGGACGAGATCCGCCATCTCAATGACTACATCAGCGGTTCCTGGTAGGCCCGAGATGTCAACCACCTCGATCCTTGACTTCAGCCGCGAGCGGGCACCGCTTCAGGAACGCTTCATCGAGAACTCCAGCCTGCTGGGCAAACGCATGCTTGCTCTTGAAACACGCACCTTCGAAGCGGGCGCGCTTGACTGCAGGCAGAAGGAAATGCTGGGGCTGATGGCCAGTCTGGTGCTGCGCTGTGAAGATTGCATCCAATATCACGTCATCGAGTGCCGGCGCCAGGGAGTGAGCCTGGACCAATTGCGCGAACTGCTGGACATCGCTCTGATGATCGGGGGATCGATCACCATTCCCCACATCCGTCGGATCCACCTTTATTGGGAAGAACTGGAGCAGAACCCGGGTGCGGTTTGAGAGTCCGCTGGAAGCGGTGACCCTGCTGAAGCGCTACAAACGTTTCCTGGCCGATGTGCGCCGCGCCGATGGCTCGCTGCTGACCGTTCACGTGCCCAATTCGGGCAGCATGAAAACCTGCGTGGGCGACGACTGGCCCGCACTGATTTCCGACAGCGGGAATCCGTCACGCAAGTACCGCCACACTCTGGAAATGGTGCACAACGGCACCTGCTGGATTGGCGTCAACACCTCCCGGGCCAACGCCCTGGCCCTGGAGGCTCTCACTTCCGGAGCGATTCCCGGTTTTGAGGACTGGGACGACTGGCGCGGCGAAGTGCGTTACGGCGAGAACAGCCGGATCGACCTTCTGGCCCGTCGTGGCGAGCTCCTGTGTTATGTCGAAGTCAAGAATGTCAGCCTCCTGGATGGTGAGGCGGTGGCCTTTCCTGATGCGGTCACCAGCCGGGGACTGAAACACCTCCACGATCTGATGCGCGAAACCGAGCGTGGCCAACGGGCGGTGCTGCTGCTGACAGTGCAACGCGCGGATGGCGCGTATTTCCGACCCGCCGATTCCATAGACCCCGCCTGGTGCGCGGGTCTGCGCGAGGCCGTGGCCCGGGGCGTGGAAGTCATTGCCTGGCGTTTTGATCCCGGCCCGGAGGGAATCCTGCCCACGGGGCCCGTGGAGATTCGCTTGTAGTCGTTCCTCCCTCCATTCATTCTTCCATGATCAACGGCGTCTGACAGCCTGGCTGCTGGCCTGGCAGCAGGCGTCTTGCCAGCGGAGGGTGCTGGCCTTGCTGCAGGCATGATGCCAGCGGAGGATGCTGGCCTGGCAGCAGGCGTCATGCCAGCGGCGGTTGCTGGCCTTGCTGCAGGCATGATGCCAGCGGAGGATGCTGGCCTGGCAGCAGGCGTCCTGCCAGCGGCGGTTGCTGGCCTTGCAGCAGGCGTTGTGCCAGCGGAGGTTGCTGGCGTGGCAGCAGGCGCTGTGCCAGCGGAGGTTGCTGGCCTTGCAGCAGGCGTCGTGCCAGCGGTGGTTGCTGGCCTTGCAGCAGGCGTTGTGCCAGTGGAGGTTGCTGGCCTTGCAGCAGGCGTCCTGCCAGCGGAGGTTGCTGGCCTTGCAGCAGGCGTTGTGCCAGCGGAGGATGCTGGCCTTGCAGCAGGCGTCGTGCCAGCGGCGGGTGCTGGCCTTGCAGCTGGCGTCCTGCCAGCGGAGGATGCTGGCGTGGCAGCAGGCGTCGTGCCAGCATCCACTCCAGTTCGTCCACACATCTTGACACGCAGAACGAGAAATCCCCCGGCAGCCAGAGCCACCGGGGGATTTGAAAGCTGATCTGTCGACGGGCTACTTCAGCAGCACCATCTTGCGGCTCTCGGCCTGGCCGTTGGCTTCCAGGGTGTAGATGTAGACACCACTGGCCAGACCGCTGGCGTCGAAGTCCACCGAGTGGCTGCCCGCATCCAGCTGGCCGTTCACCAGAGTCGCCACCGATTCACCCAGCAGGTTGTACACGTTCAGGCGTACATCCGAGCTGCGCGGCAGGCTGAACCCGATCCGGGTCAGTGGATTGAAGGGGTTGGGCCAGTTCTGGGCCAGGGCGAACCCGGCGGGTTGGCTGCTGCCTTCCACGGCCACGTTGGTCAGCACGATTCCGGAATAGCTCGCGAGCTGGGTCCGGTCGAGCATGCCGACCTCGGGGCAGCCCGCCATGTCACTGGACTCGTAGGAAATGCGGTAGACCAGATCCTCGCGGTCGGCGAAATGGAACACCAGCAGCTGGTCGTAGTTGGGCAGACCGCTGTAGGACACGTGCGCCCGGAACTTGGTGCCACGCCACTGGGGCAGCCAGCCATCCCAGTCCATCGCGCTCATCCACTCGCCGTTGGCGAAGACTTCCAGGTCCAGCTCCATCAGGCCGCCGTCCTCGGGTCGTGCCCAGCAGGTCGCTGGGATGATGGTAGAAGGCGATGTTGTCCACGCGCACGTCAAAGGGACTCTCGTTGAAGACATGCACCGGCTCGACCCAGTGGGTGCTGTCGAGGAAGGCCGTGTCACCCGTCCAGCTGTCACAGGTCCAGGAATACCAGCGGCTGTCGGTGACCAGACCCACGTGGCCCGCGGCGTTCCCAGGAGTGCCCGTGTGCGGCGGAATCGCGCTCACCGGCACTTTCATGTACATCACATCGTTCAGAGTCTCGGCGCCTTCCGGAGGCGTGTTGGGAATGCCGCCCGCATCCAGATCGTGCACATAGGTCAAGTGGAGGAACCCGCCATCGGCCACGGCGGCCAGGCTGGGCCAATCTTCCGCATCACAGTCACCACTGGTGCAACCCGGGCTGGGAGTCACGGTCAGATTCACCGCGGGGCCCCAGCTCAGGCCGTTGTCGGCCGAGCAGCGGGCCATGATCTCGCCATTGTAGAACCCTGCGGCACTGGTGTCGGCGCTGGTGTACTCGGACCAGATGGTGTACAGCCAGCCAGTGCTCGGGTCCACGGCGATCGAGGGCCGGTCGCGCCACATGCGCCAGGCCTGGGGGCGCGAGTAGAACAGGTCTTCTTCGGTGATGCCCGAATTGTATCCCGCCACGTGGCTCCATTCACCCGTGTCCACATTCATGTGCCAGATCTGACCACGCCCCAGATTCCAATTGTAATAGACCAGCTCGCTGGTATCACCGTCGCCGTCATGGACCGTCAGCGTGTCCGTGAACATCACGGCCGTGGAGAACACCACGTGCAGATTCTCCTCGTTGCTCATGTCAAAGAGACCGTCCACATCCGAATATCCACGACAGCCATAGGGTCCGAAGGGCGACTCCGAGCCCGGGCCGTAGTCCGTGAGATTCATCGAATTCTCGGCCATGATCTGGGCCGACACATTGCCGTCATCCGCCAGATAGGCCTTTACATCATGATGAATCTGACGCCCGATCTCCCCACCCTCGGGGGGGCCGTCGTAGGGCACATCCTCCGGGCCGGTCTTCTCGAGATATACTACGGCGGCCCGTTGGCTGTGATTGTTGGCCACCGCCACCGCGCCCAGGGACTCGGTGTTGTCACTCACCACCAGAAAGCTGCCATTGTCCCAGCTGGTGCCGTTCGTGGTGGCATCGTAGAAGATGGTGCTGGGGGCATCGCTGTCGTCCGCGCCGTAGCCCACCATGTGCACGCGGTCCATGCCGTCCACGCTGATATGGGGCCAGATGTAGTCGTCACCGGAGTGCTGCATCAGGTTGAAGGCCAGTGTACAGCCCGCAAAATCCACCGCCAGCCAGGATACCGGAGGCGTGGAGCTGTGCATGCCCACCACGCCCGAGTTGGCTGGAAGCGCATTGACTGGATTGGGGCCCGTGACCGCACTGGTGGTATAGCCTGTTCGCTGTGAGAGCACGTCGGTGGGACCGGTCAGACTCAGGTCCGTGGGATCCACGCACCAGGCCTGCACTCGACGCCCGTTTCCCGCATCGACGCCTCCCATGAAGGAGCCGTGGACGATGCCATCGGACGAAACCGCCAGCATGCGGCTGGTGGAGCCATTGTGCTGGTAGTCGTAACGGGTGGTGCCGACCACGACGGTTTCCCAGTCGGTGCGCCGAGTGTGCGCCTTCGGCACGACGGGTGAGGGCTCGACCCAGTCGCGGGCAGCCTGCAGCGCAGGGGCTGCCGGCGCCTGTGGAGTCGCCTGCCGCGTCACGCGGGAGACGTCGGCATGGACGCTGCCAGCGCCCAGCGCCAGCAAGGTCAGCAGTGTGAGCGATCGTTTCATGGGGTACCTCCGTCTGTTCATTGTGAAGAGAGATTCGTGATTCGCGCCTGTGTCACCGACACGATCGAGTGTGCCGGAGAGAGCTCTCCCTGGAGTTCAGCAGGAACGGATGAGGTCAGGGAACGGAATGGCCGGGCCGGAGCCGTCCAGTCGTCGGAAACAGAATGCCGGGCGGATCGACAGATCGATCGAACCCGGAGAACCCTAGAGGCAGGTCACTGGGGTGTCCGGTCAAGGCTTGAACATGGAACTCTTGCCGAACGGCCACAAATCTAGTGCTTCAGGCTTGGGAAGCAAGTGATGAATCGAGCGGCAGTTGCTGGCCTTGCAGCAGGCGTTGTGCAAGCGGAGGGTGCTGGCGTGGCAGCAGGCGTCTTGCCAGCGGTGGTTGCTGGCCTTGGAGCAGGCGTTGTGCCAGCGGAGGATGCTGGCCTTGCAGCAGGCGTCCTGCCAGCGGCGGTTGCTGGCCTTGCAGCAGGCGTTGTGCCAGCGGAGGATGCTGGCCTTGCAGCAGGCGACGTGCCAGCGAATGATGCTGGCCTTGCAGCAGGCATGATGCCAGCGGAGGATGCTGGCCTTGCCAGCGTGATGCCAGCGGCGGTTGCTGGCCTTGCAGCAGGCGTCGTGCCAGCGGATGGTGCTGGCCTTGCAGCAGGCATGATGCCAGCGGAGGATGCTGGCCTTGCAGCAGGCGTCGTGCCAGCGAATGATGCTGGCCTTGCAGCAGGCATGATGCCAGCGGAGGATGCTGGCCTTGCAGCAGGCGTGATGCCAGCGGCGGTTGCTGGCCTTGCAGCAGGCGTTGTGCCAGCGGTGGTTGCTGGCCTTGCAGCAGGCGTCCTGCCAGCGGCGGTTGCTGGCCTTGCAGCAGGCGTTGTGCCAGCGGAGGTTGCTGGCGTGGCAGCAGGCGTCCTGCCAGCATCCACTCCGGATCGTCCACACATCTTGACACGCAGAACGAGAAATCCCCCGGCAGCCAGAGCCACCGGGGGATTTGAAAGCTGATCTGTCGACGGGCTACTTCAGCAGCACCATCTTGCGGCTCTCGGCCTGGCCGTTGGCTTCCAGGGTGTAGATGTAGACACCACTGGCCAGGCCGCTGGCGTCGAAGTCCACCGAGTGGCTGCCCGCGTCCAGCTGGCCGTTCACCAGAGTCGCCACCGATTCACCCAGCAGGTTGTACACATTCAGGCGTACATCCGAGCTGCGCGGCAGGCTGAATCCGATACGGGTCAGCGGATTGAAGGGGTTGGGCCAGTTCTGGGCCAGGGCGAACCCGGCGGGCTGGCTGCTGCCTTCCACGGCCACGTTGGTCAGCACGATTTCGGAATAGCTCTCGAGCTGGGTCCGGTCGAGCATGCCGACCGCCGGGCAGCCATCCATATCACTGGACTCGTAGGAAATGCGGTAGACCAGATCCTCGCGGTCGGCGAAATGGAACACCAGCAGCTGGTCGTAGTTGGGCAGACCGCTGTAGGACACGTGCGCCCGGAACTTGGTGCCACGCCACTGGGGCAACCAGCCGTCCCAGTCCATCGCGCTCGTCCACTCGCCGTTGGCGAAGACTTCCAGGTCCAGCTCCATCAGGCCGCCGTCTTCGGGCGTGCCCAGCAGGTCGCTGGGATGATGGTAGAAGGCGATGTTGTCCACGCGCACGTCAAAGGGGCTCTCGTTGAAGACATGCACGGGCTCGACCCAGTGGGTGCTGTCGAGGAAGGCCGTGTCGCCCGTCCAGCTGTCGCAGGTCCAGGAGTACCAGCGGCTGTCGGTGACCAGCCCCACGTGGCCCGCGGCGTTCCAGGGAGTCCCGGTATGGGGCGGAATCGCGCTGACCGGGACCTTCTGGTAGATCATGTCGTTCAGAGTCTCGGCACCTTCGGGAGGATCGAAGGGAATGCCACCCGGATCCAGATCGTGCACGAAGCTGATGTGCAGGAAGCCATTGTGAGCCACGCTGGCCATCGAGGGCCAGTCTTCCGCATCACAGGAGCCACTGGCACAGCCCGGAGTCTGTGTGTCGGTCAGGTTCACCGCGGGACCCCAGCTCATGCCGTTGTCGGCCGAGCAGCGGGCCATGATCTCGCCGTTGTAGTAGCCGGCGGCGCTGGTGTCGGCGCTGGTGTACTCGGACCAGATGGTGTACAGATAGCCGGTGGTCGGGTCCACGGCCATCTGGGGCCGGTCGCGCCACATGCGCCAGGCCTGGGGCCGCGCATAGAACAGGTCTTCTTCGGTGATGCCCGAATTGTATCCCGCCACGTGGCTCCATTCACCCGTGTCCACATTCATGTGCCAGATCTGGCCACGACCCAGATTCCAGTTGTAGTAGACCAGCTCGCTGGTGTCGCCGTCGCCATCGTGCACGGTCAGTGTGTCCGTGAACATCACGTCGGCCGAGAAGGCCATGTGCAGATTCTCGGACGCGGTCATGTCGAAGAGGCCGTCCACATCACAATAGGCGCGGCAGCCATAGGGGCCGAAGGGAGACTCGGAACCGGGACCGAAATCGGTCAGGTTCATCACGTTGCCCCCGCTGATCTCGGCGGCCAGGTTGCCGTTCTCGGCCAGGTAGGCCTTCACGTCGTGATGGATCTGGATCCCGATCTCCCCGCCTTCGGGAGGACCATCGTAGGGCATGTCCTCGGGACCGGTCTTGTCGAAGAACAGGATCGCGGCACGGCTGGAGTACGGCGCGGCCACAGGAATCGAACCCAGGGCCTCACTGTTGGTGGTGAGTGTGTAGTAGGTCCCGTTGTCCCAGGTGAAACCGTCGGTGCTGGAGTCGTAGAAGTGGGTGTTGGGGGCATCGCTGTCGGAACTGCCGTAGCTCACCATGTGAATCCGGTCGGCGGCGTCCACGGCCACGTGCGGCCAGAGGTAGTTGGTGCCGTCGTGCTGCAGCAGATTGAAGGCCAGCGTGCAGCCGGCGAAGTCCACGGACATCCAGGACACGGCGGGAGTGCTGGTGTGCAGGCCCACCACACCGGAGTTGGCGGCCAGAGTATTGCCCGGGTTGGCACCTGTCACCGCGCTGGTGGTGTAGCCCGTGCGCTGGGAGAGGGCGTCCGTGGGACCGATCAGGCTCATGTCCGAGGGATCCACGCACCAGGCCTGGACCCGTCGTCCCGCACCGGCATCCACTCCTCCCATGAAGGAACCGTGCACGATGCCATCGGAGGAAACCGCCAGCATGCGACTGGTGGTGCCGTTGTGCTGATAGTCGTACCGGGTGGTGCCGACCACGGAGAAAGTGCCCATCCAGTCGTCGGTCCGCTGGGCGGAAGGAGTTTTCACAATTCCGTTGGTCACCGGCACATCAAGGGCCGCATTCACCCGATGGGCATCCGGAGCCTTGGGGGTCTTCTGGGCCTCTACGGCCTGGGTACTGGCCAGGGCACTTCCGCCAGCCAGACAGGCACACAGAGCCAGGATCAGGTTCTTTCTCATGTCACTCCTCGCTGCTTCATACATGGAAAACGGCATGGCGTCCGCATCCGGTGCGCCGGAGATTCCGCTGGACCTGTCCAGGGAAAGTCGGATGGAAAGTGAAGCGTACCGGAAGCGAGCGCGACAGGCCCTGAAGTTATCACTTGCCACCTCTCTGGCAAGCAAAAGCCCCCGATCCCGAAACCACCCTTGACCAGAGCATGCCGCCCCCCGCCAGACCCGCCACCTTCCCACCATCCGGAACCGCCAGCCCCCGCCAACCAGAAACCCGCGCAGCACTCCCCGAGGCGCCGCCTCCCGCCAGCCAGGAGTTCGCACAGCGAACTCCCGAGGCGCCGCCTCCCGCCAGCCAGGAGTTCGCGCAGCGAACTCCGAGCTGTCAGGCCCCCGCCGGGGCCTGACAGCCGCTTGTGGCTTCTCGCTTCGTTCGCAATATTCGCCGGGCAGTCACCCAAGCTGCCGCTCCCCCCGATTCCAGCGGGAGCGAACCGACAGACGCCAGCGCCTGTCCGGCCCGCCCGATTCCGGCGCCGCCGACAGGCGTTTTCATTGAAGAGGAAGGGAATAGCCGTGAGCACGCATCACAAGGTTCTGATCATGGGTGGCGGACCCGCAGGGTTGACCGCAGCGCTCTATACCTCCCGCGCGAACCTGAATCCCACCCTGGTCGAAGGCATGCAGCCCGGAGGGCAGCTGACCATCACCACCGAGGTCGAGAACTTTCCCGGCTTCGAGCACGGCATCATGGGCCCCGAGCTGATTGACGTCATGCACAAGCAGGTCGAGCGCTTCGGCACCTCCTTCATCAATGGTACCGTCACGCGTGTGCAGTTGGACCAGCGCCCCTTCAAGCTGCAGATCGACGACAGCGAGCACACCTGTGACGCGCTGATCATCGCCACCGGAGCCAGCGCGCGCCTGCTGGGCCTGCCCGGAGAAGACACCCTGATGGGCTACGGCCTCAGCGCCTGTGCCACCTGCGACGGCTTTTTCTTCCGTGATCGCGAGATCTGCGTGATCGGCGGCGGCGACAGCGCCATGGAGGAAGCCAACTTCCTGACCAAATTCGCCAGCAAGGTCACCATCATCCACCGTCGTGAGGAGTTCCGGGCTTCGGCGATCATGCTCGAGCGCTGCCAGAAGAACCCGAAGATCGAGTTCCTGCTGAACCACGCCCCGGTCGAGTTCAAGGGCGATCCCCAGAACGGCGGCCTCAAGTCGGTCATGCTCAAGCACACCCAGACCGGCGAGCTGGTGGATTTTGCTGTGGACGGGTGTTTCGTGGCCATTGGCCATGTGCCCAACACGGGCCTCTTCAAGGGCGTGCTCGACATGGACGCCACCGGCTATCTGGAAGTCCAGGGCCGCACGACCTACACCAACGTGCCGGGCGTCTTCGCCGCCGGTGATGTGAGCGACCACCGCTATCGCCAGGCGATTTCCGCCGCGGGTTCGGGCTGCATGGCCGCCATCGACGCCGAGCGCTGGCTGGACGAGCAGGAAGGATGAACGTCGGACACTGGCGCGTCGACACGCTGATCCTGGGCCGCTTCCGCCTGGATGGTGGCGCGATGTTCGGAGTGGTGCCCAAGGTGCTCTGGGAGAAGGTGGCCCCGGCCGACGAGGCCAACCGGATCTCCCTGGCCATGCGCTGCCTGCTGCTGCGTGACGGCAAGCGCACGGTACTGGTGGACTGTGGTCTGGGTCACAAGGAGGACGAGCGCTTCCGCGCTCAGTTCGCCCTGGAGCAGGCGCCGGGCATCCTCGATCTGGAACTGGCCCGCCTGGATTGCCGGTCCGACCAGATCACCGACCTGGTGCTGACCCATCTCCATTTCGATCACAGCGGCGGCGCGATCCTGCGGGAGAGCGACGGCCGACTGGTGCCCCAGTTTCCCAACGCCCGGATCCACCTCCAGCGTCGCCAGTGGCAGTGGGCCTTCGAACGGCATCCCCGCGACCGCGCGAGTTATCTCAGCGACAATCTGGAACCCCTGAAGGACTGGGACCTGAACCTGCTGGATGGGGAAGGCCCGATCCTGCCCGGGCTGTCCGCCATCGTGGTCGACGGACACAGTCCCGGCATGCAGATGATCGCGCTGGACGGAGATCCGGGCCTGATCTATCTGGCCGACCTGATTCCCACGGCGGCCCATCTGCCGCTGGCCTGGGTCATGGGCTACGACCTGGAACCGCTCAAGACGGTCGCCGAGAAGCAGCGCCTGGCGGGGTGGGCCCTGGACCGGCGTACGCACCTGGTTTTCGAACACGACCCCGAGCTTTCATCCGTGGTCTGCGGGGAGGGCGCCCGGGGGCCGGAAATCCTTGAGCGTCATCCGGATCTCTGATAGGAACACCTGTATCACCGCAAATCGTCGCCTGTTTGAAAACTGCGGGCCGACTGGTAGATTCGGCTTCGTTTTTGTCAGGGTTTCCAGTCCAAGATCCAGAGAGCCGCACCGCGACCGGATGGCCTGTGCCGTGTGAGTCGCCCCGAAGCCGGTCCAGCCGGGTCGCCCTGCACATTTCCCCATTCATTTCTGAAGTGACAGCCGCCCATGGCCTTTCGATTCAACGAATCCGAGCTTCAGCAGATCAACACCCTCCTCGCGCGCTACCCCAGCAAGATGAGCGCCACACTGCCGCTGCTGCACATGGTGCAGCGCCGGGAGGGCTGGGTCAGTCCCGATGCCATCGAGGAAGTGGCCCGACTGCTTGAACTCACGCGAATCCACGTCGCGGATGTGGTCAGCTTCTATACCATGTATCACCGCAAGCCCATCGGCAAGCATCTGGTCAGCGTGTGCCGCACGCTCTGCTGCCAGCTTGTGGGCCAGGAAGACCTGAGCGCCTACCTGCGCCAGCGCTTCTCCCTGGCCGACGATCACGTGGCCACCGATCCCAGCGGCACCTTCACCGTGGAACACGTCGAGTGTCTGGGTGCCTGCGGCGCCGGCCCCGTGGTGATCATCGACGGCCAGTATCACGAGCGGGTCACCGTCCAGCAGCTGGGCGAATTGCTCGACAGCCTGCAGGCCGCTGCGGGACACAGCCGGGAGGCCCAGGGCAATGGCTGAGTTCATCACCTTTCCCAGTCTGGCGTACACCGACCGGGCCGGCCTGGACGCCTACCTGCAGATGGGCGGATACAAAAGCCTGCGCAAGGCGCTTACCGCCATGCAGCCGGGCGAGATCACCGAGACCGTCAAGCAATCGGGCCTGCGCGGACGCGGTGGAGCCGGGTTCCCCACGGGCATGAAGTGGAGCTTTCTGCCCAAACAGAACGAGAAGCCGGTCTACCTGGTCTGCAACGCCGACGAGGGCGAGCCCGGCACCTTCAAGGACCGGGACATCATGCGCTACGCGCCCCACCAGTTGGTGGAAGGCATGCTGATCGCGGCCCGGGCCATCGGCTGCAACCGGTCCTACATCTACATCCGGGGTGAATTCACCGAGCCCTATCGCTGCCTGGAGAAGGCGATTGAAGAAGCCCGCGAGGCGGGCCTGATGGGCAAGAACATCCTGGGCACCGGATTCGATCACGAGATGTATCTGCACCTCGGTGCCGGGGCGTACATCTGCGGCGAAGAAACCGCCCTGCTCAATTCTCTTGAGGGTCGCCGGGGCGAACCCCGCACCAAACCGCCCTTCCCGGCCATCGAAGGCCTCTACGGCTGCCCGACCATCGTCAACAACGTGGAAACCCTGGCCGCCGTGGTTCCCATCATCGAGCACGGACCCGAGTGGTACATCGCGCTGGGTACCGCCAAGAGTCCGGGCACCAAGCTGTTCTCGATCTGTGGCCATGTCGAGAAGCCCGGTGTCTACGAAGTCAAGATGGGCACCCGCTTCATGGACTTCTTCATGAACGACTGCGGCGGTGTGCGCGGCGGCAAGAAGTTGAAAGCCGTGATCCCCGGCGGCAGTTCCGTGCCCATGCTCACGGCCGAGCAGTGCGAGACCCTCTGCCTGGACTACGAGAGCTGCGTCGAGCACGGCACCATGCTGGGCTCGGGCGCGATCATCGTGCTGGACGAGACGGTCAGCATTCCCCACGCGGTCCAGAACCTGTCCAAATTCTACAGCCACGAGAGCTGTGGCCAGTGTACCCCCTGCCGCGAAGGCACCCACTGGTTCGAAATGATCATGAACAAGCTCATCGCCGGTGAAGCCCGCCGCGAGGACCTGGATCTGCTGCTGGACATCGGCAAGCACATCAGCTTCCGCACGATCTGCGCCCTGGGTGCGGCGGCGGTGGCACCCATCGAATCCTCGCTGGCCCGTTTCCGCAGCGAGTACGAAGCCCTGATCCGAGACTAGGAGCATCCGTGGACAATCTGCCGTTCCTGATTCTCAGCCTGCTGGCCGTGATCGGCGCCATTGGAGTGATCAGCCTGCGCAGCCCCGTGAATGCGGTGCTCTGCCTGCTGCTTACCATGGTCTCGCTGGCGGGTCACTACGCCATGCTGAATGCGCCCTTCATGGCCGCCGTGCAGGTCATCGTCTACGCGGGTGCGATCATCATCCTGTTCCTCTTCGTGGTCGTGCTGCTCAACCTGCGCGAAGACGTTCTGAAGAAGCGCACCTTCAAGCCCAGCCGCATGTGGTACGCCTTGCCCGGACTGGGCGTGCTGCTGGTGCTCACCGGTCTGTTCCGTGCCGGCACGGGCTGGATCAGCGGCGGCCCGGCCGAGCCGGGCACCATCGAAGCCCTGGGCCACAGCCTGTTCACCCGCTGGCTCTATCCCTTCGAACTCACCGGAGTGCTGCTGCTGGCCGCCATGGTGGGCGCGGTGGCCATGACCCGGCGCAACGACTCCGGGGAATGAGCGCGCTCCCCGTGCCCCGGCGACCCTGAGCCGCGCGTGTCGCACGCGCCTCGAACCTGAACCTCGTGGAGGCCCTGGCCATGATCCTTGGAGCCAATCATTATCTGCTGCTGGGACTGCTGCTGTTCGGCATCGGCACCATCGGCGTGCTCGTGCGGCGCAACATCCTGATCATCCTGATGTCCGTGGAGCTGATGATCAACGCGGTCAACCTGCTGCTGGTCGCCTTCTCGCGATACAACGGCAACCTCGACGGTCAGGTCTTCACCTTCTTCACCATGACGGTCGCCGCTGCCGAAGTGGCCGTGGGCCTGGCCATCGTCGTGATGATCTATCGCCACACCGGCAGCACGGACATTGGCCGGATCCGCCTCTTCCGCGGATGACGCCACCCCGGGGTCGCCCGGACACCGCGGGCCCTGCCCGGAAACGTGAACGCCAGTCAAACAGGACGCCTGGATGGAACACAACGCACTCTCTTCGCTGCTGGGCTGGATTCCCCTTTTTCCCCTGCTGGGGTTTCTGGTCAATGGGCTGCTGGGCAAGCGCCTGCCGATGAAACTCTCGGGCACGCTGGCTTCTGTGGCCATCGGTGCCTCCTTCGTGACCTCGGTGCTGGTCTTCATGCAGTTCGTCCAGCTGGAGGAGAGCGCGCGACTGATCAGCGTGAGCTTCTTCCACTGGATGCATGTGGGCGGACTGAGCCTCGACTGGACCCTGCAGCTCGATCCGCTGTCGCTGGTCTTCGCGCTCTTCGTCAGTGGCGTGGCCACCCTGATCCACATCTACAGCATCGGCTACATGAGCGAGGAGAAGAGTTACTGGCGGTATTTCGCCTACCTGAACCTTTTCTGTTTCAGCATGCTCATGCTCGTGCTGGGCGGCAACTATCTGGTGATGTTCCTGGGCTGGGAAGGGGTGGGTCTGTGTTCCTACCTGCTGATCGGATTCTGGTTCACCGACATGGAAAAGGCCATCGCGGGCAAGAAGGCCTTCGTGGTCAACCGCATTGGCGACTTCGGCTTTCTGGTGGCCATGTTCCTGATGTTCGCCCACTACGGCACACTTGATTTCCTCCCGCTCTTCGACGCCATCGGGGGCGAAGCAAGCGGTTCCTGGCTGCCCACCGCCATCGCACTGTTCCTCTTCATTGGCGCCACGGGCAAGAGTGCCCAGATTCCTCTGTACGTCTGGTTGCCCGACGCCATGGCCGGCCCCACGCCCGTCTCGGCCCTGATCCACGCCGCCACCATGGTGACCGCCGGTGTGTACATGATCGGGCGCAGCCATGTGATCTACACTCTGGCACCCACCGCCCTGGCCGTGGTGGCCACCGTGGGCGCGCTGACCGCGCTCTTCGCCGCCAGCATGGGTCTGGCCCAGAACGACATCAAGAAGGTGCTGGCCTATTCCACGGTCTCCCAGCTGGGTTACATGTTCCTGGGCATGGGAGTGGGTGCCTACAGCGCGGGCCTGTTCCATGTGGTGACCCACGCCTTCTTCAAGGCCCTGCTCTTCCTGGGCTCCGGCGCGGTCATTCACGCCATGCATCATGTCTACCATGCGGTGCACGATCACCACAAGGACCCTCAGGACATGCGCAACATGGGCGGCCTCAAGTCACATCTGCCCATCACCTACTGGACCTTCCTGATCGGCACCATCGCCATTGCCGGGTTTCCGCCGCTGTCCGGTTTCTTCTCCAAGGACGAGATCCTCTGGAAGACCTGGGAGAGTGGACACACGGTGCTCTGGCTGCTGGGCTTCTGCGCCGCCGGCCTGACCAGTTTCTACATGTTCCGGCTGCTGTTCATGACCTTCCACGGCAAGTACCGTGGCACGGCCCAGGAAGCCAGTCATTTCCATGAAAACCCACTGGTGATGACAGTTCCCCTGATGGTGCTGGCCGTGCTGGCCGCGATCGCCGGGTTCTGGGGCCTGCCGCACTTCCTGGATGTCGCCCATGTGGGCAACCGCTTCGACGAGTTCCTGGCTCCCGTGTTCTACAGCGGCAGCGAGCTGCATCTGCGGCATGCGATGGCAGGTCACGGCAATGTGGCCATGGAATGGCTGCTGGCGGGACTGTCGGTCTGTGTGGCCATCGTGGGACTGCTGGTTGCCCGTCGTCTGTATCTGCGCGAAGACCGCAAGGCCGCCAGCCTGGTGGCACAGTTTCCCGGCCTGCATCGCCAGCTGCTGAACAAGTGGTACGTCGACGAGCTGTATCAGACAATCGTGATCAAACCCATCGGGGCAACCTGCGATTTCCTCTGGAAGTACGTGGACGCCCTGATCATCGACGGCGCGGTCAACGGTCTGGGCAGTCTGTGCGTGGCCGCGGGCCAGGGAGTCCGGCGCCTGCAGGGCGGACGCCTGAGCCACTATCTGGCCCTGATGGCCGCGGGCACCGCCGTGCTGATCGGCTGGGTTTTCTATTTCTGAGCTGTCGTGAGCGTCCGGGCGTGATCCGCCCGGTTCTCACCCACCCAACAAGGGAACATCCCGGGCATGATGGACAACCTGCTCCCCCTGCTGACATTCTTTCCCCTGCTTGCGGCAGGGCTGCTGCTGCTGATCCCCGCGCGGTCGGAGAGCACACTCAAGACCGCGGCCCTGGGGCTTGCGCTGCTCGAGTTCGTCTTCTCGATTCCGCTCTTCACCTCCTTTGTGGCGGAGCAGGGCGGCAGCATGCAGTTCGTGGTGAACTGGGACTGGATTCCCACACTGGGCGTCTCCTTCAAGCTGGGCGTGGACGGCATCAGCCTGCTGCTGGTGATGCTGACCACCTTCCTGCTGCCCGTGACACTGCTGGGCACCTGGAATGCCGTCCATGAGCATGTCAAGGGCTACCTTGTCCTGTTCTTTCTGATGACCAGCGGCATGCTGGGCGTGTTCGTGGCCCTGGACCTGTTCGTGTTCTACGTCTTCTGGGAATTGACGCTGATTCCCATGTACTTCCTCATCGGCATCTGGGGCGGACCGCGCCGGATCTATGCGGCGGTCAAGTTCTTCCTCTTCACCATGGCCGGCAGTGTGCTGATGCTGGTGGCCATCCTGTACCTGTACTGGCACACGGGCAGTGCGGGCAATCACACCTTCGATCTGGCCACCATCCTGTCCCAGTTCCGTGCGGGTCCCGACGAGCAGCTCTGGCTCTTCGGTGCGTTCGCGCTGGCCTTCGCGATCAAGGTGCCCATGTTCCCGGTGCACACCTGGTTGCCCGACGCCCACGTCGAGGCCCCCACGGGTGGTTCCGTGATCCTGGCCGGTGTGCTGCTGAAGATGGGCACCTACGGGTTCCTGCGTTTCGCCATGCCCCTGTTTCCTTCGGGCCTGCACCGTGCCATGCCCATCCTGGTCGCTCTGGCCGTGGTGGGCATCCTCTACGGCGCCTGGCTGTCCATTGCCCAGAAGGACGTCAAGAAGCTGGTGGCCTACAGTTCGGTGAGCCATCTGGGCTTCGTGATGCTGGGCCTGTTCGCGCTCACGCCCGAGGGCGTGGCGGGAGCCGTGCTGCAGATGATCAACCACGGCATCTCGACCGGTGCGCTCTTCCTTGCGGTGGGCGTGATCTACGAGCGCCGTCACACCCGCCTGATCGCCGATTTCGGCGGGCTGGCCAGGGTGATGCCGATCTATGCGGTGGTCTTCATGATCGTCTGTCTGTCCTCGATCGGCCTGCCCGGCACCAACGGTTTCACGGGTGAATTCCTGATCCTGCTGGGTGCCTTCAAGAGCTTTCCCCTGGCCACCGGGCTGGCCACCACCGGTGTGATCTTCGCCGCAGTCTACATCCTCTGGATGTTCCAGCGCGTGATGTATGGCCCGGTGAGCAATCCAAAGAACGCCGAGTTGCCCGACCTGAGTCTCAGGGAGATGGCCGTGTTTGCCCCTCTGCTGGTGCTGATCTTCTGGATCGGCATCTATCCCGAGCCCTTCCTCAGCCGACTGAACCCGGCCGTGGACACCGTGCTGCAACTGATCCAGTCCCGCTAGCCTTGAAATACCCGGAGACGACGTGAGCGAGTCGAGTTCCTTCAATACGCTGAGCCTGCTGCCCGAAATCGTCCTGGCCCTTGCCGGGCTGCTGATCCTGATGGTCAATGCCTTCAGTCACGATCGGGCGCGTGCCTCCTATCGCTGGATTGCCGGTCTGGGCTCGCTGGTGGCCCTCCTGCTGTGTTTCCAGCCACTGGCCACCGGTGACGCTTTCATGGGCACGGCGGTGATGGATGGGCTGGCGCTGGCGGGATCGGCCGTGGTGCTGGTGGTGCTGCTGCTGCTGGTCATCGGCGGAGAAGACTATCTGCGCACACGCCGGGTGCCGTTGGCCGAGTATCACTCACTCAGTCTCTTCGCGGCGGTGGGCATGCTGGCCCTGTGTTCGGCGGGCGACCTGGTGGTGGTGTTCCTGGGCATCGAGATTCTGTCGATCAGCCTCTATTGCATGGCCGCACTGCTCAACGAGCGCGAAGGCAGCCGCGAAGCCGCGCTCAAGTATTTCCTGACCGGCAGTTTCGCCTCGGGATTCCTGCTTTTCGGCATGGCCCTGGTCTTCGGATACACGGGCAGCACCTCGCTGACTGTCATTGGCGAGTCACTGCAGCGATTGGACACCAGCAACTGGATGCTCATCGGTGGCATCCTGCTGATGCTGGTGGGTTTCCTCTTCAAGGTCAGTGCGGTGCCCTTCCACAACTGGGCACCCGATGTCTACGAGGGCAGCCCCACCGTGGTCACCGTGTTCATGAGCACGGCGGCCAAGGCGGCAGCGTTCACCGGTTTCGCCCGGGTCTTCGTGCCCGCGCTTGGCGAGGCCTCGGCAAGCTGGGTCCCCATGCTGGCCTTCTGTGCGGGCCTTACCATGCTGGTGGGAAATTTCACGGCTCTGGTCCAGACCAGTTTCAAACGCATGCTGGCCTGGTCGGGTGTGGCACACGCCGGCTACCTGCTGCTGGGCATCATGGCCGCCGGGGACAATGCCCTGCATGTGCGCAGTGTGCTGTTCTACCTGCTGCCCTACGCCCTGATCAACGGTGTGCTCTTCCTGCTGGGAGCCGCGATCACGCGCCAGCGCGGAGGAGAATACGATCTGGATGATTTCAAGGGCCTTGCGGCCGACCAGCCCTGGCTGGCGATCCTGATGACCGTGTGCCTGCTGGCCCTGGCGGGCATTCCGCCCACCGCTGGTTTCGTGGGCAAGTTCTATCTCTTCATGGGTGCGGTGGAAACCGGTCATGTCTCACTGGCCGTGCTGGGCCTGCTGACCTCCGTCGTCAGCGTCTACTTCTACCTGCGGGTGGTGGTGTTCGCCTGGTTCCATCGTTCGCCCTCGGGCAAGCCCGCCTTCACCCGTCCCGACGGTGGCCTGATGTTCGTGACCACGGTGGCCTCGGGGCTGCTGCTGGCGTTGGGCATCTGGCCCAACCTCTGGCTGTTCATGACCCAGAACATCGGCTGAGCCAAGCCATTCCAGAATTCTCCCGAGAGGGCGGACCTGCTTGTTGATGGCATGCCTCGGCTCTGACTCCAGCCCCCTGCGTGTTCCGGCGCCGGGGGCTTTCTGTTGTCAGTCGGCCATTGCCACCCGATCCGGGCTGGTGTCGGGGTACGCGCCAGGCATGGTGATCTGGCACTTGTTTGTTGAATTGAAGCCCTCGAAGTGCCGATTTGACAAGCACCTGCGTCCGGGCAGTCAACTGGATCCCGCCTGATCCTTCAAGGCATCGAGGATCCGGGTGCGCCCGGGAGCCTCCAGTCGAAGTCGAGGAGATCTTCATGCGTCACCTGCGTTCGTGGTTTCCACTGCTGCTGATCCTGCTGCTGCCAACCGTGGCGGCATTCTGGCCCGCTGCGGGTCTGGCCCTGGCGTCCGAATCCGCGGTTGCCGAAGCTGGAGCACATCATGGAGCCAGTCTGGGCGAAAGCCTGCCGCTCTGGAGCGCGATTCCCTTCGTGGGCATTCTGCTGTCCATCGCGCTGTTTCCGCTGCTGGCCCCGCGTTTCTGGCACCACCACTTCGGCAAGGTGTCCGCGTTCTGGGCCGTGCTGTTCGCCGTGCCCTTCATGATTGCCTATGGTGTCGGCACGGGACTGTATTCGATCCTTCACATCTATGTGCTGGACTACGTGCCCTTTCTGGTGCTGCTGGCCTCGCTCTTCGTGATTGCCGGTGGCATTTCCATCAAGGGCGGCATCGCGGGCACGCCGAAAGTCAACACGCTGTTGCTGCTGATCGGTACTCTGCTCTCAAGCTGGATCGGAACCACCGGCAGCTCGATGCTGCTGATCCGCCCGCTGCTCACCTCCAACGCCCACCGCGAGCGCAAGGCCCACGTGGTGATCTTCTTCATTTTCCTGGTCTCCAACATCGGCGGAGCGCTGACCCCCATTGGCGATCCCCCGCTCTTCCTCGGGTTTCTGCACGGGGTGAGTTTCTTCTGGACCATGAAGATCTTCCCTTACATGGGCTTCAACTCCGTGATCCTGCTGGGGCTGTTCTATCTCATCGACACACTCCTGATGCGCAAAGAAAAGCCGGCACCCGCCGTCAGTTCCGATCCGATCCGCATCGAAGGGCTGCCCAATTTCCTGCTGCTGGGTGGAGTGGTGCTGGCGGTGATTCTTTCGGGCGTGTTCAACTCCCACCCCTTGTTCCTGGACGTCGAGCATCACATTCCACGGGGAATCACTCTGATGAATGGCGATCACCCCCTCGTGCTGCCCTGGATCAACATTCTGCGCGATGGGTTCATGGTGCTGCTGATGCTGGTGTCACTCAAGATCACGCGCAAGGAAGTGCGGGCCGCCAACGAGTTCGACTGGTTCCCGATCCAGGAAGTGGCGATTCTCTTCGCGGGCATCTTCATGACCATCATTCCCGCGCTGGAAATCCTCAAGGCGGGCCAGCATGGCGCGATGGCTTTCATCGTGAACCTGGTGCACAGCGAGGCCAGCTACTTCTGGGTGACCGGCGCTCTCAGCAGTTTTCTGGACAACGCACCCACCTACCTGACCTTCTTCAATACCGCACTGGGCTCGCTGACCCCGGGCATGACCGAGGCCCAGGGTGTGCCGCTGTTGATGAACCAGTTCACGGGCTATCTGGAAGCGATCAGCATGGGCGCGGTGTTCATGGGGGCCAACACCTACATCGGCAATGCACCCAACTTCATGGTCAAATCCATCGCCGAGCAGCGCGGGGTGAAGATGCCCAGCTTCTTCGGCTACATGGCCTGGAGCGGGGCGATCCTGATTCCGCTGTTCATCCTCAACAGTCTGCTGTTCTTCTGAGCAGGCAGAAAGTTTCCGCCACTTTGCCGCAAGACCGATCGGGGCATCCATTCTGGGTGCCCCGTTTTTCTGGGCTGCGCACCCCGGGACATTGCTGTCGCAGTGGCCTTCGTGCCTCCCAGTCGATTGTTCATTAGCTTGCCGCCTGTTTCCCGGCGCCCCGGAACAACGGTTCCGGCATCCCGGCCGATCGTGCGGACAACAACCGACTGGGGCGAACCCTCCGGATTCGCCGACCATTCCCACACCAGGGAGCTTCCATGCCCGGCTTCGAACGCTGGCACCGCGTCACCGCGGCGCTGGTCTTCTGTGCCGCCCTCGTCCTCTACCTGCTGACGATGGCCCCCACCACCAGTTTCTGGGATTGCGGCGAGTTCATCACCGCCAGCCGCACTCTCTCCGTGCCACATCCCCCGGGCGCACCATTCTATCTCCTGCTGGGGAGACTCTTCAGCATGCTGCCCTGGCCCACCGACATCGGTGCCCGGGTGAATCTGATCAGCCCTCTGGCCAGTGCGACCACGGTGATGCTGCTGTACCTGAGCGTGATCCATCTGATCGCCTACTGGAAACCGCGTCACGAGATGAGCTGGACCGACCTCTTCGGTGCGGCCCTGGGGGCCCTGGTCTTCATGGCCAGCGACAGTTTCTGGTTCAACGCGGTGGAAGCCGAAGTCTACGCGATTTCCATGCTCTTCACCGCGCTGGTGGTCTGGCTGGCCTTTGTCTGGAACGACCGGGTGGCCAGCGGGCGCGGCGATGGCTCACGCATGCTGCTGCTGATCTTCTTCATCATCGGGCTGGCCCTGGGCGTGCACCTGCTGAATGTGCTGGCGCTGCCGCTGGTGTTCATGATCATCTATTTCCACCACCGTCCTTCCGATCCGCCCCTGGTGATGCTGGGTTTTCTGGGTCTTTGTGTGCTCTCGATCCTGCCGGTGTATCCAGGCATCGTGTTCTATTTTCCGCGAATGGTGATGGCCTGGGGAGCCGGATCGGTACCCGTGCTGTTTCTGGTGCTGGCGGGCCTGTACCTGCTGGGGCAGCGCCAGGGTCTGCGCTGGTTGAGTCTGGGCAGTGGGGCCACCATCCTGGTGCTGCTCGGTTACCTGAGTTACACCGTGATCCTGCTGCGCAGTGGGCTGAATCCGCCCCTGGATGAGAACGACCCGGAAACCCTGCGCGGACTGATCTCCTATCTCCAGCGCGAGCAGTACGGCAGTACGGGCATCGTGGACCAGCTGGTCAACCGGGTGGCGCCCTTCTGGAGCTACCAGATCAAGCACATGTATCTGCGCTACTTCGCCTTCAATTTCGTGGGACGCGACTTCCTCTCCGACACGGTGCGCTTCAGCCAGTACTGGGGCCTGCCGCTCGTGCTGGGGCTCTGGGGGCTGGTGACTCACGGCTTCCGCGACTGGCGTCGTGCGCTGGTGCTGCTGGGGCTGTTCCTTCTCACGGGCCTGGCGATCGTGGTCTATCTGAATCAGCCCGATCCCCAGCCCCGCGAACGGGATTACTCCTATGTGGGCAGTTTCTTCGCCTTCGCGCTCTGGGTGGGGCTGGGCGCTGCCGCGCTGCTCGAGGATCTGGCCGCTTCCTTCAGGCGGGCATCCCGGGTGCTGATTCCGCTGGTTGCCGTTCTGCTGCTGGTGGCTCTGCCCTTGCGCATGCTGGCCACTGGCTATCACGTCCATGACCGTCATGGCAATTACGTTGCCTGGGACTATGCCTTCAATTCCCTCTCGATGCTGGAACCCAACGCGATCCTGTTCACCAATGGAGACAACGACACCTTTCCGCTCTGGTATCTCCAGGAAGTGGAAGGAGTGCGCCAGGACGTGCGCGTGGTGAACCTGAGCCTGCTCAACACGGGATGGTACGTGCGCCAGTTGCGTGACAAGGAACCTCGCGTCCCGTTGCCGACCCTCTTCACCGACGAGTTCATCGCCAGCCGTCTGGACGGAGCCGGCCAGGAAGCGCTGCTCTGGCGCTACTGGGGGCCGCGGCGCTGGCAGGATGCGGCGGGCAATCCGTTGCCCCGGGAAGAGTGGTACCGCATTCCCATGCGGGATCGCGAGGGAACGGAGTACAGCATCGAGGTGCCGCCCTCCATGGGGCTGGATCTGGGCGAGGGCGATTCGGACAGGAACCTGCTGCGCGTGCAGGACCGGATGATTCTCGAGATCCTGCGCGAGGGGCGCTGGCAGCGGCCGCTCTATTTTGCCGTGACCGTGTCCGGCGACAATTTCACCGGGCTCAAACCCTGGTTGCGCATGGACGGACTGGCCTTTCGGGTGATGGATTACAAAACCGGTGGCAGCGCCGTGGAACCCGCGGTGCTCGAAGCCAACCTGGAGCTCTTCGAGCAGCACTTCCGCAATCTGGACGACCCGGGAGTGTATTACGACGACAACATCCGCAAGCTGATCCAGAACTACCGCAGCAGCTATGTGCAGCTGGCCCTGCACTACGAGCGCGAGTATCCGGACAAAGCCCTCAACCTGCTGCAGCGCATGGATCGTTTCCTGCCCGAGGTGGTGGCCCCCAGTTTCAGTCCCGAGCTGGCGATGCGCGTGGGTGAGCTCTTCGGCCAGCTGGGCGACACCGCCAGCATGCGCCAGCGGCTGGAGTTCGCCAGTGACTGGCCCTCGGGTCTGGAGCCCGAAGAGCGCTTCAGCCTGGCCCTTGGCTGGCTCGATGGATTCGGCGATCAGGAACGCGCGCGCGCGCTGATGGAGCCCGTGGTCCAGGACGACCCCAATGGGGAGTGGGCTCTGCAGATGGGCCTGGGCTTCGAGCAGTACGGGCACCCGGAGGAGGCGATCCACTGGTACCGGCGCGTGCTCGAGAGTGCCCCGGGTGACAAGGACGCCATGGTGGCCCTGATCCGTGCCAGCGAGAAGGCCCGGGACTGGAAGACCGCCCTGGAAACCCTGGACCAGTGGATTGGAATGCATCCCGAGGACACCAGCGCCGCCGAGCGTCTGGAGCACGTGCGCCAGGCGCAGGCTGCCGATTCGGGAAAGGGCTCGTGAGTCCGGCCCCGGAGCACACGAGGCAGGCACGGGTCGCCATCGTGATACCCCATGCCGGTGGCACTGAGATCCTGCGGGCCTGTCTGGAGGCTCTCGAGAGCTGCCGCGAGCGCACACCACTGCGCCTGCTTCTGGTTGACAATCTCAGCCCGGACGACAGTGTGCGTCTGGCCGCGGAGCACCATCCCTGGATCGAGGTACTGACCCAGACCCGCAACCTGGGATTCGCGGGGGGCTGCAACGCGGGCCTGGCCCACGCCTGCGCCCAGCCGGGTCTGGAGTACGCGGTGCTGCTGAACAACGACACGGTCCCCGAGCCCGGGTGGCTGGACGCGCTTCTGCAACTGGCCGACGCGCACCCCGGGGTGGCCGCGCTGCAGCCCCGACTGCTCTCGCTGCCCAATCCGGGAAAGCTGGATTACAGCGGAGCGGCGGGCGGTCTGCTGGATCGGTACGGTTTTCCCTATGCCCTGGGCCGCCTCTTCGATCACATCGAGAGCGACGGGGCCAACTGGCTGGAACCGCGCTTGCTGGCCTGGACCTCGGGCACGGCCTGCCTGCTCAGACTGCAGGCGCTGCGCGAGGTGGGCCTGCTGGACGAGAGCTTCTTCATGCACATGGAGGAGATCGATCTGTGCTGGCGCCTGCGCCTCAAGGGCTGGAAACTGGCGTCATGTCCCGGCAGTCGCGTGCATCATCACAGCGGTTACAGCCTGAAGGCGGGCAGCCCGCGCAAGGTCTATCTCAACCACCGCAACAGCCTGCTGATGCTGGTGAAGAATCTGACTCCCGGGGCCCTCCTGGCCCGCCTGCCTCTGCGCCTGCTGCTGGACGGAGCTGCCTGCCTGCAGCAGCTGCTGAGCGGGCGTCCGGCCAGCGCCTGGGCCGTGATCCATGCGCTGGCCGGGTTTGTCAGACGGCTGCCCGCGGCTCGCGCAGAGGCAAAGCGACTGGCGGGCCTGACCAGTCGGGGGCCTTCCTGTGTGAAGGAGACCGAGTTTCCGGGAAGCATCGTGATCCAGTTCTGGATCAAGGGCCATCGCGGGGCGGACCAGCTGGGCTGGCTGCCTCCGCTACTCAAGTAAGGAGAGGGCATGGAGCCCACCCGACTCAGCGTGGTGATTCCCGCCTGGAATGAGGAACGGCGCATCGTGCCCAGCCTTGAGCGGGCGCTGCCCGTGCTCGCCCGGTTGGTGCCGCGACACGAGATCGTGGTGGTCGATGATGGTTCGGCCGACCGGACCCTCGACGTCGCGCGGGAGGTCTGCGCACGATTCGACGCCCCCTTCGCGGGGTTCAGCCTGGAGCACAACCGGGGCAAGGGTGGCGCGGTCAAGGCCGGCATGCTGGCGGCTCGCGGCGAGTTTGTGCTTTTCTGCGATGCGGACCAGAGCACGCCGATGACCGCGCTGGAGGGCTTTCTGCCCGGGATGGCACACAACGCCCCCGTGCTGATCGGCACGCGCAAGAGCCGGGAAGCCCGCATCGAGCGGCATCAGCCCTGGTTGCGCGAGAGCATGGGCAAGGCCTTCACCGGGCTGGCCCGCGCACTGATTGGAGTGCAGGTCACGGACTTCACCTGCGGCTTCAAGATCTTTCGCCGTGATGCGGCCCGGGAGATCTTTGGACGCCAGACCGTGAACGACTGGAGTTTCGACGCCGAGATTCTTTTTCTGGCACGGGCCCTGGATTACCCGATCCAGGAAGTGCCCGTGACCTGGACCAACGACACGGACACCAAGGTTCGCCTGTTGCGCGACAGCATCAACAGTTTCGCCGGCCTGTTGCGCATTCGGCGCCAGCAGCGTGCCGGTCTGTATCACCTGCCCAGCGAGAGCGGCAAAAGTGGGGACGCGAGCCAATGACGCCCGAGCAGGATCGCTTCAGCGTTGCCCTGACACTGGGACGCTATCGTTTGCGTCTGGATCTGATCCTGCTGCTGGCGCTGCTGCTGGGCAGTCTGGTGCGGGTCAACGGACTGGACTGGGGCTGGACCGATTTCTCCCCGCTGCCCGCCGCCCAGGCGCCCGCCATGAGCTTCTACAATTTTCATCCCGACGAGGCCTCCAACGTGCTGGTGGCGCGCAACTTCACCGAGTCGGATTCCTGGCGCCCCACCGGCGAGCTTTACGGACAGAAACTGGACTACAGTCTCTACGGTGCCACCACGGTCTACCTGCATGTGATGGCCGTGAAACTGGCGTCGGTCGTGGGTGGCTTCACGCCCTTCGACTTCGAGGACCCGCGCTCTTTCCGCGACACCTACCTGGCCATTCGCTGGCTGACCCAGCTGATGGGTCTGGCCAGCATCCTGCTGCTGTACATCGCGGCCCATCACCTGTACGGACGCAGAACGGCCCGCTGGGCCGCGCTCTTTCTGGCGTTGACGGCCTTCCATGCCCAGAGCGGGCGTTTTGGCACGGTGGATGTGCCCATGGTCTTCTTCATGGTCTGGAGTCTGGCCCATTCGGCGCGCCTGCTGCGCTTCGGCCAGCGCCGTGATCTCTGGCTGGGTGCGCTGGCCGCGGGACTGGCGCTCTCGACGAAAGTCAACGCGATTCTGGTGGTGGTGCCGCTGACCGTGGCCGAACTGGAGTGGCAATTCGCCCGCCAGGCCGGCCTCCGGATGGCCCTGGGCGCGCGACTGAAGTTCCTCTTGGGGCATCTGTTCGGCTGGCGGCTGTGGAGCGCGGCCGCGGTCACGGTGGGTGTGTTCTTCGTGCTCAATCCCTACGCCTTCCTGGACTACCACAACTATCTCTTCGGCGACCATGCCTTCGCCCTGTTCCACATCATCCGCAATGTGCGCGGCGAGTTCTTCTATCCCTTCCAGATCCAGTTCGAGCACATCCATCCTTTTGTCTACCTCTTCAGCAATGTGCTGCTCTGGTCGGCCGGGCTGGCGCTGGAACTGGCCGGCCTGGCTGGACTGGTCTTCATGGGGCTGACACGCAGACCCGCCGACCGCGTGCTGCTGGCCTGGTTCCTGGTCAGTGTGGCGCTCACCGGCAACGCCCAGGTGATGTTCATGCGTTACGCCCTGCCCTTTCTGCCGCTGATCGCGCTGGCGGCCGCACGCCTGGTCCAGGGGCTGAGGGAGGAATACAAGGGCGGCTGGACCCGGCCCGCATCCTGGGCCCTGGGGCTGCTGGTGCTGCTGCCCAGCCTGCAATGGAGCATGGCGCTGGCCTCCGTGCATTCGGTCGAAGACAGCCGGATCAGCGCGGGCCGCCATCTCAAGCAGGTGCTGCCCAGCGGCGCGGTGGTGCTGCACGAGCGCAGCGCCAACAGCATCAAACCCGTGATCCACCGTCCGTCCTACACCAATGTCTGTCTCGAGATTCCCGCCTTGCAGCGTGCCGTCGAGAGCAATGCGGCCAGCGCGGGCCAGCAGGTGGACGCCCTGCGCGCCCGGCTGGATGGAGTTGAATGGGCCGCTCTGCTGGAAAGCAATCGCAAGCTGGGCTTCGACCGCAATGGCGGCTACCCGGTGATCCGGGCGTTCTATGCCGAGCTCTTCGACGGCCGACTGGGTTTCCAGACGGACAGCGTGTTCCAGGTGCTGCCGCGCGCACTGGGCATCACGATTGACGATGAACCCGCCGAATTCAGCCTGCGCTATTACGACCACGAGGAGATTCACATCTTCCGGCGCCGCTCGGCCCAGGCCGTGGACAGTGCGTTCGTGGCCCTGCGCGCGCGCCTCGAGGACGGCCAGGACCGCACGGCCGCGCTGGCGCGCCAGGCACTGGCCGAGGGGCGCTTGGAAGATGCGCGCTCCTTTGCCGAACAGGGGCTGAACAACGGGACCGCCGGTGCGTCGATGTTCTATGAAGTTCTGGCCCGGGTCTTCGAGCAGGCCGCCCTGCTGGGCTCGGGCACTGAGGAACTGGATCTGGCCGCGCGCTACTATCAGAAGGCGATCCAGACGGACGCCCTGTTCCGTGAAGACCGGCTGGCCGACTATGGCGAATTCCTGCTGGCACTGGGGCAGCGCGAGGCACTGGGCCAACTGCTGAAACAGGTGGCTTCCCAGGGAATCAGTGCTCCCCGGCTGGATCAGTTGGCCCGTCGGCTCCGCGACGGCAGCCCCACCCCGTGAACCCCGGGAGGTATCCGGTGAAAACAGCCCAGAGACTTGTCCTGTTGCTGCTCCTGCTGGCCCTGGCCAGTGGGTGCTCCAAGCCGCGCAGCATCGGCGAACTCTACGAGGTGACCGTGCTGGTGGATGATGCCGACTGGCAGGAGGTGGGGCCCCAGCTGGAAGAGCTGTTCTCGGCCACCTGGGTCACGCCCGAGGAAGAAGCCCGGATCCGGATGGTGCGTGCCGATCCCGGCCGGCCCCAGGAAGCCCTCAATCGGCGAAATCTGCTGATCGTGAGCGCCGGACCGGCCAGTGGACCTGTCGGTCAATTGCTGGAGTCCATGCTCAAGCCCGAGGTGCGCGACCGGATCGCCAAGGAAGAAGGATTTCTCTTCGCCCGGGACGAGGCCTTCGCGCGGGACCAGAAACTGGCGATCCTGGCCGCACCCGACCCGGTCAGTTTCAGGCGTCAGTGTGGCGAGCGCTCGGGCGAGATCCTGGACCTCTTCGAAGCCAATGACCAGGCGGCCCAGCTCGAGCGGCTCTATCGCAGCATGGAACAGACGGTGCTCGAGGATTCGCTGCGAACCAGCTGGGGATTCACCTTTCGCGTGCCCGTGGACTGGTTCCTGATCCAGCAGGAAGAGGAACCCCGCATGGTGCGCCTGCGCCGACTCTACCCGGACCGCTGGCTGACCGTGCACTGGGTTGCCGGCGACGACAGTCTGCGCCTGTCCGAGGAAGGCATGCGCGAGGTGCGCCGCCGCCTGGGCCGGGCCTACTACGACAAGGATTACACCGAGCCCTCCGTCGGTCGTTTCGGAGTCAGCAGTCTGGGTCAGCGCAGCACCACCCTGCTGGAAGGGTTCTGGGGCACCGACGACTACATCGGAGGAGGCCCGTTTCTGCTCTGGGCCTGGTTCGATCCCAAGGCAGGGCCGGCAGGGCGCACATACTATATTGACGCGGCCGTGCTGCATCCGGCCGGGGGCAAAGGCCCTTTCCTGCATCAGTTGAGAACCATCGCAGGCACCTTCCTGGGCAACCGGGATGAGCTGGCAGCCGGCTTCAGCGAACCGTGAACCACCGCAAACCCTGACCGTCCCGATCCGAACCGCATGCTCCGGGCGCGGTGACGGGCTCGACCGTCGCAGTGGTCTGATGACAATGGAGGATATCCGATGAGTGCCCGCATTCTGATGCTGATTGGTTCCGAGAGTGATCGCTCCGTGTTCGAAGAAGCCCGCCCCTGGCTGGCCGAGTTCGGAATCGATGGCGAATTGATCGTCTCCAGTGCCCATCGCAATCCCAAGCGGACCGCCGAACTGGCCGAGGGCGCCCGCGCGGCCGGCTACAGCGCGATCATCTGCGGTGCGGGCATGGCCGCCCATCTTGCCGGTGTGGTGGCCAGTCACAGCACCCTGCCCGTGATCGGTGTGCCGCTGGCCGGCTCGGCCCTCAACGGCATGGACGCCCTGCTGTCCACGGTGCAGATGCCCGCCGGAATTCCCGTGGCCACCACGGCCATCGGCAAGGCCGGCGTGATCAACGCGGTGCTGCTGGTGGCCCGCATGCTGTCACTCGGCGATGCGAAGATGGTCGAGCGCCTGGACGCCTTCATGGCCCGGGGAGCCCGACTCGCTTGAGGCAGCGTGTCCTGCTGACCGGCTGTCATGGCCGCCTGGGTCAACATCTGCTGCGTCTGTTGCTGCCACGATTCGATGTGCTGGGAGTGGGGCGTGCGCCCGGCAGTTTCGTGGCACACAGCCATTTCCGCTACGCAGCGATTTCCGGAGTGGGCAAGTCCGCGCTGAAGCCCCTGTTTCACGACTTCCGCCCGGATGCGGTGCTGAACGCCGCCGCCTACACCCAGGTCGACCGGGCCGAAGACGAGCGCGAGGCCTGCTGGCAGGCCAACGTGGACCTGGTGCGTACGCTGTCGGAACTCTGTCATCCCCGGGGCCTCTGGCTGGGCCAGGTGTCCACGGACTACATCTTCGACGGCGAGCACGGTCCCTATGAGGAGAGCGCCACGCCCTCGCCCCTGAATGTCTACGGTCAGAGCAAGCTGGCTGCCGAAAATCTGCTGCGGGGCGCTGGTGGCAACACGGCCATCGTGCGCACCATCGTGGTCTACGGCAAAGGCCATGGGCTGGGTCTCGATTTTGTCAGCTGGGTGCTGCAGGAACTGAGTGCCCAGCGTCCGATCCAGGTGGTCACCGACCAGAGCGGCAATTGCATCTGGGCCATGGAACTGGCGCGACTGCTGGTGCTGGCCATGGAGCAGCGGCGCTGCGGCCTGTTTCACGCGGGCTGCGACGAGGTGCTGACCCGATACGAGCTGGCCCGGACGGTGGCCCGTGTCTTCGATCTCGATGAGAACCTGGTGATCCCGGTGGCCAGCGCCCAGTTGAGCCAGGCCGCGAAGCGCCCAGCGCGCAGCGGACTGCTCACGGGTGAGACACGCCGCCAGCTGGGGATCCAGCTGCTGGGGCTCGAGGAGTCCCTGCGGGCCTTCAAGGCTGACCGCAGCCAGTCCTGGTCCATGAACTGAAGGATTGCCGATGACGCGCATGCTGGTGATCGTGCCCACGTACAACGAGGCGGAAAACATCGAACGGCTGGCCGACGAGGTCCTGGCCCAGGATGCCTGCATCGAGTTGCTGGTGGTGGACGACAACAGCCCTGACGGCACCGGCGAGATCGCCGACCGGCTGGCCGGTGATTCGGGACGCGTGCACGTGTTGCACCGGGCGGGAAAACTGGGACTGGGCACGGCCTACGTGGCCGGCTTCCGCTGGGCCATCGAACGGGGTTACGACTACATCTGCGAGATGGACGCCGACTTTTCCCACGATCCCCGGGTGCTGCCGGTGTTTCTCAAGACCATCGGCGAGGCCGACCTGGTCATCGGCAGCCGCTATGTCACCGGTGTGAACGTGGTCAACTGGCCGCTCTCGCGCCTGCTGCTGTCCTACGGGGCCAGCATGTATACGCGCATCATCACGGGCATGCCGGTCAAGGACCCCACCGGCGGTTTCAAGTGTTTCCGTCGTCAGACACTGGAAGCGCTCGATCTGGACCGCATCCGCAGCGGCGGGTACAGTTTCCAGATCGAGGTCAATTTCAAGGTCTGGCGCAAGGGGCTGCGGATCCAGGAGATCCCCATCATTTTCGTCGACCGGGCCGTGGGGCGCAGCAAGATGAGCAAGGCCATCGTGCGCGAAGCGGTCTGGATGGTCTGGCGGCTGAAACTGCGCTCCCTGCTTGGACGGCTGTAGTCGCGGCCCACCATTGAATCACACTCCGCGGCCAGCCCGCGTGAGCAGATACCGGTTCCCTTGCGCCCCGCGCGGGCGTGACGAGTGACCACGGAGGAAACATGTCCTACGGACCTGTGCTGGAATTCGAGAAACCCATCGCCGAGATCGAGCGCCGACTCAATGAGATGCGCGCCCTCTCCAATGGCGCGGGCCTGCATGCCGATCCGGAAATCGCCCGGATGGAGAAGAAGCTTGACAAGATGCGCAAGGAGACCTTTTCCAGTCTGACGGGCTGGCAGACGGTGCAACTGGCGCGTCATCCCCGGCGTCCCTTCACCCTGGATTACATCGAGCGTTTCGCAGCGGACTTCATGGAACTGCACGGCGACCGGGCCTACGGCGACGACCACAGCATCGTGGCCGGAGTGGGACACATCAGTGGGCGCGCGGTCGCGATCATCGGGCACCAGAAGGGGCGTGATACAAAGTCCAACATTTTTCGCAATTTCGGCATGTCCCAGCCAGAGGGCTACCGCAAGGCTCTGCGCGTGATGCGCATGGCCGAGCGTTTCGGTCTGCCCGTGCTGACCCTGGTGGACACGCCCGGTGCCTGGCCCGGTCTGGGAGCCGAAGCTCGTGGCCAGGCCGAAGCGATCGCCCGCAATCTGTTCGAGATGGCCAAGCTGCGGACCCCGGTGGTCAGTGTGGTCATCGGGGAGGGCGGCAGCGGAGGAGCGCTGGCTCTGGCGGTTGCCGACCGGGTGCTGATGCTCGAGCATTCGATCTACAGCGTGATCAGTCCCGAAGGCTGTGCCTCGATCCTGTTCCGTGATGCGGCCCGTGCCCAGGATGCGGCCGAGGCCCTGAAACTGACCGCGCCCCAGCTCAAGCAGCTCAAGCTGATTGACGAGATTCTGCCCGAGCCTCTGGGTGGAGCCCACCGCGACTGGGACGCCATGGCCGAGACCCTGCGCAACGTGGTGTCGCTGCATTTCGAGCAGCTCTGCGCGATTCCCCTGGATCAACTGGTGGAGCAACGCATCGCCAAGTTCGATGCGATGGGCGTCTATGACAGCTGAACTCCGGGTCACACGCAAGGGATGGCCCGTGCTGCTGCAGACACGCGTGCGCTATGCCGAGATCGATTCCATGGCCTTCGCCTATTACGGCCACGCGGCCGCCTGGTTCGAAATGGCGCGTACCGAGCGGATTCGCCAACTGGGCATCTCCTATGCGGACATCGAAAATCAGCACGGCCTGTGGTTGCCCGTGCTTGAACTGCAGGTGAAGTACCATCTGCCCGCGCGCTATGACGATCTGCTGGGGCTGGCGGCTCGCATCCGCTGCGAAGGCAGCCGCGTGCTGCGCATATCCTATCAGGTCCAGCGCGACGATGAGGTGCTGTACACCGGGCAGACCGTGCAATGTTTCCTGGATGCCGCCAGCCAGCGGCCCGCATGCATTCCCGATTGGTTTCGCGAACGCCTGGAGGCACACCCTGACTGAGCGCCCGCTTTCGAGCCTGCTGCTGGAGGTGCTTTGCTGCCCCTGCTGCTCCGGTCAATTCACGGTCCTGCCGGGCAGTCTTCGCTGTGACTCCTGTGGGCGCCGCTTTCCCTGCGTCGACGGCCTGCCCGATCTGGTGCCCGAGTCCGACTTGCCGCCCGAGACCTCGGTTCCACCACCCCGGGGACCTGCTGAATCGCACTGAAGGGAGTGTTTTCTGGACACTTTCTGATCCCCGGGTCCACCTCCATCCTCCGGTATTTTACCCTTCGTGTTGTATCTTCGGCCCTTGCAACCGTGCTGGATGAATGGCATCCGGCACCGCAGAGCGGAGACCACCGATGCCCCTGATTGCCCAAGCCCCCCAGGGAGGCGGCCTGATGGCCTTCCTGCCTTTCGTCGTGATGATCGCGATCTTCTATCTGCTGATCATTCGACCCCAGATGAAGCGGCAGAAAGAACATGCCGCCATGCAGCAGTCCCTCACCTCGGGAGACCAGATCGTGACCACCGGTGGTGTGCACGGTGTGATCAAGTCCGTGAAGGAAGACAGCCTGCAGGTCAAGATCGCCGAGAACACCGTGGTGGATCTGGACCGCAACGCGGTCGCCCGCAAGAAAAACGCCTGAATCCATGGAAAATCCGGGGAGTCCCATGACCCTGAACATCCACATCCTGGGAGACCCGGTCCTTCGCAGGCCCGCGCGCCCGGTCGAGACCTTCGACGACGGGCTGAAGGATCTGGTCCACGACATGTACGAGACCATGCTCGAAGCCGATGGCATCGGCCTTGCCGCGCCCCAGATCGGTCTCGAACAGCGCCTGCTCGTGCTGGGCATCCCCATGGAAGATGAGTCGATCAAACTGGCCGCCTTCATCAATCCCGAAGTCCTCGCCACGCGCGACCGCTGCCGGATGGAAGAAGGCTGCCTGAGCATTCCCGGCATCCGGGCCGACGTGGATCGCCCGGCGCGCATCCAGTTGCGCTGGCAGGATGTGGACGGCAGCGAACGCAAGGCCTGGTTCGACGAACTGGAAGCCCGCGTCCTCCAGCACGAGATCGATCACCTCGACGGCAAGCTGTTCATTGACTATCTGGCTCCCGAGGAGAGGGCCGCATTGCAGCCCGCGATCCAGCGTCTCCAGGAGTTGCAGGGTCGTGGTGGCAAATGATGGCACCGGCGCCCGAGGGCGCCGTCTTGTTTTCATGGGCAGCCCCGGATTCGCCTTGCCCTGCCTGCAGGCCCTGCTCGAGGATGGCTGGGACGTGCCACTGGTCCTCAGTCAGCCCGATCGGCCGGCGGGGCGCGGACGGGGGTCCCGACCCACCGAGATCAGCGCCTTCGCCCGGGAACGGGGGCTTGCGCTGGAGACGCCCGTCGATCTGGAAGACCCGGGCCTGCACGAGCGACTGAAGGCGGTGGACGCGCCCTGGTTCGTGGTGGTGGCCTATCGGCTGCTTCCCGCGAGCGTTCTGGCCCTGCCGGGGCGAGGGGCCGTCAACCTGCACGCCAGCCTGCTGCCCGACTTCCGTGGGGCGGCGCCCATCCAGCGGGCGATCATGGCGGGGTGTTCCCGCAGTGGGTTGAGCACATTCCTGCTCAGTCCGGGGGTCGACACGGGTCCACTGCTGATGCAGAAGGAGATTGAGATCGGCCCCGACGAGACCGGAGGCCAGCTCCACGACCGGATGATGCACGCGGGGGCCCAGCTGTTGCGGGCCACCATGGACGGTCTGGATGCCGGCACCCTCACGGGTAAGCCCCAGGCACAGCGAGATGGCTTGCGACGTGCTCCGAAACTGGGGCCTCGCACACGTCGGCTCGACTTCAGCCGTCCGCTGCAGGGCCTGCACGACCGCATCCGCGCACTGGCTCCCGCTCCGGGTGCCCAGTGTCAGTTCCGAGGCCGACGGCTGCAGATTCTGGCCACCCGCAGGACCGATGAAACAGTCCCGCAGGGCTGCCTGCCCGGAGAACTGGTGCTGCTGGCCAGTGGTGGTCTGGCCATTGTCTGTGGCGACGGGCTGCTGGAATGCCTGCTGCTCAAGCCCGAGGGAAAGGGGCCGCAGGAAGCATCTGCCTGGCTCAACGGTGCCCGTCCATTGCCGGGCGAGCGCTTGCTGCCCGTCGAATGAGATTTCGACCCGGGATGTCCGGGTCCCGGATGTCCTGTCCGCTGGATTGCGGATCATCGCTCGCCCGCCGACGCGGGCGACACAGCCGAAGCTGGAGGTTCGATCATGCGTTCCGTTTCCCTGAGTGCGGTTGCCCTGCTGTTGCTGGGCACGGCCACGGCCAGCCTTGCCCAGTCCTTCGAAGATCTGCTGCAGGACATCGGTGACCAGAGCAGCGAGATCCGGCGGGCCTACTTCCAGCCCCTCGTGGATGCCAGTGCCCTGTTGGCCAGTTCGGGAACCTATCACACCGGCAAGTCCCACGGATTGGCGGGTTTCGACGTCGGCCTGCGCATGCCCCTGGTGCTGCTGACCAGTGGCGACCAGCTGGGCATCCTGAGTGACACACCCGTCGATGTGATCGGTCTGCCCATGCTGACCGCCAACAAGGGTCTGGTCAAGGGCTTCCAGGTGGGCGCGCGCCTGATGAAGATGCAGCTCAACGAAGACGTGGGCGACGTGACGCTCTACGGCGGAAGCCTGCGCTGGGAAGCCAATGAAATCTTCCACATCCCCTTCGTGATGCCCCGGATCGCCCTGCAGGCCAACTACAGCCAGTTCAAGCTGGGCGAGTCGATTGACACCAAGGGCATGACCTGGGATCTGATCGTCTCCAAGAAACTGCCGCTCGTCGAGTTCTATGGCGGCTATTCCACGGGCACCATGACCGGCACCTTCGACTATACCTTCGTTCCGCAGGAGGGAGTCGACGGCATCGGGATTCATGAGGAACTGGACGGCAAGGTCTCCCGCCTGAATCTGGGCGTCAACGTGACCCCGCTGCCCACGCTGAAGATCAACGGTGAATACGGCATGGGTGACTACAACAGCATGTCCCTTGGCCTGATCCTCAGCATTCTTTGATGGTGAGTGTGGAACAGGGCGGAGTGCGGGAGCCGGAAAACCTGCTGCTGATCGGGTCCACCGGGTCCATCGGCGAGAGCACGCTCAAGGTGGTCCGGCGTCATCCAGACCGGTTCCGGTTGGTGGGGCTGACCGCGCATTCAAGCTGGCAACGGCTGGCGGAGCAGGCCCGCGAGGTGCGGCCACGCTGGGTTCATATCGGCGAGGCCTTTTTCAAGGATGTGCGAGCCGCGCTTGAGGGCACGGGCATCGAGGTGCTCAGCGGCCGCCGTGACCTGGTCGACCTGCCGGCCCGCGAGGGCTGCGATACCCTGGTGCTGGCGATCGTGGGCACCCGGGGGCTGGAACCGCTGATGAGCGCGATCAAGGCCGGCCGCCGGATCTGTTTCGCCAACAAGGAACCTCTGGTCACGGCCGGTGAGCTGGTCATGAAGGAAGTGCGCCAGCGTGGCCTGCACTGCCTGCCCATCGACAGCGAGCACAGCGCCATCCTGCAGTGCCTGCGTGGCGAGAACATGCACGAGGTGCGCCGCCTGATCCTGACCGCATCGGGTGGACCCTTCAGGCAGTCCACCCTGGAAGAGTTCAACAGCGCAACCCGCGAGCAGGCTCTGCGCCATCCCACCTGGGAGATGGGCGCCAAGATCACGGTGGACAGCGCCACCATGATGAACAAGGCGCTTGAAGTCATCGAAGCCCGCTGGCTGTATGATCTGCCCGAGGATCAAATTGACGTGCTGATCCATCCGCAGTCGATCGTGCATTCGATGGTCGAGTTCCGCGATCGCAGCGTCAAGGCGCAGTTGGGACTCCCCGATATGAGGATTCCCATCCAGTATGCTCTGAGTTACCCGGAACACCTGGAACTGGACATGGAAACCGTGGACTGGGTCCGGCTTGGAGCTCTCAGTTTCGAAGCTGTCGATGACGTGAAATTCCGCGCCCTGCCGCTGGCAAGGGCAGCGCTTCGGCAGGGGCGTGGTGCACCCTGCGTGATGAATGCGGCCAACGAGGCGGCCGTGGAACTGTTTCTGGCGGGAAAACTGTCCTTCTCGGGCATCTACCGCCAGGTTGAATCGGCCCTTTCCGCATGGCAGGGACGGGCCGAGAGCCTCGACGAGCTGATCGCGCTGGATCGGGACACCCGGGAAAGCGTGTTGAAGGCGGTTTGCTGACAAGGGGGAGAGCGCAACCGAAGGTATGCGCTGCCGCGAACTGGTCCATTTCTGGAACTACCGGATGCTGACACTCGCATCGTTCATCGTCGTCATTGCCGTGATCATCCTGGTGCACGAGGCGGGCCATTACATCGCGGCCCGGATGTGCGGCATCCGGGTGGACACCTTTTCCATCGGTTTCGGCCCCCGGATCCGCAGTTTCCACTGGCGCGGCACCGAGTTCGTGCTGGCCTGGATTCCGCTCGGCGGCTACGTCAAGATGGCCGGCATCATTGATGAGAACTTCGACGGCAGTACCAGCCTGACCGGTGCCGACGACGAGTTCATGTCCAAGTCCGCACTGCAGAAGGCATTCGTGATCAGTGCCGGTGTGATCATGAACATGGTGCTGGCCGTGGTGATCTACAGCGGCATCTTCCTGTTCTGGGGCAATCAGGTCCCTTCGGACGATGCGGTGATGTCAGCCGTGTACCAGGGCTACCCCGCGGCTCAGGCTGGATTGCAGCCAGGAGACCGTGTGCTGAGCATCGACGGCACCGTCGTGTCCAGCTGGCAGGAAATGGAACGCATCATCCGCAACAGCGCCGGTCAGGAGCTGCAGCTGGAACTGGAGCGCGATGGCAGTACGCTGAGCGTGAGCCTGACTCCCCTGGAAGATTTTGACGAAACTCTGGGCCGCGTGGGGCGGGTGGGAATCCAGCAGAGCATGATGCGCGAATCCGTGAGCCTGAGTGATGCCCCCGCACTGGGGCTGCGCCAGACCGGCCGCGTGATCGAGATGGCCTGGAGTACCTTGCGTTCCCTGATCAGTGGCCAGGCCAGTCTGCGCGAGGTGGGCGGGCCGATCTTCATTGCCCAGATGTCCGGCACCGTGGTACGCAGCGGGCTGGAAGCCTTTCTCAGTTTCATCGCCTTCATTTCGGTACACATCGGTTTCATGAACATCCTGCCCTTTCCCGTGCTGGATGGGGGTCACCTGGTCTACATTCTCATCGAGAGCGTGATCGGCCGCCCGCTGCCCACGCGTCTCAAGCTCTGGATCAACCAGGCCGGCGTGCTGCTGCTGCTGCTGCTGATGGTCTTCATCATGAAGAACGACATCCAGCGCATGCTGGGGGGCGGGACCTTCGGTGAGACACCCACCACGGAGGAAATGGCCCCTGCTCCGGGGGACAGCAGTGGGCACTGAGAGTCGGTTCAGAGGACCCCTGTATGTTCTGTTGATGTGGCTGGTACCCTGTCTGGCCGCCGTTCCCTGGACCCCCGACGCCGATTCCCGCCTGGACCGCATCGCCGTCTCCGCGATTCTCGCGGAGTTCTCGGGCGACCAGCAACGCGCTCTCAGCCAGTTTGCCGACCTCCTGCGGGCCGACCCCAGTCTGGTCTTCGCTGCCGATGCACTGCGCGAACTGGCCCTGATGGGCGGCTCAGCGGAAGCCCTGAGCGTGCTGGGGCCGTGGACCCTGCAGTACCGCAACGATGACACGGCCATTCTGTCGCTCTGGCTCGAGAGCCAGCTCGACCGCCGGTCGCTGCGCGGTCTGGACGACGCTCTGGCCAGCCTGCCCGACAGCTCATTCACCGACATCCGGATCCGGGGCGAACTGAAACACGGCGACACCGCCAAGGCCTGGAAGCGACTGGACGCACTCTCGGACTGGAACCAACTCAACGATGAGGACTGGATCCAGTTGCTGGAATGGCGCAACAGAGAATCCGCGCCCTTCACCGGCCGGGCCCGCGAGCTGGCTCTGGACTGGCTTTCGGTCATGGAACGCGGCGGCCGAAGCGCTTTCTTCGACCGCGGACTGGCCAGCCTGCCCGCCCACGAAGGAGCCGAACTGCGCCTGCGTCAGGATCTGGCACACGGCCGACTGGACTCGGCCTGGGCACACCTCGAACGCATGCTGGGCTCGCGCGATGTGCCGCCAGATGCCTGGACGGACCTGTTGCAGTGGGTGCGGCTGAGCAATCCCGGCGCCTCCGCGGACAGCACACTGATTCACGATTCGGGCCTGCGGGCGCTGACCTTGCTGGATCACAGCCCCATGCGCGACGATGCACCCGCATTGCTGGCCAAGGCGCGTCTGCATTGGCTGCTGGATCAACCGGATCCGGCGCTGGCAAGCCTTGCGAGCTGCCTGGAGCGTGATTCACTCCAGGTGGACGCACTTGTGCTGCAGGGCCACATCCATCTGACCCTGGCGGCCTGGCAGCCCGCGCTGGATTCATTCCAGTCGGCCTCGCGTCTCTTTCCCGGCCACCCCGATATTCTGGACCCGCTGGCCTTCTGTCTGCAGCAACTGGGGCGCCTGCGCGAGGCCGCTCCCCTGCGGGCCGCCCTGGTGGAAGCCTTTCCGGCCCAGCAGTCCTTCTGGATCGACTATGGCAACCTGCTGCAGGAAATGGGCGAACGGGACGCGGCCCTGGCACTGAGCATGGAGGCCGTGCGCCTGTTTGGCGATCGCAGCCGGCCGATGCTGCTGAACAACACGGCCTACCTGATGGCCCAGATGGATCACGACCTGCCCCGGGCCGAACTCATGGTGCGTCAGGCGCTGTCCAGTGATCCCGACTCGCCCTTCTACCTCGATACCCTGGGCTGGATCCAGCTCAAACTGGGTGAGCCCGAGCAGGCGCGCGTGTCTCTCGAAAGGGCACGCGAGCTCAGTCCCGCTGACCCCGAGATCCTGGAACACCTGGGTGAGCTCTACCTCGCCCTGGGGCAACACGCTCTGGTTCGGCAGGTCTGGCGTGAGGCCCTGGGACTGCAGCCCGACAATGGCCGGCTGCGCCTGCGGCTTGACGCCCTCGACGAGCCCTGATCCTGGGGAAAGCGGTCCTCTGTTTTTCTACCTTGAACGCCGGTCACGGCGGGCGAGTGGCCGCGCAAGCAGCTTGAACCGCGCGCCCGACTCCCGTCAGCCGACCGGCAATCCGAACCTGTCCGGCAGCACCAAGCCCGTGACTGCCGCCATGAAACCGAGGAACCCATGAGCGCACACCTGAACGTGCAGAAGCTGCTGGATGCCTGCCTGTCGGGGCTGCCGGCCGGAATGCCCGCCGAGGCGCTGTTCTGGTCCGATGCCCGCCGCCTGTCACGCTTCGCCAACAACAGCATCCAGCAGAATCTGGCCCGCGAGGACGGAGTGCTGCGCCTGGTGGTGCAGGACGGGGACCGACTGGGCAGCGCCAGTTGCAACCACTTCGACGGCGACAGCCTCCAGCGCCTGCAACGCACGGCCCTGGATGCGGCGCGCGCCGGTTCGCCCTGCAAGGATCTCCAGATCCTGCGCTCCAGCTGTGAGACGCCCACTCACGAGAACACGGACGAAGGCACCTTGAACCACACCCCGGAACAGAAGGCCGCCGCACTGGGCGGTACCTTCGAGCTGGCCAGGGAACGGGGATTCGAAAGCAGCGGCATCTTCAGCACGGCTCAGGCCGAGCTGGCGATGGCCAATTCCGCGGGCCTCTACTGCCACTCGCACAGCAGCACGGCCGTGTTCTCGGTGACCATGCAGACACCCGATGGCAGTGGCTGGGCCGAAGAACAGCACACGGCCGTGAATCAGCTGAACGTGGATGCGGTGACCCGGGAGGCGGCGTCGATCTGTGCCCGGGCCCAGAAGCCGGTGCCCATCGACGCGGGACGCTGGACTGTGGTCCTGCCGCCCGCGGCCGTCACCGACATGGTGCAGTTTCTGGCCTGGATGGGCTTTGGCGCACGGGCCTTTCTGGACGGCACCAGTGCACTCAGCGGAAAACGCGGCCAGCAGCTTTTCGGCGAGAACGTGAGCCTGCGCGATGACTGGTCCCACCCCCTGCTCAATGGGCGCCCCTTCGATCTGGAAGGTGTCGCCCGGCGCCGTGTGCCTCTCGTGGAACGGGGAGTCTTCATCCAGCCGGTCTTCGATCTGGGAACCGCACGTGAAGCGGGCGAGACCAGTACGGGGCATGGGCATGCCCGTCCCAACGGCAGTGGCCCCTGGCCCGAGAATCTGGTGCTCGAACCCGGTCAGCAAAGCATGGACGAACTGATCGCCGGCACGACCGATGGATTGTACGTGACACACTTCCACTACACCAACGTCGTGGATCCCATGACCCTGACCATCACGGGCATGACGCGAGACGGCGTGTTCCGCATCCGCAACGGCAAGCTGGCCGAGCCGGTGCACAATCTGCGCTGGACCGTGAGCCTCTTCGATTTCTTCCGCAACATCGAGGCGCTCAGCCGCGACCAGGTGCTGCAGTCCCGCACCTTCGGCGGAGGAGCCGTGGTGCCCGGTCTGCGGGTCCGTGAGTTCAATTTCAGCAGTGCAAGCAGTTTCTGAGCGGGCCGCAGGCTCGCCATCCAAGACAGGACGGCCGCGATGAAGCAGATCGGTGAATGGGCGCTGGACGCCGCCAGCCAGGCGGGAGTCGATTACGCGGATGCACGCCTGCTGGACACCTGGACCCAGGGCGTGCAGATGCGCAACGGGGAAACCTCCTCGCTCTGGGACAACCGCGACCAGGGACTGGGAGTGCGCGTGCTCGCCAAGGGAGCCTGGGGCTTCGCGGCCACCAGCCACCTGGACCGGGAGTCCGTGATCCGTTGTGCGCGCGAGGCCGTGGCCATCGCCCGGGCCAGCGCCAGCGTGAACAGCCAGTCCGTGCGTCTGGCCCCGGAACCGGCCTGGCAGGATTTCTGGCAGACTCCCGTGCAGCGGGATCCCTTCAGTGTCCCGCTGGAACAGCGGCTGGCCCTGCTGTTGGCGTGTGATGCGGAACTGCGGCGCGACCCGCGCGTCAAGGTCGCTTCAGGCAGCCTGCGTTTCGTGCGCGAGCGCATCCGGCTGATGTCCAGCGAGGGGCTGGATCTGGATCAGGAACTGATCCGCAGCGGTGCGGGCATTTCGGCCACGGCCACCGATGGTTGCGACAGCCAGACCCGCAGTTACCCCATGTCGCACGGCGGTCAGTGGATGAGCCTGGGCTGGGAGCTGATCGAGTCCATGGACCTGCCGGGAAATTCGGCCCGCGTGGCGGAGGAGGCGGTCGCCCTGCTCTCGGCACCCCTGTGTCCCAGCGGGACCATGGACCTGATCCTCAAGCCGGCCCAGCTTGTGCTGCAGATTCACGAAAGCGTGGGTCACGCCACCGAGCTGGACCGTGTGCTTGGGTACGAAGCCAATTACGCGGGCACCAGTTTCGCCACCACCGAGAAGCTGGGCAACTTCCGTTACGGCAGCCCGCTCGTGAACCTGGTGGCCGATGGAACCGTGCCCGGTGGTCTGGCCACCCGTGGCTACGATGACGATGGCGTGCGCCAGCAGCGCTGGCCCATCGTGCAGCAGGGCATCCTCAAGGGATACATGACCAACCGCGAACTGGCACACACGATCGAAGAGGGCGGCAGCCGCGGCTGCAACCGCGCCGAGACCTGGGGCGACATTCCCATCGTGCGCATCAACAATCTGAGCCTGATGCCCGGCGCCAGCAGCTGGGATGACCTGGTGGCCGGCGTGGATGACGGTGTGATCATGGACAGCAACAACAGCTGGAGCATCGACCAGCGCCGGCTCAACTTCCAGTTCGGTTGTGAGATCGGCTGGCGCGTGCAGAAGGGACGCATCACGGGTCTGGTTCGCAACCCCACCTATCAGGGCATGACTCCCCAGTTCTGGGGTGCCTGCGACGGAATCTGCGGCCCCGAGCTCTGGCAACTGATGGGCGTGGCCAACTGCGGCAAGGGGCAGCCCGGCCAGACCGCACACATGTCCCACGGCAGTTCGCCTGCCCGCTTCCGCGGGATCCAGGTGGGAATCAAAACCTCGTGAGTCCACTGGATTGGGGCATCGTCGGGCTTTACCTGGTCTTCGCGCTGGGTGTCGGCCTGCTGCTGCGCAAGAAGGGCGAGGCCTCGACCTCGGCCTTTTTTCTGGGTGGGCGCAGCCTTCCCTGGTGGGTCATCGGCACCTCGATGGTGGCCACCACCTTCGCTGCGGACACCCCGCTGGCAATCACCGAAATGGTGCGCACGGGCGGCATCTGGAAGAACTGGTGGTGGTGGAACATCGCCATGGGAGGACTGCTGGGAGTCTTCCTCTTCAGCCGGCTCTGGCGGCGCGCCGAGGTTCTGACCGACAACGAACTGATCGAAATCCGCTACAGCGGCCGCCCGGCCGCCTTCCTGCGAGGCTTCAAGGCCTGCTGGTTCGCGGTGTTCTACAACTTCATCGTGATGGGCTGGGTGATCAATGGCATGTCCACGGTCATCACGGTGCTCACCGGATATCCACCCGCGCTGGTCACCTGGACTCTGGTGGCCATCACAGTGGTCTACACCGTGCTCTCCGGGTTCTACGGCGTGGTCATCACCGACCTGGTGCAGTTCCTGATCGCCATGTCGGGCAGTGTGATCCTGGCGGTGCTGGCGGTCAAGTCCGTGGGCGGCATGGAGTCGCTGCTGGCAAAGCTGCAGGAAGTGCCCGAGGCCCCGGCCCACCTGCTGGCGCTGGTGCCCCCGCTGGATGCGGGAAGCGGCGGGTTCCTCTCGACCAACTTCTTCAGCTTCATGGTCTTCATCACGGTGATGTGGTGGTCCAGCCACAATGCGGACGGGGGTGGTTACATCATTCAGCGCATGTCCGCCTGCCGTGACGAACGTGATGCCTTCAAAGCCACCCTCTGGTTCACCGTGGCCAACTACGCGCTGCGGGTCTGGCCCTGGGTGATCGTGGCCCTGGTCTCGCTGGTGCTCTTTCCCGCGCTCCAGGATCACAAGCAGGCCTACCCGATGGTGCTGAACCAGGTGTTGCATTCGGGGCTGAAAGGTCTGCTGGTCACCAGTTTCCTCGCGGCCTTCATGTCCACCATCGACACCCACCTCAACTGGGGCGCCAGTTACATCGTGCACGACGTCTACCGGCGCTTCATTCGGCCCGTGGCCAGCGAGACACACTATGTCTGGGTCAGCCGGATCACGATTCTGGTGCTGATCTGCACCGCGGCGGTCATCTCGGGTTACATGACCAGCATCGAGAAAGCCTGGGTCTTCATCTGGGCCACCGGGGCGGGCATCGGGCTGGTGCTGATCCTGCGCTGGTTCTGGTGGAGGATCAATGCCTGGTCGGAGCTCTCGGCACTGGCCACCTCGATTCTCGTGACCATTGGTCTGGAAGTGCTGGCCTGGGCCCAGAGCGCCCCCGGCGAGTATCACCTCTTCGCCAGCACGGCCAGTCTCTTCGGGCAACCGCTGGGCAGCGCGCACAAGGCGCTGATCGTGGTGCCCCTGTCGATCATCGTCTGGCTCACGGTGACCCTGCTGACCCGACCCGAGCCGGAAGCGACGCTCAAGGCCTTCGTGGCCCGGGTCCGCCCGGGCGGTGCCTGGGGCCCCTACACGGTGGCCAGCCCCGACAATGTGCTGGGCGGCATTCTGCCGCGCTGGTTGGGAGGCGTGATGCTGGTCTACGGCATGACCTTCTCGATCGGCTCCTTCCTGCTGCAGCGCCCGGGCCAGTCGAGCCTGCTGCTGCTGACCGCCCTTGCGGGAATCTGGTTGCTGCGCAGGGAACACGATTCCGGCAAGGGATTCCAGTCCATGGCCGGCAACACCACCGGCAAGGAGGGACAATGAACTTCCTGCATACCTCGGCCCCCGAGATCCTGGTGCTGGACAGTCGGCTGAACAAGGCCCACTTCCAGGACAGCGATCTGCGCGAGAGCCAGATCAGTGGGTGCGACCTGCGCGATGTCCGCATCGAGAACTGCCGGATCGAGGGGGCCACCCTCGACGGCATCGGGCTGGAGCAGCTGCTGGCCTGCTGGCGCGCACACGGCAGCAGACCGGATGCCCCGTTGACGGAGCCAGCCAACCGCAAACGTGGCGGCTCACGCGGGGCTTCCTCCGGCACCCTCTTCGATCCGGACGGCACGGATGTCTGACACGGCCTCCGGGCCCTTCGAACGGGAGCGGCGCTTTCTGCTGAAGCCGGACCCGCTGACCGCATACCTGCGTGACACAGTGCCCGAGTCCGTGATGGAATTGCGCCAGGCCTACCTGGGGCTGGATCCGCAGCGCACCATCCGGGTGCGACTCGCACGTCCGTTGGCCGTCTCCGCGTTTCTGACCACCCTGCTGGGCGAGGAACTGCCGAAAGCAGGCCCCTGGCGTGAGGCCTGGCTCACTCTCAAAGGACTGAGCACCGTGGAGGACAAGCAACTGGTGCGCCGGGAGTGGGAACTGCCGCTGGACCCCGCCCAGGCCGGGACGATTCTGGAAGAGCTGGCGCTGAAACCGGAGATCCACAAACTGCGGGCCCGGATTACTGCCGGCGAGTTCTGCTGGGAGCTGGATCTGTTCCTGGGCCAGAACAAAGGCCTGCTGCTGGCCGAACTGGAACTTCCGGCGGGACTGGAGCTGCCCGAACGTCCACATTGGCTGGGCGACGAGATTACTGCGGACCTGCGCTACTCCAATTCGGCACTTGTCACACAACCCTTCGAAGGCTGGTCCGTCTGATCCCGGCCCGCACTCGCCGCGGCCCGCCGTCCAGCCATCGCCCGCTTGCTCACCATCCACGGGGAACAGTTGAATGAATCGACGCGCGCGCTGCCTGCTGGCTTCTGTGTTGCTCTGCATGACCATGGCGGTCGCGCCTGCGGCGCCCGGAAGGACTCCCGGCGCCCCGGGTCTCTCCTGGGAAACCGAGTTGCGAGACAAGGGCCTCGCGGCGTCCGAGGACGTGCTGCAGGGCATGACCCAAACCCCCGGAATCGGGTTCATGCTCGGTGGCGTGCGCTTTCTGCGTTCGCTGGAATACATGCTTCAGGTGCGCTATCAGAATTCGCCGACAACTTTCCGGATGATTCCGGGAATGAGTGCCAGTCTGCCGGAAAACCCCAAGGCTGTGTTCCATCCCGAGTTTCTCGATCAGGCGATGTCCGGTGCACTGATTCTGCTTTCCGCGGCTGAGACGTCCCTGCAGACTTCACTCGGAAAGAAGTTCACGATCCAGGTGGACATGCGGGACATCTGGCTGGATGTGGACAAGGATGGAGTGCGCGACGAGTGGGAGGGGCTGCTGGATCTGGTGCGGACCGTCCGACGGAGTGGCAGCACGCCCTTCGAAGGCACGATCCAGTTCGATCGTGCGGATGCACAGTGGTTGTGTGCCTACATCCACCTGCTGTCCGGGTGTGCCGAGCTGGTGCTCTCGATTGACACGACACCCGCATTGCAGCAAGTCCGGGAAGGCCGCTCGGCCATGGAAGCACTTGGGCCGCTGGCCCCACTCGGGATCTCGCGTGACGAGAACTTTCTGGAGACGCTGACATCCCTGGTCCTCGCATTGCGAGGTGTTCCCGACAGAACCAGGACACGGTCGGCACGGGTACACTTCAAGGAGATGGTCCGGCACAACAGGCTCTTCTGGCAGGACGTCGAGCAGGAAACTGACGATGTGCTGGAATGGCTGCCGAATTCACGGCAGAGTGCCGCGATCGGCGTGCCAGTCCAGAAGGATGTCGCACAGAACTGGCAGGTGGTTCTTGACGAGTTCGATGCGATTCTGGACGGGCAGAAGCTGATCCCTTACTGGCGCATGGCTCGCGGGAAGGACTCGAAGACCGGCGTGGGTGTCAATCTGTGCAGGCTGCTGGAAAATCCGGGGGACATGGATCCGATTCTCTGGATCCAGGGCTCCGGGGCTGTCCCGTTTCTGGAAGAAGGTGAGCTGCTGGACCGGGCAGCCCTGCGAAACTTCAGAAAATCCGCCGCTGGCAACATGATGCTCTACGCCATCTGGTTCAATTGAAACCCGTTGTGCCACAACGACCGCTGGTGTCCTGAATCCGGCAGTCGACCGGCTGGGTCAACGACGGGAGATTCCGGCGGCCTGAATCGTGTGCCGTTCCGGACTTTCGGTCGACCGAAGCTGGAATCACTCGCGGGCCAGTTCCTCGCTCACCCGTGCCACAATCCGTTCCAGCAGTGCCCGATCCGGCAGCAGACTCACTCCGGCGCGCGCGTATACCTCGGACGGGCTGCGCGAATTGCCCAGTGCCAGCGCGGCACACCAATCGGCGATGGCTGCCTCCCGATCATCCATGCTGCGCTCCCAGAGCTGCAGCGCGCCCAGTTGCGCGATGGCGTACTCGGTGTGTGCGAAGGGCTGGGTGAACAACTGCAGGTGCTGCTGCCAGAGCAGACCCTGTTCGGTCTCGAGTCCACGCCAGGCCACCCCGGTGCCCATGAATTTCTCGTGCACGGTGCGGAAGTACTGGGCGCGTGAGTCAGCACTCAGCGGTGCCCGGGTATACAATGCGTCCTGGAACTCATCCAGGGCCAGGCACCAGGCCACGGATTCCAGCGCCCGGCGCAGGACCCTGCGCCGCCAGCTCCGTGCATCGCTGGCATGGGGCCAGAGCGTGCGCGCGTGTTCCAGGCAGAGCAGCTCAAGTCCGAAGGCGGCCAGCTCGGCGGACTCGCCCGGGCATTCCAGGAACTCCAGGCAGGGTTGGTCACGGCAGAGCCATGTCTGCAGGGCGTGCCCGCACTCGTGCAGCAGAACCTGAAGGTCATGGGCGTGGCCGGTGCCGTTCATGAAAATGAAACTCAGACCCGTGTGATGCAGGGGATGACTGTAGGCGCCCGGGGCTTTCCCGGGGCGGTTTTCCAGATCCAGCAAGCCCGCGCCTTCAAGCCGGCCCAGCAGAGCCGCGGCTTCAGGATGGACCCGGGCGAGACAGTGGCGTGTGAACTGGACCAGTTCGGCGGCGTTGCGCCAGGGAAGCAGGGCGCTGTGCTGATCCGGTTCCACGGACAGATCCCAGGGACGCAGTTCGCTCAGGGACAGGGCCTGGCGACGCTGTTCCTGCCATTGGCTCATCAGCGGCTGGAGGCAGTGTGCCACATCCCGGCGCAGCGTGACGCACTGGGTCAGGCTGCAGTCTTCACGTCCGAGCTCGCGGTGGCGCCAGGCGGGCCAGTCCGCAGGGTCGGCCAGACCGGCCCGGGACACGCGCTCCGCGATCAGGCGGTCCATCATGGTGTCCAGAGTGTCAGCGTCCTGCCTGCGGCCGGCATGGATGGCTCGCCAGGCCCGTTCGCGGCGCTCGCGCTGAGCCGCAAGCAATTCCTGTTCGGCCTGGGGCAGCGTGCGTGGCAGGGTCTCGCCCGGCAGGAGCACTCGGTGCCTGGCCTGCAGCTCCAGCACCTCGCGGAGGATGAGGTCCTCGCGGAGCATGCCATCCGCGTTGACCTGCGCCCATTCCAGCCGCCTCCCACGCAGCAGTACCAGCCGCTCCGCGGCGCGGGATGGGGCTGAGTGGCGGAAATGCTCGAGAAACTGTCGGTCCAGTCGGTTGCGGCAGGCCTGGATTTCCGGCTCGCAGACCTGCATCCAGTGGCGGTGACTCCTCTGGGCCACGGGGTCCGCAAGGTGCCGAGTCCAGGCGATATAGCGCGCGGCACGGCCGGCATCCAGCTCCCTGTCCAGTTCCAGGCGGGCCGATTCCAGCCCCTTGGCGCACTCCAGACCCATGGGCAGTCCGCTCAGCGCGTCAAATCGTGCGCGGAGGGTCGCTGGATCGGGGCAGAATGTCGAGTCCTCGGGCAGACCCGGTGAAGCGGTGGGCATGGTTTTCTCCAGAATTGGGGCAAAGATAACCAGTGAATGGCCACAGCCGCACATTCCGCGGGCCCGCGTCCTGAAGGAAATGGACTTTCATGCCGATGGAACAGCAGTCGCCACCCGGTCGGGGCACAACCCGCGGCGTCCGCACGGATCCAGTTCACGAGGAGTTCTGTCGGCCATGAAAAAGTTCCTGCTGATCTTCGGCGTTCTTGCCGTCTTCATGGTCCAGATCGTGCTGTCCTATTTCATCATGAACGCGCTCTTCGGCAGTGGACCAGATCCGGCGATCGACGGAACCGAGCAGGTGGACGGGGATGGGGCGGGCCAAGGGGAGGAAAAGTCCAAAGGCTCGGGCAAGGCGGGCGAGGGCGGCACCTTCGGGGCGACCTACACCATGCAGGACCTGATTCTCAATCCCCGTGGCGCCAGCGGACGGAGGATCTTCAAGATCAGCCTGGCACTGGAATACGATGCGGCCAACGAGAAGCTGCCGGAGGAACTGGGCAGTCGCGAACCGTTCATCCGCGATTTCCTGCTGGAGTACCTGGGCAATGTGCCCGAAGACACTCTGGGCGACATCCGCTACCGTGCCTCCCTGCGCGACAGCCTGCAGCTGCACATCAACAGTTTCCTGGCGGAAGGGTCCGTCGACCGGGTGCTGTTCCTCGATTTCATTCGCCAGTAAGGCCCGGGGGGCGATTTTTCACGGAATGACATGGGCGGCACCATGATGGGGCCGCCCTTCTTATATTGGCCCGTCCTGATTTCAAAGGAGTTGGGTTCCGGCGCCCCCACCCGCCCCGTGCCCGGGACCTGCGTTGCGGGGCCCGGACCGAACGGACTCCGCTCCCGGTCCGGTGATGGGCTGCACATGCGCACGCCCTCCCCGGTCACAGCTTGTCAGCATGCAGGTCGTACCTTCATCCCCGAAACCGGAACTCCCGGGTTGCTTTGGCAACCGGTGGAACCGGCAAGAATGAACTCACGCTGGAGGACCCATGAACGCCCTCAAGACACTCTGCCTGGGAATGCTGCTGCTTGTGGCGGCCCTTCCCGGACGGGCACAGATCGAGGTGACCTTGAGTTACCCCAATCTGGACATCTTCTACATCGGCGACCTGGATCCCTTCGCCCAGGGCGGCCAGATCGACAACTTCGAAGTCGGCTTCCGCGTGGAAGCCTCGGGCGACTATCAGGTCGACCTGTTCCTGGAGTACCAGGGCGGTGTGGAACTGCTGCACACCCATCTGGAAATCGAGAATGTACAGGCCGGCACGTATACCTATTCGCTGTCGGACTTCCGCAACAGAAGCGCCACCTTCGGAGGCACGATCAGGCTCAGGACCACCGATTTCGATGAAGGGCTGGTGGATCAGCTGAGCTTCACCGGCAACACGCTGCCCGCCGGTGTCTACACCCTGCGCATCGATGCCATGCTGGCGGGCCAGCCTTTCCAGAGCAGCGATGACTTCGTGATCAGCGCCCCGCTCAGCCTGAGCCTGCAGCTGCCCGGCGACGGCAGCTCCGTGAGCAACGCCTTCCCCTCCTTCCACTGGAGTGGACGTGCGCGCGAGTACGAGATCAAGGTGGCCGAGTACGATCCGCTGGTGCACGGCAGTTTCGAAGAGGCCATCGAGGGTGATCCCATGTGGAGAACCAGCGTGGGCTCGCTGGATCACTTCAACATGGCCCCCACGACCGCCACCTACGGCGATGGCTTCGGTGCTCGCCCGCTGGTGCCCGGCCGGACCTATGTCTGGACCGTGGAAGCGGTGCTGGCCACCACCTCGGGCAACGACGCCCTGAGCAGCCCGATCTGGTCCTTCGTGTACCTGCCCGATGGCGGCACCGGATACGACAACCTGGACCCGGGGTATCAGGCCCTGCTGAGCTTCCTCAATGGATTCATGAACGGTCAGGTGGGCGACCTGATGGCCTTGCTCGAAGGCCTGAGCCTTTCGGGGCCGATCCTGCTCAACGGCGTGCCGGTGGACAGTGCCACTCTGATGCGGATTTTCAACGACATCGCCGACGGGCAACTCAACCTGGCCGGACTTCGGCTGGAATAGGAGATCAACCATGTTGCGACGAATCGGGCTGCCTCTCTTGCTGCTGTCCCTGTTGCTGGCATCGGGACTGCAAGCGGCCAACGAGAGCATCGCCCTGGTGGTGAAAGCATCCGGGGAAGCCGTGCGTGTGACATCGGCCAATGCCGAGGAGGCTCTCACCACCGGCATGCGCCTCAATGATGGGGACAAACTGCGCACGGGGACCGATGGCCGTGTGGTGCTGATCTTCACCGACGACAAGAGCCAGCTCAAGCTGGTGCCCGAGACCCAGATCGTGCTTCACGGTCAGCGTCAGGGACGGTCGGTGGACAAGGAAGTGGAGATGGATCTGGGCACTCTCTGGACACGCGTCAGTCGCGGTGGATCCGGCATGCGCATCGCCACCCCGACTTCCGTCGCCTCCGTGAAGGGTACCGCCTGGTGGACCCGGATCGGCGAAGGCGGGCTGACCTATGTCATCACGGAAGAGGGTGTCGTGAACCTGCTCAGCAAGAAAAGCGGCGAGAATGTGGACGTGAGCCTGGGGCGCATCGGCTCATCCGACGACGATGGAGCGGAAGTCCGCGACGCCACCGGGGATGACACGGAGGATCTGGAACGCGGGGAACTGCGCACCATCCAGATTCCGCTTCAGGATGAGGATGGGCGCCAGAGCATGTTGACCATCGAATATTACGAGTAGCAGGACCCGGGTTGCGGCGCAGGAGCGCCGCGATCCTTTTGTGGAAAGGACAGGCCATGAAGTTCTGGAACTCGCTGTGTTTTCTGTTTCTGCTGGCGGGCACGGCCCTTGCCAGCGACTGGACACACCAGGTGCCCGCCCAGGTGGACGGCGCCAAGCCGCTCCAGCTTGTGTTCACTCGCGTGGGCGGCGAGGCCATCCCCGCGAGTGCACGGCTGTATCTTGAGCTGGACGGTCAGGGCGGCCCCGCCCTGGATGCAAGCTACAAGGACGCGGTCAGCATTGAATTCAGCGTACCGGCCCAGCGCCTGCAGGGCATCCGGATGGAGTACTGGGTGGAGCTGACCATCGGTGACATGGTGGAACGCCTGCCTGAAGACGGCAGCTACAGCGTCAATCTGAATCCGGCCAGCGGTGGAGGCGAGAGCTTTCTGCTGCTCTCGGCGGGGGAGACCACCCCTGGCGGCGAAGTCCTGCTGGCCTTTTCGCCCCAGGTGGATGATCTGGATCTGGCAACGCTGGAATTGCGTGTGGACGGACGCTCCCTCGAGGGCGTGGTGTCCGATTCATGGCTGGTGACCTGGCAGGGCAACCTGCAACCGGGAACTCACACGATCGAGTTGCGGGTCAAGGATCGCACGGGCCGGTCCCTGCCCACCCAGCGGATCGCCGTGGAAACCGGCAGCACGGCGGCGGCGGTGGCCCTGGCCTCCCGCAACTGGTCGGCCGAGGCCTTCGAAGAATTCAACATGCAGCGGGTGGACAGTCGCACCAGCAGCTGGAGCCGGTATCACAGCGGTGGATTCCGCGCCCAGGGCAGTTATCAGGACTGGCGCTGGCGAGGCAGGGTGCTGCTTTCAGCTCTGGATTTCGAGAGCGATGTGCTGCAGCCCCAGTCCCGAGTGGAAGCCGAAGTGTCCAGCAAGTGGCTCTCGGTTGGTCTGGGCGATCGCCAGCCCCAGGTGGGCAACCTGATGCTCTCCGGAACCCGTGTGCGCGGCGTGGACCTGAGCCTGAACAGCAAGTACGCGCGCCTGGGCTTCGTGACCGGTGCCACGCGTCAGGCGTTGGACCCTGTCTACGATGCGGTGACCAGTTTCGCCGGCAGCTACCAGCGGGATCTGACCGCTCTGGACATTGGATTCGGCGATCTGAATTCGGTCAGCGGGGCACTGAGCGTGATGACCGTGCGCGACGACGTGGGCAGCATTGACGCGTCGGCAGCTGGTATCCGCCCGGTGGACAACTTCGTGATCGGCACCCGGATGAAGCAGTCCCTGTTCAAGGGCCGGCTCTGGATGCGCCAGGAAGCAGCACTGTCCCTGTACAATTCCAACATCACGGATGGTGTGGTTTCCGCGGAGCTGATGAGTGACACCCTGGGCATCGACCTGAATCCCCAGGACTACGAGAACATCATCATCATCAATGAGTATCTCTCGCCGATGGACATCGCCACCAATCCCTTCTCCTCGGCCGCTCTGGATGCCGGGCTGGGATTCCGTGTGGCACGCAACGAATTCCAGCTGGACTTCCAGCGCATCGGCCCCAGTTACATTTCCCTGGGCAATGCCTTTCTGGACAACGACCGCCAGCGTCTGCGCCTGACCGACCGTGTCCGCCTGATGGAGTCGCAACTCTACTTGGATTTGGGTTACGCACTCTCCAACGACAACCTGGAGGGCCAGTATGATCTGGGTCCGGGAACGACCACCAGTCACGAACTGCGCCTGGGAGCGGGGTACTATCCCCACGGGACGGATCTGAAACTGAACCTGAGTCTGGCCAACATCGCCGAGGACAACGAGGCCCATCGTGACGAGGACCAGCTGTCCACGAGCCTGAGCCAGCTGGAGCTGGGTGTGAGCAAGGATCTGCTGGCGCTTGGACTGAATCACCGCGCCTCCCTGAGCATCCAGCGTCAGGTGAAGATTGACGATATCGGCCAGGTCGATGGTGCCCCCGGCTCGCTCCCGCTCAAGCGCGATCTGGCCTTCAGCACGATCCAGGTCAACCTGGGGCTGAACACGGAGATTGATGAGCACATGAAGTCCCGGTTGTCGATCAGCACCTTTTCCCACGAGTACGACGACGACACTCTCGGCGAGCGCGCCTGGTGGACCCTGCGCGCGGGGCTGGAACGCGAATGGCGTCCCCAGGTGCTCAGCACGGGACTTCGCTTCAGCATCCAGAGTCTGAGTGACAAGCGCGACATCGTCAATGACACGAATGTGGTCACCAGCTCCCAGAAGGACGACTATTCCCGCATCGATCTGGGCGGTGAAGTCAGTTGGAATCCCTTCCCGCGCTTCAGTCTGCAGTCGCGTCTGGACTTCCAGTTCTACGGCGGCGAGCGCAACAACACCGACCTGAGCGACAAGGATCTGCACTTCGTGCTGCGCATGACCCAGACTCTCTGACATCGAATCGCATGCATCTCTTTGGGGGCGCTCGGACAGAGCGCCCCCTTTTCATTTCCGGCGCCGAACTGCAGGCTTGCTGCCAGGATGCTGGCCTTGCAGCAGGCGTGACGCCAGCGGAGGTTGCTGGCCTTGCAGCAGGCGTTGTGCCAGCGGAGGTTGCTGGCCTTGCAGCAGGCGTGATGCCAGCGGAGGTTGCTGGCCTTGCAGCAGGCGTTGTGCCAGCGGAGGGTGCTGGCGTGGCAGCAGGCATGATGCCAGCGGAGGTTGCTGGCCTTGCAGCAGGCGTGATGCCAGCGGAGGATGCTGGCCTTGCAGCAGGCGTTGTGCCAGCGGAGGGTGCTGGCCTTGCAGCAGGCATGACGCCAGCGGAGGGTGCTGGCCTTGCAGCAGGCGTGATGCCAGCGGCGGTTGCTGGCCTTGCAGCAGGCATGACGCCAGCGGAGGATGCTGGTCTTGCAGCAGGCATGACGCCAGCGGCGGTTGCTGGCCTTGCAGCAGGCGTGATGCCAGCGGCGGTTGCTGGCCTTGCAGCAGGCGTGATGCCAGCGGCGGTTGCTGGCCTTGCAGCAGGCATGACGCCAGCGGAGGTTGCTGGCCTTGCAGCAGGCGTTGTGCCAGCGGAGGATGCTGGCCTTGCAGCAGGCGTTGTGCCAGCGGCGGTTGCTGGCCTTGCAGCAGGCATGACGCCAGCGGAGGTTGCTGGCCTTGCAGCAGGCGTTGTGCCAGCGGAGGATGCTGGCCTCGCAGCAGGCTTGAAGCCAGGCGTGTCAAGTATTCGTGACACGTGCCGGAGTTCATTTCCGGAAAGGAGACCGGTGGGCTGTCCTGTGATCTCTGCCGAATGTAGACTTGCGGAAAACACAGGAGGAACCCATGCCGTACCGACATCGAGAACTGGAAGGAAATGCGGTCTATCACCTGACCCAGCGTGGCACCAATCGCATGCCCGTGTTCCATTGGGACCACGACCGCCTGCATTACCTGGCCCTGCTGGAAGAGACCAGCACACGCATGGAATGCCGTATCCATGCCTACTGTCTGATGAGCAATCATGTGCACCTGCTCGTGAGTGCCGAGGATGCTCTGAATCTGCCGCGCATGATGTCGCGCCTCCAGGGCATGTACGCCCGTTGGTTCAATCTGTCGCGCCACCGTTCAGGTTCATTGTGGGAGCGACGTTTCCATTCCACCCACGTGGAGTCCGAGGCCCACCTGCACAGCAGCTTTCACTACCTGGATCACAACCCTGTGCGCGGGCGGATCTGCACGCGTGCCGACCAGTACGAATGGTCCAGTCATCGAGTGCATGCCTTCGGCCAGGACTCAAGCCTGATCCATCTGCATGACTGCTATCTGGATCTGGCCAGCACGGCCGAGGAACGCCGGAACCGCTACCAGACGCAGAGCCAGCAGTACCTGGAAGCCTGGCGCCAGCTGGAAGCGAATTCCTGAAGCCCTGACGCGCGGAGGAATTGCGCCCGGATTGGGCAGCCGCCAGCGATCATGCTACCTTCGGCGATCCCGGACCGTACCGGGAATCCAGGGAGATCACAGGCATGCGGCTGGCAAGCGATACGGGCAACGGCAATGCATTGGTCCTTGTTTGCGCTCTGCTGTGCGATGAGCGGCTGTTCCGGGAGCAGATACAGCAGCTGGAGCGTCAGGCCCGCGTGCTGGTGGCCGTGCCCGATGGCGACGCCAGCCTCGAAGCCCAGGCACTGACACTGCTGGATCTGCTGAAGGCCAGGGGAATTCGCCGCTTCGCGCTGGGTGGAGTCTCGATGGGCGGATATCTGGCCCAGGCGCTTGTGGGTGTGGCCCCGGATGTCGTGACGGCCCTGGCGCTCATCGATACCCGCTGTCGGGCCGATGTGCCGGCGGCACGCACGGGGCGATTGGCCACCATCGACGCGCTCAACCAAGGCCGTTTCGAGACGGAACTGGATGCTCTGATTCCGCGCCTGCTCTCAGAGGACAGTCTGGCGCGAACCGAGATCCGCGACATGGTCCGCGCCATGGCGCGCACTCTGGGTGCCAGGGTCTGGACCCGCCAGCTGCATGCACTCCTGGTGCGCCGTGATACCCGTGAGGTCCTGAAAAGGTATCAGGGCCCCGCGCTCTGCCTTTGCGGGTCCCGTGATCAGCTGACTCCACCGGCCGAGCACCGGGAGATGGCCAGTCTGCTGCCGCAGGGCCAGTACCGGGTGATCCCGGGCAACGTGGGACATCTCTCGCCCCTGGAAGATCCCATCGCGGTCAACCGGGCCCTTGCCGAATTCTTCGGACCCGTGCTGTGATGCGCCTCGCAGGACCTGTCATCGATCCCGGGAGCACCCATGGCTGAGTCCGTGCCCCGGATCGAACTGGAACTGCACGTTCCCGCGCAGTGGCGTGCGCCTCTCGGATGGACCCTGGAGGTCCTGGCTGGGAGCATGGGAGTCCGCTTCCAGCACGTGAACGAAGGCGATCAGGATCTGACCTCCCTGCCCGTACGCCTGATCGTGGGCGGTGCTCGTCCCCAACGAAGCCCCGCGCCGCAGGCCCTCTGGATTCCCTTTCATGGCGACAAGGCACCCGATCCCGGCCGCGATGGCTGGTTGCCCGGCGAAGGAATTCCGGCGCCCGGCCCGCATCTGGCGCTGGACAGGCCTCTGCCCGGAGGTCCGTGTTACGAAGATGGCGCGCCCGCCCTCGAGGTTCTGCGCACGGGAGACTCGCGCCTGTACCGCCTGGGGTTCGACCCCCTGAGTCCCGCATTCCAGGACCTTTCGCGCCTGGAGGAGCTGGATCCCTCACGCGCACCCGCCTTCGTGGAGGGGCGCAGCACGGCCAGCCCCACTCGTGCCGGACTGGACCCCCTTCAGCCCTGGGTCGAGAACCTGGCGCGCCTGCTGACCGGCCTGTTGACGGAAACGGACTCACCGCACAGCCGGACCTTGACGCGTTGGCCGAAAGGCCATGGCTGGGCGCTCTGCCTGAGCCACGATGTGGACATGCTCTTCAAATGGCGCCTGCGCAGTGCGGTGCGCCTGCTGCTGACCACCCCGCTGAGTCTGTTCAGCGGACGTCTGGCACACACAGCACGTCAGTGGCGCGAATTGTTTCGCAAGCTGACACGCGGCGAAGATCCCTGGTGGCAGGTCGAGGAGATGCTCGAGCTGGAAACCCGCCACGGCGCACTGGCCAGTTTTCTGTTCCTGGCCGAGAGCCATGACCATCGCACGTACCGCTATCACCTGGGACGGGTGGCCGTGCGCGCATTGCTGCAGCGCCTGCGCGAGCGCGCGGTGGATGTGCAGTTGCACGGCGGATGGCACACACTGGGCAAGCCCGAGCTCCTGCGCGATGAAAGACGCCAGCTGGAAGTGCTCAGCGGCAGGAATTCGCGGATCACGCGCCAGCACTATCTCCGTTTCGACCGCTCGCGCACCTGGCGGGACCAGGAACAGGCCGGTTTTCGGGCCGACAGCACACTGGGCTGGAACGACCGTCCCGGATTCCGCGCCGCCACCAGCCTGCCCTTCCAACCCTGGAATCCGGAACTGTCGGCGGCACACGAGCTGCTCGAGATTCCCCTGGCAGTGATGGACAGCCAATTCTACTTCGAGCGCGAACTGGATCCGGAAGGCGCCGCGCGCAACATCCAGCGCTTGTGCCGCACCGTCTGCGGCAGCGGCGGACTGCTCTGTGTCAACTGGCATCCTCATGTACTCTGCCGTGAGGACTATCCCGGACTGGCCGATCTGTATATCGGTCTGCTGGAACAGGCACTGGCGCGCGCGCCCTGGTGCACGGATCTGGCCGGTCTGGAAGAGCACTGGCGCACGCGGATGGCCATGCTCGCGGGGGCCGGGAAATGAGAATCCTGCTCTGCATTCTCTCAGAGCTGAGTCACGAGACACGCCTGGAACGCATGGCCGCCAGCCTGCTGGCCCGCGGGCACCAGGTGGAGGTGAGCTGGGTCGACAACGGCCTGCATGCCCGCTCCACATTCTGGGAGCGCACGCACGTGCACCGCCTGGCCAATCCGCGGGAAGGGCGTCGCAAGGCCTACTTCCTGCGCTTCATGGCCGATTGTCACGCCCTGATACGCGAGCGTCGGCCCGAGGTGGTGCTGGCCGTGGATCCCCCCGCACTGTTGCCGGCCAGTCTGCTGAGGGCCCGCCTGGGCTTTCGCCTGGTGTACGACAGTCGCGAGTTCTACACCGAGCTGCCCACCATTCGCGAGCGTGCCCTGGTACGCGAGTTCTGGCGCACAGCGGAGGCCCGTGGCCTGAAGAGTGCCGACGCGTCCTTCAGCGTGGCGCCCCGCATCTCCCGCGCCCTGGCGGCTCGTTACGAGTGTCCGCTGCCCGGCGTGGTGCGCAACACGCCTCGGCGCAGTACGGGACTGCCGCCCGGCGACCAGGAACGTCACACGGGGCTTGCGCCCTGGCTGGACTGGAGCCCGGGACAGTCCGTGCTGATCTACCAGGGCGGGTTCTGGCCCGGCTACGATTTCAAACCCCTGCTGGAGGCGGTATCGTCGCGTCCCGTCTGGCAGCTGCTCTGTCTTGGGGACGGTCCGGGCTGGCAGCTCCACCGGCAGGCTGCCGAGCGGCTGCCCGGTCGCGCACGTCTGGCGCTGCCCGGCAAGGTGTCCGCGGCGGACTTGCCCGCCCTGACCCGGCTGGCGCATGCGGGAGTGATTCCGGTGCCCGACCTGGGCCTGTCCTATCGCTACCTGTTGCCCAACAAACTCTTCGAATACCTGCAGGCGGGGCTGCCCGTGCTGGCCTCGCCCCTGCCCGAACTGATGGACGTGCTCGGGGATGGCGAGCTGGGTCTGCTGGCGCACCCGGCCGACCGTCGCGCCCTGGGTGCTGCACTGGACCGGCTGGCGGACCCCGCCTGGCGCAAAGCACGCGAACCGGCATTCCGCCGTGCGCGTGAGCGCTGGTGCTGGGAGTCGGAGGAAGAGGCCTTCCTGAGTGCCATTGAAGGAGACAGCGCCGGGAAGGGATCGGCATGAGTGCCTTCAGCATCGTGATACCCAGCTACAACGACCGGGAGAAACTGGCGCGCTGCCTGACCAGTCTGAATCGGCTGCAGTCGCCCCCCGGTGGACACGAGGTGCTGGTGGCACTGGACGGCAGCCGTGATGGCAGCCGCGAGATGCTGGAAGAGGCCGGCACCACCTGGCCGGGACTGCCGCTGCGGGTCTTCGTGCTGGAGCACAACCAGGGGCGCAGCGCGGCACGCAACCGGGCGCTGTCCGCGGCACGCGGGGAGTGGATCGCCTTCCTCGACGCCGATCTGGAAGTCTCGCCCGACTGGCTGATCCAGTTGCAGAGTGTCCAGGACCGGCACACGGTCGTGGCCGTGGGCGCCATGCGTTACCGGATTCTGGACGCCCGGGGCCAGGAGCGTCCCCTGAAGCGCTACCAGCACTATCTGCAGACCCGCGGTCCCTGGAAATGTCGCCATGGCCAGACCATCCTTGCCCGCTACTTCTATACATGCAACTCCTGCGTGCATCGTTCGCTCATGGAACGCGCCGGCCTGTTCGACGAGGAGCTGCGCGTCTGGGGCGGCGAGGACATCGACATGGGGCTGCGGCTGGGCGAGGCCGGTGCCCTGCTGCGCTATGCACCGGGAGCGCTGGCCCTGCATGGGCAGGAGCGCAGTTTCCGCCAGCACTGCCAGAATCTCGAGGCCTTCGGGGAGCACAGCCTGACACACCTGCTGACACGGCATCCCGGGCTGGAGCGCGAGCTGAGTCTGAGTCGGCTGCAGGGCAGCGGGGCGGAAGCCCGCCTCCTGCGCGCATTGGACAAGCACTGGGTGCGCCGGTTGCTGCTGGGCTGGGAAGCCCTGAGCAACGGCCTGGGATTTGGCGAGAAGCTCTACGACCTCTGTGTCTTCCTGCATTACGCGGGCGGCTGGCGGCGAGCGCACGAAGGAAACGACAAGGATCCGGTTGCCCGTGGCTCCGGGAAATGAGACCTTGATCCGGCAGACACACACGCGCCGGAGGTGATCCACCCAGCGGAAGGACCGATTCCATGCAGTTGATCGACGGACAGGCCATCGCACGCACCATTCGCGCCGAAGTGGCCCGGGACGTGGCCGCGCTGGTGGCGGCCGGACATCGTCCTCCCGGGCTGGCCGCGGTACTTGTCGGGGAGGATCCGGCCAGCAAGGTCTACGTGGGCAGCAAGGGCCGGGCCTGCCGCGCCGCGGGCCTGCACAGCGTGACCCTCACCCTGCCCGCCAGCACCAGCCAGGCCGAACTGATGGAGCATGTGCGCGCTCTGAATCAGGATCCGGCCATCGACGGAATTCTGGTCCAGTTGCCACTGCCCGCCGGGCTGGACGAGCAGGCGATCATCGAGAGCATCGACCCGGCCAAGGATGTGGACGGTTTCCATCCCGCCAACGTGGGGCGTGTCCAGATCGGGCTGGAGGACGCCTTCGCGCCCGCCACACCTGCCGGTGTGCTGGAACTGCTGCGCCGCAGCGAGCTGCCCACCGCGGGCCGTCACCTGGTGGTGCTGGGCCGCAGCAACATCGTGGGCAAGCCCCTGATGGCCCTGATGGTGCAGAAAGGCGTGGACTGCACCGTGACCGTGTGTCACAGCCGCAGCCGGGATCTGGCGGAACACTGCCGCCGGGCCGACATCCTGGTGGCCGCGATCGGCCGTCCGGGGGCGATCACCGCCGGAATGGTGAAACCCGGTGCGGTGGTGATCGACGTGGGCATCAACCGGGTCGACGACGCCAGCGCGCCCAAGGGCTACCGCATCGTGGGCGATGTGGACTTCGAGAGCGTGGCGCCCCTCTGTTCGGCGATCACGCCCGTGCCCGGAGGCGTGGGGCCCATGACCATCGCCATGCTGTTGTCCAACACCCTGCGCAGCGCCCGGCGCCGCCTGGGCATCACCGCGAAATAGCGAGGGGACCATGCGCATCCTGGTGATCTACGGCGGCGAGAGCGGCGAGCGTGATGTGTCCTGTGCCACCGCACTGGCCTGTGCCGGCCATCTGGCGGCCGACGGACACGAAGTCCACACCCTGGACGCGGCCCAGCCGGACAGGGTGCTGCCCTTCGATGGCAGCGAGCTGGGCACCCGACCCGGAACCATCGCTCCCACCCCGCGCGAGATGCACGGCGAGGAAGTGCTGGCCCTGGGCCGCAGCCTGCTGGCACACGCCCCCGAGCTGGTCTACAACTGTCTGCACGGCGGCTTTGGAGAAGATGGCCGACTGGCGGCGCTCTGTTCGCTGCTGGGCCTGCCCCAGAGTTCCAGCCCGGCCAACGCCGCCGGCATCTCCATGGACAAGGACTTCAGCAAGCGCCTGATGCGCCGCCTGGATCTGCCCACCGCGGACTGGTGTCTGCTGCGACTGGAGCCTGAGGCCGGAGAACTGGACGGACTGATCGAGCGTCTGGGGCTGCCACTGGTGGTCAAACCCAATACTCTCGGCAGCAGCGTGGGCATCACGCTGGTGGGCAAGGAGGACGATCTGCCCGCTGCGGTGGCGCTGGTGCGTTCCCTCAATGATCATCCGCTGCTCGAACGGTATGTCCCGGGGCGTGAGCTGACCTGTGCCTGGGTCTGCGGTGAGACGCTGCCGCTGGTGGAAATCAGGGCTCGCGAGGGCTGGTACGACTACCAGCACAAGTACTCCGGCGGAACCGATTACCATTGCCCCGTTGAGCTGCCACCCGGAGTGGCTGAAAGCATCACCGCGCACACACGGAGACTGAACGAATTCCTCGGCTGCCGGGGCATCACGCGCACCGACTGGCGCCTGGACCCCGAAGGCAATGCCTGTTGCCTGGAACTGAACACGGTGCCCGGGATGACCGCCACCAGTCTGGTGCCCAAGGCCGCCGCCGCCGCCGGAATGGATTTCTCGGCCCTGCTGCGCCGACACCTGGCAGGACTGGGCCCGCGATGAACCCGGACACGGGCGACGGGGCCTTGGATCTGCTGGCCCTTGCACGCCGCCTGCCCGGTGAATGGCTGCTGCTGGCTCCCTTCGCCGGCCGCTGCCGTCTGGCGCACCAACCATTCGCCCACCTGGAACTGCACACGAATGGCAGCCTGTGTCTGACACACGAAGGCCGGCGCCAGCTGCTGCGCGGGCCCGCTCTGGCCTGGGTCGAGGAGCTCAGTCGCCGCTGGGAAAGCCCCGGCGCGGGGTGGGTGAGCCATGACCACGGCGCCTGGCTGCACGGCCAGCCCTTGCCCGCACCCTGCGAGAATCCCCTGCTGCGTTTCGCCTGGTACCGCCAGTGGCAGGAACGGCCCGTGGGGCAGGTCCTGCTGGACACACCTTCCACCGCGCTTCCGGATCCCACAGGCGTGTTCCGTGCCCTCTGGCCCCGTCAGCGCTGGCTGGATGCGGTGGAGGAGGTGCGTGCACGCATCCGGCGCGGCGACGTCTATCAGGTGAATCTGGTCCAGCCCTTCGAAACGGACTGGCCGGGCGAGCCCGCGGAGCTCTGGCGCCGCCTGCTGAGACGCAGCCGTCCCGGCTACTGCGCCATGCTGCATTCTGAGGGGACCCAGCTGCTGTCCCTCTCGCCCGAACAGTTCCTGCTGAGACGGGGATCCTCGCTGGAAACCCTGCCGATCAAGGGCACCGTGCCTGCCGGGCCGCAAGCCGCCCAGAGCCTGCTGGATTCCGCCAAGGACCGGGCCGAACTGGCGATGATCGTGGATCTGCTGCGCAACGACCTGTCCCGGGTCTGCAGGGCGGGCAGCGTGGCCACCGGACCGTTTCCCGAACTGCTGGAATTGCCCACCGTCGTGCACAGCCAGACGCGCGTGCGCGGCGAGCTGCTGCCGGGCAAAGGCCTTCAGGACTGCTTCGAGGCCCTGTTTCCCTGCGGCAGCATCGTGGGCTGCCCGCGGTCCAGCGCCCTCGAATGCCTGCGCGAGCTGGAAGGCGCCGGTCGTGGACTGGCCATGGGCGCTATCGGGCTGGTGGAACCGGACGGGGATTTCAGCTTCAGCGTGGCGATTCGAACGGCCCGGCTCGAGGCTGGCCGGCTGTGCCTGAAGGCGGGAGGAGGCATTACCTGGGCCAGCGACCCCATGGCCGAGTACCTGGAATGCCTGACCAAAGTGGCGGCCTTTGCGGCTGCATGGGCAGACTGAGTGCTGTTCTGTATACACAGCCAGCGGTTTTTGCCTGAAATCCCATGAATTTTGCGTTAGAAGTGCATCGTGGGCGCGAGTCGGCTTTGGCCCAGTGGACTGTTTATTATGTTGGGCGCCCATTCCGGACCGGGTCTGTTGCCCCACCGGGCCCGGGCCCCGTGGGAGTGTCGGGCCCGCCGGACTGCCGCCAACAGCACGGGTCGCCCCGCGACCTGCACGCCGCGCCCTCCCCCGCGGCCAGAGAGAGGACATTCCTCAAGTGAAGCTCACCGGGTTCCTGCTGGTCCTGCTGCTCTGCGCGACAGGCCGGGCGGAAGACGATTTCAACACCTGGACCACCGCCGGCAACATCGGGCTGACGGTCACCAACTTCGGGGTGCTGGGCCAGGGCTACAACATCGAGGGCCAGCCCTCCTGCCTCTACCGCCAGTATTCCGAACTGGAGTTCGAACAGGTCGAACACTTCTCCTACGGCGGACTCTGGGTGGGGGGCATCGTCAGTGGACAGCCCCGGGTCAGCACGGGCGTGATCGACGGGACCTTCGGCGACGGCGAAGGCTGGGAGTGGAACAACACCTGGGCGCGCGGAGTGACTCCCGCGGATGATCAGGCCGCTCTGGCCGACACGATCCTCCAGCGCAGCACCCTGCCCTCGAGCCCGCGGTTCAGCAATCTGGCGGTCAGCCACGACGACCTGTACCAGATCACCTTCACCGATACCTCGACCACGGTGCCCTACACCACCCGCCGCATCGACAACCATGAACCTCTGGGTCTGAAGGCCGAACTGAATTGCTATGCCTGGAATTACAGTTACGCCGACGCCTTCGTGATCCTGGATCTGACCCTGACCAACGTCTCGGATTTCAGCGATCCGCAACAGCAGGGTTGGGACATCGACTCGATCTACGTGGGCTGGTGGATCGACGAGGCGGTAGGCAACTTCAACCTCAATGACTACTACGCTCCCGGCAATGGAGGCTGGTCCTGGTACGACAATCTGGCCGGTGTGGTGCTGACCAATGGCGCCACCCCCGCCGAGGGCGACACCATTTCCATGGCCGTGGGCTACGACGCCGACGGGGACGACGGCTTCGCCGAGAGCATTCTGGGCTGTCGCTTCCTTGGTGGCAGCGCCCCGGGCGTGAGCGACCCACGTGAGCTGAAGGGCACGGCCAACACCTGGCGCTGGAACACGCCCTTCAACCAGGATTTCCCCGATCTGGGCATGCCCTCCAGCGATGCCGACCGTTACAACCGGATGACCTACACGCCCGATCTGCGCGAGGCCGTGTTCCCCTATGGCACCACCGATGCCAATTCCTGGATGATGTTGTCCAGTGGCGGCTGCTTCGGCACACTGCGTCCGGGCCAGAGTCTGAATGCCGTGTTCGCCATCGCCTGTGGTCGGGCCGCCCAGCTCACGCCCACCCAGCAGGCCTCACCCGCTCCGGATGTGCTGCACTATCGCGCGGCCAACCTGGTGGCGTCCACCGACTGGGCCAAGATCGCCTGGGACGGGGAAGACCGCAATGGCAACGGCGTGCTCGATCCCGGCGAAGACCTGATCGCCAACGGCGTGCTCGACCGCTACCTGCTGCCCCAGCCTCCACCGGGTCCGCGCACCCACCTTGAGGTCGCGGATCACGCCATCACACTCTATTGGGACAACAGCCCCGAGCTGTTCATCGACCCCATTTCGGGCGAGGCGGATTTCGAAGGCTACCGCGTCTACGGCAGCCCGCGCACCGAAGGCATCCAGCAGGACAAGACCCTGTTGCTGGAGCTGGACCTCATCAATGAGATCTGGCCCAACACGGGTCTGGCCGAGGTGACACTGGCCGACAGCGTGCAGTACGATGGGCACTGGTTCCACTACGCCCTGCATCTCGAGAACCTGCTCAACGGCCAGCCGCGCGGCAACTGGGTGGCGGTCTCCGCCTTCGACCGGGGCAACGCCGACAACAACCTGCCCAGCCTTGAGAGCGATTACAAGGTCAACCGCGCCTACTACTATCCCGGTGCCCTGCCCGACGATCGTGCGGCCGGCGGACCCGACCGCGCACCGGGCGTGTACCCCAATCCCTATCGCGGGCACGCCTCCTGGGATGGCACGGGCGCCTACGAACGCCTGATCTGGTTCACCAATCTGCCCCCGCGCTGCCAGATCCAGATCTTCACGATCTCCGGTGATCTGGTGGCCGAACTGGATCACGACGCCAGCACCTATCAGGGCGACAATGTGGCCCTGATCCGCCAGACCCGCGAGCAGCTGGCCGGGCAGGATACACCGTTCATTTTCTCCGGTGGTGAGCACGCCTGGGACCTGGTCACCAAGCACAACCAGGCCATCGCCACCGGTCTTTACCTGTTTTCCGTGGAGGACCTGGCCACAGGCTCCGTGGAAGTGGGCAAGTTCGCCGTCATCAAGTAGCCTGCGCACCCGACAAGCGGGCGCGTGCGCGCCCGACAAGCGGGCGCGTGGGCCTTCAAGGGGAGGAGATTTCATGTCACGCATTCTGATTCTTTCCGTCCTGGGCTGTGCCGGCCTGTTGCAGGCACAGACACCCATGACCATCGCCGAATCCCAGATGCCCGGGGCCTTCGGACCCGACAGCTCGGGTGTCAACGGGCAGCTGGTGCAGGTCGAGGGCATCGCCCTGTCGTCCTCAAGCCATTTCTATTCGGGCAGCAATTCCAGCTTCTACATGATCGACAGCAACGGCGGAGACTACGGAGCAACCCTGGTCTTCAAGTCGGGCAGCAACGAATGGTTCGACATTGCGGTGGGCGACAGCCTGCGTGTCACGGGTGTTGTCAGCGAGTACCGCACCAGCGAAGGCGCCGTGTTCTCCAACATGACCGAGATCGTCCCCAACACTCCTGACGTCGATGTGGAGATCCTGGGCTACGAAGCCGCCCTGCCCGACCCGATCCAGGTGGACATGTGGAATCTGGACCCGATCCGACATGACACGCACGTGGCCGAGAACATCGAGTCCATGCTGGTCGAGATCGCCAACGCCGTGGTCGTGGATGTATCCGCCCCGGCCAACTTCCGCCAGTTCACGGTGGCCGATCCCGACGGCAACGAGGCCGTGATCCGCACCGCGGCCTACGACCTCAGCGATTACGGACGCCCGCCGCTGGGTGCCAGCTTCGACCTGATCCGCGGCGTGATCTACCAGGTCTACGCCAACTACAATGTCATGCCCCGTGACCTGGACGACCTGATTCTTTCGGTGGGCCCGCCCGTGATCAGCGGTCCCAACATGGGCCCCTGCGGCGCCACGCCCTCCGATCCGCTGATCTTCAGCACCAACATCACGGATGACACCGGCGTGGACGAGGCCTTCGTGTTCTACCGTGTGAATGCGGGCAGCTGGGTCGAGTACAGCCTGTCGCGCGATTCCGAAAACCCGGCCATGTTCAGTGTGGAGTTGCCGGCCCAGCCCGAAGGCTCCACCGTCGAATACTACGTGCATGCCCTGGACGACGAAGGCGGCGAGAGCTTCTGGCCCGCCGGTGGCCCCGACGCCGAGGACCTGCCCCAGTTCTACGTGACCGGGACCACGGCCAGCAGCTGTGCCCAGATCCAGCAGAACACCTACAGCAACGGTGGCAGCATCTACCAGTGCCACGAAGCCACCATCACCGGTACGATCACCATGGGTTACACCGACTTCGGTGCCGACAGCGCGGCCACGTACCGTGACTATGTGCTTGCCGACGATGAGGGTGCCTGGCACTCCATCCACGTGTACAACAACAATTCCCACGGTGTCTGGCTCGAGCAGCTCGAGCGCGGCGATCGCGTGACCCTGACCGGCGAAGTCACCGAGTACAACGGCCTGACCGAGCTGAGTTACCTGAGTGCCTTCCAGTTCGTCTCCGACGGCAACACGGTGAACGCGGTGGAGACCACCATTTCCGACATCCTGGACAATCCCGAATCCTTCGAGAGCGTGCTGGTGTCCCTGAGCGACCTGACCATCACCGATGCCAACCTGGGCTTCGGCGAAGTGGAAATCAACGACGGCACCGGTACCCTGATCATGGGCGCCGCCGGCAGCTGGGACTTCGATTTCGAGAACAACGACACGGTGGACCTGCTCACCGGTGTGGTCACCTTCAACTTCAACGCCTGGAAGATCAACCCCCGCGACAACGAGGATTTCCAGGGCGTGGATGATGTGGCCGAGCGCGGCCCCGTGTTCGATTTCACCCTGAAGGGCAATTATCCCAACCCCTTCAATCCCAGCACCGAGATCGAATTCAGCCTGAATCGCAGCGGCAACGTCAGCCTGGACGTGTTCAACCTGCGCGGCGAGCGTGTCGCGCGCCTGCTGGACGGACCCCGGACCGCCGGAACCCATCAGGTCACCTGGAACGCCGAGAGCTTCGCCAGCGGCATCTACTTCGCCCGCCTGACCGTGGACGGAGCCGGCAGCCGTGATGCGCGCATGCTGCTGATCAAGTAAGACACGAATCGCCTTTCCGGACTGGTTGCGCGGACGGGACCCCTCGTCCGCGCGACCTTCCCGGGACCTTTCAGATTGGAATACGGGAATGATGCGAAGCGGGCGTCCCCTGGCCCTGCTGGCCCTCTGTGCCCTGGGTCTGCTGATCACGCTCACGGGCTGTGATCCCGATGAAGGCCGCACGGGCATGGTGGGCAACGAGAACCCCCAGACCCATCTCAGCCTGGGTTACTTCCGGGCGGACACGGCCAACCCCGATACCCTGGACCAGAGCGTGGCCCGGCTGGGGCTTTCCTGGTGGGGCGAGGATCGCGACGGCACGGTGGATCACTATCTCTACCGCTGGAGCTACCAGCTGGACTCACTGGGCCAGCCGCTCTGGACACGCACCGATGCCGAATCGGACACCTTCATCGTGCTGCTGACCGCCATGGTGGATACCTTCTCCTTTCATGTGAAGGCCGTGGACGACGATGGCGCCGAAGACCCCAGCCCGGCCCGTGTGGTGATTCCCGTACGAAACAGCCCGCCCGAAGTGGATTGGATTCCCAACAGCCAGGAGCTGCTCTCCAATTTCTTCGGAGGCGACACCAGCTGGACCTTCCCCCATCTGACCTTCCGCTACAACGCCTGGGATCTGGACGGCAGCGAGACCATCACCGAGGTCAACTGGGCCCTGGATGACACCAGCCAGTGGAATGTGCTGGATCCCGTGTACAAATCCATCACCCTCGATCCCGGTCTGCTGACTCCCGGTCCGCACCGGATGTTCCTGCGCGCGCGGGACGTGGCCCAGAGCTGGTCCAACACGGTCAGCTACCCCGGCGGTGAGACGGACACCACGGCCGCGGGCGTCCAACGGGTCTGGATGGTGCGCCAGCCCATGGGGCCCCTGCTGGTGGTCTTTGACGATCCCACCAGCAGCGCCGTGCGCCAGCAGTCGGTCTACGAGGCCATGGACCGACTGGGTCTGGTGGAGGACACCGACTACACCACCTGGGAGATTTCCTCCGACGCCTTCCCCTGGCTCGAGGGCAGCGCCCAGGAAGTGTATTACTGGTTGCCCGCCGAGGATCTGGATGTGTACAACATCTTCTCGGACTTCGAGATGGTCTTCTGGTTCAGCTACGCCTCCACGCGCCTGCTGGACGTGTGCCCGCCCATGGGGCAGTATCTCTCGGACAACGGCAAGGTGCTGCTGGCCTCCACGGACGTGGGTTACTTCAATACCACGGAGCAGTTGCCCCAGATGGACGAGGGACTCTGCCTGCCCATCGAAAGTCTGACCAACGCGCGTCACTACATCTTTCCGCTGCCCACGCGAGATCACCCGCTGCAGCCCGCGGCCGAGTGGGCCGACCGGTATCCCGAGATGCACACCTCGCGCCGGATCAGCTTTCAGGGCAATGGCATCTCCGACCTGGACTTCGGCTTCGTGCCCGACAGCACCGCCAGCGAGCTCTACTTCACGCCCGAAGACCCCAATGATCCCCTGGCCTATCCCCGGGTGACCCTGGGCTCGCGCACCGCGGCGGCCCACGATCCCGACAAGGCGCGCTTCGTCTACATGGGTGTGCCGCTGTACTGGCTGGACAATCTGGACCTGTTTCTGCAGACCCTGATCGAGGAGGAGTTCAACTGGTGAGACATATCAAACTTCTCGCCCTCCTGCTCGGCCTCTGCGCCCTGACGGCCCATGGGCAGAACGCCCGGCTGACGGGTGTGATCACCGATGCGGAGAACAAGGAACCGCTGACCGGCGTGAACCTGGTGGTCAAGGGCAGCTACAAGGGCGCTGCCACGGACATCGACGGGCGCTACCTGATCACCGGTCTGCCCAGCGGCACCCTGGATCTGGAAATCAGCTATCTGGGTTTCAAGACCGTGCTGGCCACGGCGCTGCCCGTGCTGGATGGCCAGACCACCACGCGCGACTTCGCCCTCGAGCGGGCCTATCTGGCCGGCGAAGACGTGGTGATCATTGGTGAGCGGCCCCTGCTGGAAGTGGACAACACCAGTTCGAGCACACGTCTCAAGGCCGACGAGATCAGCACCAAGGTGGTCGAGGATGTGTCCGACGTGGTGGCCCAGCAGGTGGGCGTGGTCAAGGACGACAATGAGATTCACATCCGTGGTGGTCGTGTGGAGGAGAACCTCTACATCATTGACGGCCTGTCGGTGAAGGATCCGATCTCGGGCCAGGGGTATGGCGTGTACCTCTCCGCCGATGCGGTGCAGGAAATCGAGATCATCACGGGTGGCTTCAACGCCGAATACGGCGAGGCGATGTCCGGCGTGATCAACGTGGAGACCCGCGAAGGCACGCGGGACTTCTTCGTGAACACCAGCTGGAAGCGCGACAACCTCTGGCAGGACTTTCCGGCGCACAACCAGAATCAGGATGTCTTCGAGCTGAGCCTGGGCGGCCCGCTGCCCACCTTCGGCCTGCCCGGCGACCTCAGTTTCTTCGTGAATGGCTACGGCAGTTTCGGGGATTCCCATCTGCCACACGCCACCAAGCTGCAGCCATGGCGCAGCTGGATGGAGTCGCTGGCCCTGCGCGAGGAGAACGACGCCTCGGCCCTGCTGAAGATCAGCTATCGCCCCAAGCTGACCCGCAAGTTCGTGCTCAGTCTGGGCCGCAGCCTGAAGGTGAACCAGGGCTACTTCGATTCGCTGGTGGAAGACCGGCGCTTCTATCCCTACGCCTACCAGCAGAACCTGGACAACTACAACACCTTCACCCAGCAGAGCAGCCAGTTCAGCCTGACCTGGAAGGAAACCCTCAACCGGAATTCCTTCTTCGAACTGGTGCTTGGCGACTTCTTCGTGAACCAGCACGCCGACGTCAACGGCAAGCACTGGACCGAGTACAGCCGACCGCTGGACATCGACCCCACCTGGTACCTGCTGAACCGCGACGGCACCGTGACCATTCTTCAGGGCGACGGGTTCTGGGACTACGGTGACACCGACTACTGGCACGATCACTTCGGTGATACCTGGTCGCTCAAGGGCTCGCTGACCAGCAAGCTCAACGATGAACACGAGCTGAAAAGCGGCTTCGAGGTCGAGAACACCGAGCTGCAGCTGCTGCACATCAACGCTCCCTGGCTGGGCACCTCCACCAGCCTGGGGCGCGACTACGACCAGTATCACGTCTGGACCACCGCCGGGGCGGTCTACCTGCAGGACAAGATCAGCTTCAAGGGCATGAACGCCAACATCGGCATGCGCATGGATGTGTGGCGCCCGGGTGGCTACATCGAGGACGTGGTCAACGATCCCAGCGTGGTCGTGGTCACCGAAGCGGGACGCCGGCTTTTCGAGGAGGAAACCTTCGGTGCCTTCGGTGGCCGCTGGAAGGCCCAGCTCAGCCCGCGTCTGGGCATCAGTCACCCGGTCACCGACAACGACGTGCTCTTCTTCAGTTACGGGCACTTCAGCCAGCGGCCGCGCTACGCGTATGTGTACGCCAACCTGCGCAGCAACAGCGCCAACACCTACCAGCTGATCGGCAACCCCAACCTCAACCCCACCACGACGGTGGCCTATGAACTGGGGCTGAAGCACCGCTTCAACGAATTCAGCGCGCTGGAACTGACCGCGTTCTACAAGGACATGTTCAACTACGTGACCGCCTTCAGCGTGAACAGCCTGCATCCACGCTACGGCAACATCAACTACACCCAGTACTACAACATCGACTATGCGCGCAGCCGCGGACTGGAAATGTCCTGGCGCCAGCGCTTCCAGCGTTACTGGAGCTTCAACTGGAACTTCAGCTACAGCATCCTCACCGGCAAGAGCAGTTCACCGGCCGAGGATCTGCTGAACCAGGCTCGCATCAGCAATGCCGACACCGACCTGGGCGAGAACTTCCTGCGCTGGGACAAACCGATCACCACCAGCGCCAACATCAACTTCTATCTGCCGTCCAGCCAGCCCCTGGCCATCGGCGGCTTCCGCCTGCCCGTGGAATGGGGCGCCAATCTGCATCTGGAGTACGACAGCGGCAATCGCTACAGCCCCGAGTACATCGATATTGGCGATCCCGACAATCCGCTGGATGATGAGCCCAAGCGTGTGGATACTGATCCCTACACCGAACTGGCCCAGGCGCCGTTCCTGGCTGATCTCAACCTGTACAAGAACTTCCAGATCAAGGAAGGCGGAATGCGCACGATCCGCATCAAGTGCTTCTGCGAGATCCGCAATCTGTTCAACAACAAGCAGCCGGCCTCCTCGGGCTGGATCAACCCGCTCACCGGCAAGGTTTGGGAAGACGGAGATCCCTTCGTGGCCAGCAACCGGGTGTATTACGAATGGGATCCCGATCTGTCACTGGACGGCGTGCGCCCCCCGGGCACTCCGGCGCGCTTCAAGGCGCCGCGTCAGGTAATGTTCGGACTTTCCATCGGCCTCTGATGTCACTCGGGTCCGCCAGCGGCGGCCCCGCGAACCAAGACGGAACCTCATGGTGCCAAGACTGCAAGTATCATTCATCCACGCGGGCCTGCTGGCCCTGCTGCTGCCGCTGCTGGCTCCCGCCGGACACGCCCAGCAGCTGATCCGCAACTACGGCGAGGAACGGACGGCCACCACCGTGCTGGGCTTTCTCAAGATCGGCGTGGGGGCCAGAGCCGAGGGCATGGCCCAGGCCTTCGTGGGCGTGGCCGACGATGTGAGCGCCCTCTACTGGAACCCGGGAGGTCTGGGACGCATGGATGGCGGGGCCGTGTCCTTCTCGCATCTCGACTGGCCAGCGGGCATCAGCTATGACTATCTGGGCGCCGTGCAGCGGCTCAACGATCGTTACAGCGTGGGCCTGGCCTACTCGCAGTTGCGCACCGACGAAATGGCCGTGACCACCGAGACCCATCCCGAAGGCAACGGCCAGACCTTCTATTTCATTGACCAGGCCGTGCAGCTCACGGGCTGCATGCGCATGACCGACCAGTTCAGCGTGGGCCTCAGCGTGAAGTACGTGCGCGAGGACATCGACGATGTGACCATGGACGGCTGGCTGGGTGATATCGGCACCTACTACCGCACCGGGTGGCGTGACATGTCCGTGGCTGTCTCGCTGAGCAACTTCGGCGGCCAGTTCCGCCCCGGTGGCAGTCACACGCCCAACGCGGGTGACGGTCGGCCCGTGGATTACAAGGAAGCCAGCCCGCCCACCATGTTCCGCATCGGCAGTGCGCTCACCGTGTTCTCGCGTGAAGAGCATCGCGTGCTGTTCTCGGGGCAGATCAACCACCCTGTGGACAACGCCGAGAACTACCTCTTCGGACTGGAATACGGCTGGATGGAGCGATTCTTCGCCCGGGGCGGCTGGAAGTTCAACGCGGGCGAGGAATCCTGGACACTGGGCGGCGGAATCGACTTCAAGCTCAACGGGCTGGGAGTGGTGCTGGATCTGTCCTACAGCGACTTCGGCATCCTCTCCGAGAGCAAGCGCACCAGCGCCGAATTCAACTGGGGGTGGCAGCCATGAGCCGGATACACCGCAGCACGGGCCTGCGCCTGGCTCTTGCCACCGGTCTGCTGGCTCTGGTGGCCGGTTGCGGCATCGAGACCTTCTCGTTGCCCAGCCTGGAGCAGACAGGCACCGGCGGCCTGAGTGACACGACCTACCTGATGCTGAACAGCTGGATCGATCTGGGCAGCGAGGAGGCCAATCCTTCCGATGTGTTCATCAATGACGATGGCCATGTCTACGTGGCCGAATCGGGCAGTGGCCGAATCAGTGTCTGGAACCAGGCCCTGCGCGACCTGAACGAACCGGGGCCCGGCGTGCCGCTGGGCGAGCCGGCCCTCGAAGGCTTCGAGCTGCCCGGGGTCAAGGGAGTCACGGTGGGGCCGGAACAGCTGCTCTTCGCCTGCGACGGCGGCAACAAGCTCTGGGCCGTGAACCTGCTGGCCGCACGGGAGAACGTGGTGGGCGCCTACACGCATTTCCGCCTGACCCATCGTCAGACCGGCGAGGTCAGCGAAGTGGACGCCGCCGGCGTGGCCGACCTGATCCAGAACAACCAGTTCGGACGCTACGAGGTGGTGCCCACCGCAGCCTACGGCGATTCGGCCCTGGCTGCCGCACTGGTTCCGCGCGTGTTCTGGGAAGGTTCGGGCAACACCACCATCGATGCGGTGTCGCGCGGACGCGCGGGACAGCGCGAAGTCTTCTTCGTGAACAACAACCCCAGCGGCGGCAACCGGATCAACCGACTGCGCTTCCGTCCCGAAGCCCTGGTGCTGCTGGCCGATGACTATTCCGCCTTCACCTATTTCTATCGCCCCTTCGTGGCTGCCGACAGCATGGATTTTCCCAATCCGGCGATCGTGATCAATCAGGGTACCGGCCAGGGCACCATCGAGGGCGGCACCTCGCTGGATCTGGATGACCAGGCGCGCCTGTACTACACGCAGCTCGCTCCCAGCATCGGCTACTTCCGGGCTCAGCGCCTGACCTGGGAGGAATTCGCCGGAGAGGATTACTGGAGTTTTGACGCCAGCCTGGGCAACACCGACATCATGAATCCTGAACTTTTCGGTACGCCCTCGGACATCACCTGGAGTCGTGACCGGATCTTCGTCTGCGACACCGACAATCGTCGCGTTCAGGTCTTCGACCACAGCGGCCGCTTCCAGCGCCCCTGCGGAGCCAGCCGGGTCTACATCGACACGACACTGGTCTTCAACGATGTCCCGGTCGACACGGTACTGAAGAGCTGGAACTACGACCAGTTGCGCGCGCCCGTGGGAGTGGCGGTCTTCGGCAATCGCAGCGACCGCGACCGCAACAGCGAAGAGACCATTTTCGTCAGTGATGATGGAGGAGTGGTATCGGGCAGCGGAGCCAACGAGGTGCGCGTGAACGACAGGATCCTGCTCTTCACCCTCAGCCTCAGTCAGGACGACCTGCCTCCGCAATGATCATGCAAGCCCACAACCGTCCTGGAGTCTTTGTGTCCACTGCCCGCTGGCGCCCTGTGCTGGCCTGCCTGACGATTGTCCTTCTGGTCGGCTGCGCCTCGATCAAGCCACCCGCCCCGCTGCTGGAGCGTCTGAGCCGCGAGCAATGCCCGGACACCGTGTTCATTGCCAACTGGCCCCATCCTGAGGAGGCCGATTCGCTCTTCCGCTGCCGCAAATTGCCCGAGCGCAGCACAGGCTCACCGGCCGCCTATCTGTCGGTCTGGCGCAAGAGTTTCGTTGAAGAGGCGGCCCGCAACGGCCTGCAGCTGGTCTGGCCCGAAGACGGCTGGACTGCGGGCGAACCGGGCTGGTCGCGTGATCCGGGCGAAGGCAGCCTGATCCTGGCGCTGGATTCCCTGTCGGTCCACGCACTCAAGAGTGGAGGCTTCCAGCGTTTCGTGCAGTGGCTGGGCCTGTCGATCCAGCGTGATCGTGAATTCGGCTGGGTCGAGACCCATTATCGATACCTCGGCCAGCATGTCGACGTGGACAGCCTGCAGCTGGACGCACCGCACAGTCTGGTGAGCCGCCGTCCGGACACCCCCTACACTCTGAATCACACCGACCGCACGGGACTGTTGCTGGGCCAGGCCGCCCGCGACATGGTGACCGTGCTTCATTCCAGGGCCAATTGAGCTGGCCGACCTGCGACACGGGAGACACATGAGACATCTGCTTGCCTTCCTGATGCTGGCCCTGCTGCTGAGTGGCTGCAGCATCCGCCGAGTCGGCATCCGCGCCGTGACCCCCGTGCTGGACGATTTCGTGACCGCCCTCTTCGCCGAACCCGACCTGCTGCTGGCGCGCACGGCTTTCGAGTCCGACATCAAGATGATCGAGGGCCTGCGCCTGAGTGCCGACAGCCCGCGCCTGCGCGAACTGCATGCGATGGCGCTCACCGGCTACGCGCTGATCTATTGCGAAGGTGTGGACGATGCCCGGGCCAGCCGCTTCTACCGCCGCGCGCATCACGTGGGCCTGGCGCTGCTTGGCAGCGATCCTTTCGCCCTCTCCCAGCCCGAGTTCGATGCCTGGCTGGCTGCGGTGCCCGCGAAGCAGCAGAGCGCCCTGTTCTGGACCGCCTTCCCCTACGGTGCCTGGATGGCACTCAATCTGGCCGAGAGCGAAGCCGTGTTCCGCCTGCCCCGCGTAGAAGCCATGATCGCGCGCGCCAGCGCCCTGGACCCCGACTACTTCTTCGGCGCCGGCCAGCTTTTCGAGGGGGCGATCACATGCGTGAAACCCCGCTTCGTCGGCGGCAAGCCCGAAACCGGTCAGGCCCTCTTCCAGCAGGCCGCCGCCGGCCCCGCACACGGTCTTCTGCTCCCGCTCTTCTTCGAAGCCCGCTACTACTGCCCCGCCGCCCTGGACGAGGAGCGCTTCGACCAGATCCAGCAGGAGGCCGCCTCCTTTGACTTCGACGCCCGCCCCGAACTGCGCCTGCTGAACCAGTGGGCCTGGGAACAGATTCTGCTGCTCAACACGAAACGCAGCGACCTGTTCTGATCCCTGTGTTCGCGCGGCTGTGACCAGTTCGATCCACTGTGGCATTCCCGTGTCACGGAGCGGCCGGCACACCCATCACCTCTTCCCGAACCCTGTCATTCTTGCGCAAACGGGGCGGCCGACATGGCAACCCGATGGATTGCTCCGCACGCCCTTTTCGTCCAGGTTTCCCCACGCCCGCCCGTGGATTCCCCACGGGCTATCGATGCATTGTGCCCCATTCGGGGCTTGGCGGGGGACCGTGTGTGGTGCGGCACGCTGCGCTTTGTCCATCCCAAGGAACGGTGACGGTCCATTCGACCGTCACCATGTTCCAGACCATGACGGTCACGTCGTCCGCCCGGGCGGCCGCCTAGGTGATCGACGAGATGGCGGACGAGATGGTGGACGAAATGGTGGACGAAATGGTGGACGAAATGGTGGACGAGATGGCGGACGAGATGGCGGACGAGGTGGCGGACGAGATGGCGGACGAGATGGTGGACGAAATGGTGGACGAAATGGTGGACGAAATGGTGGACGAGATGGCGGACGAGATGGCGGACGAGATGGCGGACGAGGTGGCGGACGAGATGGCGGACGAGATGGTGGACGAGATGGTGGACGAGATGGTGGACGAGATGGTGGACGAGATGGCGGACGAGATGGTGGACGAGATGGCGGACGAGATGGCGGACGAGATGGTGGACGAGATGGTGGACGAGATGGTGGACGAGATGGTGGACGAGATGGCGGACGAGATGGCGGACGAGATGGTGGACGAGATGGTGGACGAGATGGTGGACGAGATGGCGGACGAGATGGCGGACGAGATGGTGGACGAGATGGTGGACGAGATGGCGGACGAGATGGCGGACGAGATGGCGGACGAGATGGCGGACGAGATGGCGGACGAGATGGCGGACGAGATGGTGGACGAAATGGTGGACGAGATGGCGGACGAGATGGCGGACGAGATGGTGGACGAGATGGCGGACGAGATGGTGGACGAGATAGTGGACGAGATGGTGGACGAGATGGCGGACGAGATGGCGGACGAGGTAGCGGTCAGGATGACTGTCAGGTTGGTCGACGTCCCGGGGCACAAAGCAATGGTTCCTTCGACCGTCCCCATTTCCCCTGAGATAAATCGTGAACTGACCCGTGGAAGTGGCAGTATGGATGTTGCCGGGCCTGCGGAGAGTCTTCCTCGCCCGCCGGAACGAAGAGTGGAATCGCGGCCGTCACCGCGATTCGCCGCAAGTTCGAACAATTCTCGTCCGGCACATGGCTGGACAGGACAATGGCGGGAGCAATCACGATGAAATATCTGAAGACAACGATCCTGGGCCTGGCGATTCTGCTGGGCAGCTTCTCGTGCTCGAGACTGAACCGGGCCCAGAACGGGGCAATCATCGGCGGAGCGGGCGGAGCAGCCGCGGGCGCGGTCATCGGCAAGCAGTTCGGCAACACGGCCGTGGGCGCGATTCTGGGTGCGGCCGTCGGAGGCACCGCGGGTGCCGTGATCGGCAACTACATGGACAAGCAGGCCGAGGAGATCGAGCACGACCTGGAAGGTGTCACGGTCGAGCGCGTCGGTGAAGGCATCAAGCTGACCTTCGACTCAGGCCTGCTCTTCGCCTCCAACAAGTCGGACCTGCAGCCGGTGGCGCAGCAGAACCTGCAGAAGCTGGCCGGCATCCTGAACAAGTATCCCGATACCAATGTCCTGATCGAGGGACACACCGACTCCGACGGCAGCGAGGCCCACAACCGGGAACTGTCCGACCGCCGCGCCAACACTGTGTCCTACTATCTGGCACAGAACAATGTCAGTGGCTCCCGCATGACCACCTTCGGCTACGGCGAATCCCAGCCCATCGGCGACAATTCGACCATGGCCGGCAAGGCCGCCAACCGCCGCGTCGAAGTGGCGATCATGGCCAACGACAAACTGAAGAAGGCCTCAGGCAACTGAGCTTTCGCCCTTGCGGGTGATGCAGTTCGAACACACAGGACGGGCGCATGGGCGGCCGTCCTGTTTTGTATCACAACCGAATGATATCCCCCTAACCCTGTCATCCCCGCTAAACGGGGGCGGCCCGCATGGCGACCCCGAGTGGTTGCATCCTGTACCCATCTTCTTAGGGTTCATCCTCGCCCGCCCGTGGATTCCCCACGGGCTATGGATGTATGATGCCCCATTCGGGGCTTGGGTGGCAGCGATTGTGTGCCATGTTCGCCCTCGCAGCGCGAAGATGGCGCGACATGAGCACGAGTATGAGAGGCGCCGGCGATTCCCTCAAGAATCAACCCCCTTCCGCAGCGGTGACGCCGGTGGCGGAACCATCGAGACGGAACGGTCGGGCAATCACGTGGGTCGCCGCGCCTGGCCCGAAGGACCGCATCGCGGGCCAAGTTTGCGCGGCGCGAGGCCTGCGAAGAGGGTCTTTCTTTGGCTCCACCTTTCTTTGGACCCGTCCAAAGAAACATGGAAAGTTCATTGCATCACGGGAAGCCGGCGGCGGACGGGCATGGATCACAGCACAGGGAATCGCGCCAGTGACGGATTCCGGTGGAATGAATGGATGACGCTCAATTGAGGGTTCGGTAATCAGGTAGGCAGTGCGCGATCAGAACCACATGTCATGACCGCATTCGGATTTCGCCGACCGAAAGTCGGATGACGCGATCAACTGCCAGCGCTTCATCGGGCCTGGCTGGAAGCAGACGGCTCGAGGTTGTTTCTGAATCAAGTCCTTCCGTTCCCGGATCGAAGCGCCTGGTGGAGGCGTCGTCCCTTTTCTGCCTTGAACGGGGTCATTCACGTGATCGGCCGCGCTTGGCCAGGAACCACCGCATCGCGGGCTGCCTTCGTACCGCATGCGCGAGGCTTTGCGAGTGACAAACGTCAGTTGGCTCCACCTTGCTTTGGCACCCGTCCAAAGAAAGGTGGAAAAGTTCGCTGCGGGAGGCCGCCAGACGAGACCGTGGCGAGGATTTCCAACGCCTCTGGCATGGACGTGGACTTTGTCTGTGACTTTGGATGCCGGTGCCCAAGAAGGGGATGGAAGATGGATGGGTGGAGTCGAGGATCAGCTTCCGGTTCACAACCGGGCGAATTCCTGGCAGCAACCCTGGATTTCGCCGCAAAAGGCGAGGCCGACATGATCCTCCCAAGTGTTGGCTTTGCATCCCAATCGCCCGGCTGCAGTGCTTTGCGGCTATGTCTCTGATCAATCTTCTTCCAAAAGATGGTGATCGCCGGTGGCGGCGAAAATGGCATCGAGACATGAACGTTGTCTGAGCAGGGTAATTCCCGACGAAGTCAACCGCCGCGTCTCCGCCGCTAGGACCGCATCGCGGGCGACAAAGCGCGGCGCGAGGCCTGCCGCTCTTTCGCCGGACCTTTTCTTCGCGAAGAAAAAGGTGAGAGCGCCCCCCGCGCAGGGGAGTGTATTGCCGGCGACCGGCGATAGCATCCGTGACACGCATACTGTCAGTCGCACACCGGTCACGAACGAGAATGAATTTCGGTATAACCCGTCGGGATCCCCATTCGCCGACCCAGAAGACAATGATCACGGGGATGACACCTTTGAACTTGACCCGGATGTCGCGCTGATTGTCACAGCGGTGACGCCGGTGGCGGAACCATCGAGACGGAACGGTCGAGCAGGAGCGTGGGCCGCCGCGCTTGCTCGCCGGACCGCAGCGCGGGCCAAGTTTGCGCGGCGCGAGGCCTGCGAAGAGGGTCTTTCTTTGGCTCCACCTTGCTTTGGACCCGTCCAAAGAAAGGTGGAAAACGATGCCTCACGGGAGGCAGCCCCCGGCCGAAGAAGGCATCACGGAACCGAGGCAGTGACGGGATTCCGGTGGAAGGGGATGAACGTGTGGTGGGGGATTCTCACGATGAAATGCTCGGTGTAACCACCGGGGCGCCATGCAATGGGCCCCCGCTTCCGCGGGGGTGACGGATATTGGGCTGACGGGAAATAGGATGGTCGCAGGAGTTTGTTCCTGCGCATGACAATGCTATAGTGCCCCGTCCCGCCCTTTACGTCGGCCGGGCCCCGCGCCTTGAGCGCCCCTCCGGAACCCCGCGCCACCAGCCGTCGCGACCCTTCTGGCAATTTCCCTGCATGGCTGGCACAGCATCGAGAAAACACATGTCGTTTGAATCCCTGGGCCTCAACGAGGCCTTGCTGCGTGCCGTACGTGCACGCGGTTACGAAACCCCCACGCCCATCCAGCGTCAGGCCATTCCGGTCGTGCTGGCCGGCGACGACCTGATGGCCGCCGCCCAGACCGGCACCGGCAAGACCGCCGGCTTCACCCTGCCCCTGCTGCAGCTGCTGTCGGCCGTGCCCGGCGAGCGGCGCCGCGAGCCCCGTTGCCTGGTGCTGGTGCCCACCCGCGAACTGGCTGCCCAGGTGGCCGAGAGCGTCGAGATCTACGGGCGCAACACGCCCCTGCGGGCCGCAGTCGTCTTCGGCGGGGTCAACATCCGGCCGCAGATTTCCCAGTTGCGTCACGGCGTCGACATCCTGGTGGCCACCCCCGGCCGTCTGCTGGACCTGCACAGCCAGGGCGCCGTGGACCTGTCACACATCCAGATTCTGGTGCTGGACGAGGCCGACCGCATGCTGGACATGGGCTTCATCGTGGACCTGAAACGCATTCTGGCGCTCATGCCTCCCCGTCGCCAGAACCTGCTCTTCTCGGCGACCTTCTCGCCGGAAATCCGCAGACTGGCCGGCAACTTCCTCACCGACCCGGTGCAGATCGACGTCAGCCCGGCCGCCACGGCCGCCGAAACCGTGCAGCAGTTCATGGTGCGCGTCGAAAAGGATCACAAGGCCCAGCTGCTGAGCTACATGATTCGCGAGAGCGACTGGCAGCAGGTGCTGATCTTCTGTCGCACGAAACACGGCGCCAACCGGCTGGCCAAGCGCCTGGACCGCGACGGGATCCACAGCATGGCCATTCACGGCAACAAGAGCCAGGCGGCGCGCACCAAGGCGCTGGCCCATTTCAAGGAGGGCGGGCTGCGGGCCCTGGTGGCCACGGATCTGGCCGCGCGCGGTCTCGACATCCAGCAGCTGCCCCGCGTGATCAATTACGAGCTGCCCAACGTGCCCGAAGACTACGTGCACCGCATCGGCCGCACGGGCAGGGCGGGCATGACCGGCCAGGCCCTCTCGCTGGTGAGCAACGACGAACTCAAGTTCCTGCGTGACATCGAACACCTGATCGGTCAGCGCCTGGTGCCCGAGATCATCGACGGCTTCGCCCCGGGTCAGCCCGAGATCGAGGAGGAGCGTCCGCCCCGTCCCCAGGGACGCCGTGCTGGCAGCGCGCCCGCCAGCCGTCCGACACGTTCCGATGAGCACCATGGCCGCGATGGCGACGCCACCCGGGCACCTCGTCCCGAGAGCCGTCCTGCCGCTTCCACGAGGCCCGAAGGCCGACCTGCTGGAGGCCGGCCTGCTGGAGGCCGACCCGCTGGCCGTCCCGCCGGCGAGGGCCGACCAGGAGCCCGCTCTGGAGGGGGTTACGATTCCCGTCCTTCCGGCGGCCGTCCCAGTGGTCGTCCCGAGAGCGGCAGCACCCGCCAGGAAGGGCGCGGCAGTCGTCCCGAGGGTCGTCCCGATGGACGCGGTGCCACCGGTGGCCGTCCTGACAACCGGGGAGGATCCGCCGGGCGTCCCGACAGTCGGGGAGGATCCGGTGGCCGTCCTGACTTCCGTGGCTCAAGCGGGGGTCGCCCCGAGGGCCGTGGCGCAGGCGCGGGCCGTCCCGAAGGCCGCCCGGCAGGCGGTGGCCGTCCTGATGGCCGTGGGGCAGGGGGAGCCCGTCCCGAGGGCCGCAGTGGCGGAGGCACATCCCGCCCCAGCGGCGGCTCCCTGAGCTGGAAGGACAACCCCAATCGCCGCACCAAACCCTCCGGTGGTGGCAGTGCGGGCGCGCCTCCGCGCCGTGATGATGCCGGCAGACCCGGGTCCAGCGAGCGTCGCCCCGGCAGCAGCCAGCCACCCCGTGGCCGCTCGGGCGGAGGAGAAGGTGGTTCGCGCTCGGGTTCCGGTTCTGGCCGGGGCGCGCGTCCCTCCAGTCCCGGCTCGGCTCCGCGCGGGCGCCGCGGTCCTCGCGACTGAGGGTGCGCCAGTTGTGCATGCACACAGCCCTCCGGGATTCCGGAGGGCTTTTTTGTTCCGGATCCGGCAGGCTGCCGACTTTCTGAACAGTCGGCATGCCCGATTCGGCCAAGTCCAGCTTGAAAACAGGCAGTTGGGGATGGCATGATGCTTGCTGAAGTCAGCGCCAGCAAAGTCATCCACATCCCTGTTCAAATCCCTCCCGGAGGTTCCATGCGCGCCGTGCTGCTCTCTGTTTGTCTGGGTCTCGTCCCGCTTGCCTCCCGCGCGGAAATCTGCATTCAGGGTACGGTCCCCGGGCCCTACCAGGTCGTGCAGATTCCCTTCGTGGTCGAGCAGGATTGCTGCGACTGGTCCATCTCCACCTGCGGTTCCGGTTCGGTGAACACCGCCATCGGCAGCGTGGAGGGTCCCGGTGTGTCCTTCGAGGGAGATGACAACCCGGGCGTCTGCCCCAATCCCTGCCTCAGCTGGGCCGAACCCGACTTCGTCGACAAGGACCACGGCTACAACTGGATCACCCCGGGCAATCCGCCCGAATGCATGCCCGCGGGCAACTACACCCTTCAGCTGGCGATCTATCTGGGCTGGGATGCGTCCACCTGCACCCTGCTCTCGGGGCCGATTCCCTACGAAGTGTGCTTCAACTTCTGCAGCCGCAGCGCCGGCACCGAAGACCTGCCCGCCGCTTTCAGCCTGGGCAATCCCTATCCCAATCCCTTCAATCCGTCCACGACCATCGACTGGAGTCTGGATCACACCGCTCCGGTCACGCTGAGCGTGCATGATCTGGCCGGACGGGAAGTGGCCGTGCTGGTCAGTGGACTGCAGAACGCCGGCGAGCACAGCACGCGGTTCGAGGCGGCCGGTCTGCCCAGTGGTGTCTACTTCGCCACCCTCGAGGCCGAAGGCTTCCGCGAGAGCCGCAAGCTGGTGCTGCTCAAGTAAGCCGATTGCGCTGAGACCGTTCCGGCCTCCGCGCCTCGATACCATCCCTGGTTTTCCACAACCGGCGGCCTCAGGGCCGCCGGTTCTGTCTGCTCGCGGCAGCCCGCTCCGGGAAGGAACTGACACCACACCAGAAAGCGGCTGTGTCTGCCGCTCCGAATTGGTATTCTGCAGCCCGATTCGAACGGTTCGGCACCCTCGCCGCAAGGAGATTCCCCATGCACACTCTATCCCTGTGGGTCGTCCTGCTGATGACTCTCAGCGCCAGGGCCCAATGGCCCTCCGATCCTTCCACGAACCTGGTACTTGGCGCTCTCGCCGGTGAACAGACCACACCCCTGGTGCGCGCCACCCAGGCGGGCGGAGCCTGGGTTCTGTGGTACGACACGGCCAGTGGCAACTACGACGTGCGCCTGCAGTTGCTGGATGCCGAGGGCCTGCCCCAGTTTGCCGCCAACGGTTTGTTGGTGAGCGATCACGCCATGACCAGTTTCATCACCGAGTGGGATCTGGGCGTGGATGGCGAGGATCACGCGATCGTGGTCACCAACGACGTGCGCGATGGAGAAGACTGGGAAATCTACGCCTACCGCATCTCGCCCGCGGGTGATTTCGTCTGGGGGGCGAACGGGATCCGGCTGTCGGACAACGACGGCAGTGACGTGGGGCAGCGGATTCTGGCCACCGTGGGCGGCGACATCGTGATCGCCTGGCAGCAGGATACGGCCAGCAATGGCTCCGCCGTGGTCCTGCACCGCCTCTCCCCGGCCGGAGAGGATGTCTGGGAGCCCGCGTCCCGGGTACTGACCTCGACCTTCGGCCTCTCGATTCCGCGCATGGCGGCCACCAGCGACGACGGCTTCCTGCTTTCGGTGGTGGACGTGCAGGGCAGCAGTTTCAGTTCGCCACGACATCTCTACCTGCGCCGTTTCGATGCGGCGGGCAACGAATTGTGGACACCGGGCGGCACTCCGCTGAACACGGTGGGCGGCATTGGCTTCCAGATGCGGCCCGATGTGTTGAATGATGGCAGCGATGGCGCGGTCTGCTGGTGGTACGATTCGCACCTCAGCAACCAACTGCACACCTGGGTCCAGCGCGTGGATGCGGCGGGCCAGATCCGCTGGGCGGCCAACGGTGTCATGGTGGGCAATCCCGCCGAGCTGCAGACCAGCCCCGTGCTGGCGCTGGACATGGCCAGCCAGGACGTGATCGTGGCCTGGCAGTCGGCCAACCTCGGCCAGACCCAGGTGGGCATGGGGGCCCAGCGCCTGGATTCCACGGCCACTCCGCTCTGGGGCGCCAACGGGCTCAGCCTGGCACCCCTGGGCGGGCCCCAGCAGTTCCGCCTGGGCCTGCATGCCCTGGCCGACGGCTCCAGCCTGCTGGCCTGGCAGGAATACGACGCGGGCAGCGCGATCAATTCCAGCATCAAGGGTCTGGGACTCAGTCCTGAAGGCACGCCGCTCTTCGCCGGGCCGGTGGACCTGACCACCACGGTCTCGCAGAAAGGGTACCTGAGCACGGCGCTGATTTCGGCCGGCAGTCTGCTGGCGGTCTGGGCCGACCAGCGCAGTGGCCCCAGTGATGTCTACCTGCAGAACCTGAATCCCGATGGCAGTCTGGGACCGACCGGTGTGCTGCCAGAACCCACGCTCCAGGTCCTGTCACCTGCGTCCGGTGATACGCTGCGCCTGCAACCCGCGCGGATCGAGCTGGCCGTGGAGAACTTCGTGCTCTCCGAGACCGAGGGCGATGGCCTGGTGCGTGGTTTCGTGACCGGCCCGGACGGGATGAGCACCTTCAGCACGGCGGAAACCAGCCTTGCCGTGGACCTGGACACACCGGGAGACTACAGCATCACCTTCCTGCTGGTGGATCACGCCCTCCAGCCCATCGATCCGATGGTGAGCGCCGATCTGGTCTTCCACTGGTTCCCGCCCCAACTGAGCATCGTGGATCCGCAGCCCGACCAGGAACTGGACGAGCTGCCGATCGCCGTATCCTTCCTGCTGAGCGGATTCGAGCTGGGCGACGGGCTGGGCCATCTGGCCGTGCATCTCAATGGCGAACCGCTGGCGGATCACAGCAGCCTGGATCCGCTGCTGCTGGACGTCGCTCTGTCCGGCAGCAATACCGTGGAACTGGCCCTGCGCGATGCCCAGGGCAATCCGCTGGATCCGGCCGTCGAGGCCAGCGTCAGCTTCTTCTACACCGGCACGGGCATTGACCGGGCGCTGCCCGGGGACTTCGAGCTCTCCGATGCGGCACCCAATCCTTTCAACCCCTCCACATCCTTCAGTCTTCGGCTGGGCCAGAGCGAGTTCCTGCGCATGAGCGTCTACGACTTGCGTGGTCGGCGGGTGGCCGTGCTCCTGGACGGGCAGGTCGCGCCGGGAGAACACCGGGTGAGCTGGTCGGCGCCTTCGGCTCCCAGCGGACTGTACATCGTCCGGCTGGAACGGTTGACGGCAGGGGGCACTCTGCGTGATGCCATGAGCCGCAAGGTGATACGGTTGAACTGAAGACGGTGGGGGATCATGCTCTCACGAACAGGTTGCCGACAGCCCATCTGGCAGCGCTTGACCGGTCATGCAACACAGGGAGCGATCGAATGGCATCCGTTCAACGGGTCGGACTGGATCGGCTGGCCAGTCAGTGCAAAGCGATCGGTCAGGAAGTGGAGCAGGCCTTTGCCACCATGGGCCTGAGAGCTCTGAACACACAGCCCGGACCCGGGCGCTGGAGCGTGGCCCAGTGCCTCGATCACCTGGTGGTGACCGATCGAGGCTACCTGGAGCTTGGACATCGCCTTGCCCGGGGCGAGACCGTCCATGGCTTCATTGGACGGTTGCCCCTGCTGCCCGCGCTCTTCGGCGGCATGCTGCTCGCGTCATTGACACCCACGCCCGCGCGGAAGTACAAGGCACCGGCCAGTTGGCAACCTTCGGCGGACGAGCTGCCGGTGGAGATCGTGCCCCGTTTCCTGGAACAGCAGCATCATGTTCTCAACATGATTCACGCGGCTGGCCGGCTGGATGCGGAGCGGATCATCGTTTCCTCGCCCGCCGCTCACTGGATGTGCTACTCCTGGGCCGACGCCCTGCGCATCCTGGTGGCTCACCAGCGCCGACATCTTAACCAGGCCCTGGCCGTGAAGGCGGGATTGCCCGGATCGACGTGAGCCGCAGGTGCGAAGCCGCAGCGGAAGATGGACCAGGACACAAGGAAAACGCCGCTGCGGGCCAGGCCCACAGCGGCGTTGATGCCATTACAACGCGACCGAGCAGGTCAGCCGCGCCGTGAGTGCTCGAGGACTACCAGCGGCTGCCGCCACCTTCGGTCTTGGGCTTGGCTTCGTTGACGCGCAGATTGCGGCCGCCGAGATCCTTCTCATTCAGCCCGTTGATGGCCGCATTGGCCTCCTGGGCGTTGGGCATGGTAACGAAGGCGAAGCCCTTGGGGCGGCCCGTGTCACGGTCATTGATCACCGCGACTTCTTCCACCGTGCCGAAAGCCTCAAAGGCGGTACGCAGCTGGGCGTCCGTCACCGAAAAGGCCATGTTGCCCACATACAATTTCATGTCGATCTCCAATCCGAACAGTGATGGGTGCCTCGGGGTCCCTCATGGACTCCGAAAAACACCCGCGTAACGCTGGGTGTGGCGCATTGTTGCGCAGGTCAGACTTCCTGGTGGTGTGCGGCCCGGGTGGGCGGCGCTTCACAAGCGCTCCAAGCAGGGCAACGGGCCATGGGCGGGGTGCGTGTCTACTGGTGTGTCAGGCAGTCGGCGTTGATGATAGGACTATAATTCGTCAAGTCAACCATACGCCGCAATTTATTTGATGCTGTTTGCGGCGGGCAATGAAATGGGGCGCAGAATCGCTGCGCCCCTTGTTTCGTCCATGCTTCCCGGAATTGGCTTTATCTGGCCTAATCCAGCTTCACTTCCGTCCAGAGGCGATTGATCAACTGGCGCTGTTCCCGATTCAGATCCACCAGCAGTTCCAGCTTGGCCTGGGTCAGCGAATCGGGAAAGACCGAGGTCAGCGCCGCGATCTCGGGTTTGATGAAAGCCATCGCGGCCCGGTTGGGATTGCCTGTCCCGATCAGGTTGCTCAGCTCGGCCGCATTCTCGCCTTCCAGCATGAAGTCAATGAAGGCATGGGCCAGCTCCGGCTGTTTCGAGCTGGCCGGGATGACCATATTGTCCAGCGCCTGCACGGCCCCCTGGCGCGGCAGGGCGAAGGCCACGCTGAAGTCGCGCCCCGCGGCGGCGGCATCGGCGCGCGCCTGGAACATGTCACTGGAATAGCCGTGTGCCACCCAGATGTTGCCCACCGTGAGCTCCTTGATGTAGCTCGAGGAGTTGAAGGCCGCCCAGAAAGGCTTGGCGGCGCGGATCACGGCCTGGGCCTCGGCGAGGTGGGCGGGATCGCGGTCGTTGATCGAATGACCCAGGTACTTGAGGGCGGCGGCGAACAGTTCCAGCTGGTCATCCATGACCGTGACCTTGCCCTTGAGCGTTTCGAGAACCACCGGGTCGAAGATCACGGCCCAGTCGTCGGCCTGGATGTCCAGTTCGGCCAGCTTGGTCTCGTTGTAGCCGATCAGGGTGGTGGTGAAGGCGTAGGGCAGCGAGTATACATTGCCCGGGTCGAAGTCGCGGTTCAGATAGGCCGGGTTGGTGTTGGCCAGATGGGGCAGCTTGGCCTTGTCCAGTGGCCGCAGGGCGCCCTGGCGCACCAGGGCTTCCACCGCGTTCTGGGTGGGAATGATCACATCGTAGCCACTGGCGCCCGCGCTCAGCTTGGCCAGCATCTCCTCGGTGCCCGAATAGTAGTCCTGCACCACCTTGCAGCCGGCACGCTGCTCGAAGCGCTGCACGGTTTCGGGGGCGATGTAGTCGTTCCAGTTGTACAGGTGCAGTTCGGCAGGGCCCTTGGCGGCCTGCTTGCCGGAGTCGGAGGAACAACCGATCAGCAGGGCCAGGGCGGAGCAGGCCAGCAGGGTCTTCATGGGGTTTCGTCTCCTTTGAGGGTCTCGGCGCCACGCAGGGCCCCGGGTGAGAGGCGTGACACGCCCAGGATCAGCACCAGGGTCAGGCACATCAGCAGGGTGGACACGGCGTTCACCTCGGGGGTGACCGCGATCTTGATCATCGAATAGATCTGCAGAGGCAGGGTGGAACTGCCCACCCCGGCAGTGAAGAAGGTGATCACGAAATCGTCGATCGAAAGGGTGAAGGCCAGCAGCGCGCCCGCCAGGATGCCCGGCAGGATCAGCGGCAGGGTGATCAGTCTGAAGGCCTGGAAGGGCGTGGCGCCCAGATCGCGCGCGGCCTCGCCCAGACTCTCGTCCATGCCCGCCAGACGCGACTGTACCACGATGGCCACGAAGCCGATGCAGAAGGTGATGTGCGACAGAATGATCGAGAGCGTGCCCAGCGTCATGTTGAGCATGATGAAGAAGATCAGCAGGCTCACTCCCATCAGCACTTCGGGAATCGCGATCGGGGCCAGCACCAGGGCGGGCAGCACCCGCAGCCGGTAACGATGCAGGGCCAGTCCGGCCAGAGTTCCCAGCGTGGTGGCACCCGCCGAGCTGATCACGGCGATCAGCAGCGAATTGAGCGCGGCGTTGAGCATTTCCGTGTCGGCGAAGAGCACGCGGTACCAGTCGAGGGTGAAGCCCACCCATTCGGCGTTCAGGCGTGAGTCGTTGAAGGAAAACAGCACCACCACCGCCAGCGGCAGGTAGAGGAAGGCGAAGATCGCCCCGGCGGCCAGCTTGAGCCAGCTTTCAGCTCTGGGCACGGGCACCTCCTCCCCGGCGGGCCAGCAGGGCCGCGCCCAGCGCCAGCAGGATCGCGCCCACCGTCAGCACCATCGAGAGCACACTGCCGAAGGGCCAGTCGCGTGATTCAAGGAACTGCTGCTTGATCAGATTGCCGATCATGATCCCGCGGGTGCCGCCAATCAGGTCGGGTACCGCGAACATGCCCAGCACGGGAATGAAGACCAGGGTGCTGCCGGCATAGATCCCGGGCATCGAGAGCGGCAGGGTCACCTTGAGGAAACGCTGCCAGCGGCTGGCGCCCAGATCCTGGGCGGCGTCCAGCAGCGCCAGATCGTGTTTCTCGAGATTGGCGTACAGCGGCAACACCATGAAGGGCAGATGCACGTACACCAGACAGATCACCACCGCGGTGGGCGTGAAGAGCAGGCTGGTCGGTTCAAGTCCCACGAGGGCGCGCAGCCAGTTGAGCGCCGCGGTGAGCGCTCCGCCCGGGCTGAGCAGGATCATCCAGGCGTAGATGCGTACCAGGAAATTGCTCCAGAAGGGCAGGATCACCAGCAGCACCAGCAGGTCGCGCCACTTCTTCGCCGAGCGCGCGATCACCAGCGCCAGCGGGTAGGCCAGCAGCAGGCAGATCCCCGTGGAGAGCACGGCGTAACCCAGGGACTTGGCGAAGAGGCGCAGGTAGACCGGGCTTTCAACCAGACGGCGATAATTGTCCAGGGTCAGGTCCAGCTGCAGGCCTTCAGGACCACGGCTGAACCAGGGGGCCAGGCCGCCGTAGTCACCCGGATGACGGAAGGAGGCGAAGAGCATGATCGCCGCCGGCGCCGCGAAGAACACCAGCAGGTAGACCAGCGGGGGCAGGCTGGTGATCCAGCGGCCCAGGCGTGAGTCGCGGGTCACGCCTTCAGTCCTGCACCAGGTGGCCGGCCTTCCAGTGCCAGGCCACTTCCACCGGATCGCCCACCTCGAAGAAACGCGGACGTCCGGCCTGCGAATTGGCCAGCAGCGCTTCCAGGCGGTGCCCATTGGTCAGTTCCACGATGTACACGGTCACGTCGCCCAGGTAGAGCAGGTCGTGCACGGTGCCCCGGAAATGCACTTCCTCGGGATCGGCATCCAGCCCGCTGGCGATGCGGATCTTCTCGGGGCGCAGGGTCAGCACGCATGCCTGGCCGGGCTCGCCCGCAAAGGAACGGGGTGTCAGTACCTCGCCCAGACCGTCCAGATTCACCCGGCAGCGCTCACCCTCCAGGGCCGTGATCCGTCCGTCCAGCAGGTTGCATTGCCCGATGAAGTCGGCCACGAAGCGGCTGTTGGGGGTGCCGTAGAGACGGCTGGGCTCGTCCAGCTGCACGATGCGGCCCTCGTTCATCACGGCGATGCGGTGGCTGAGCGCCAGGGCCTCGCCCTGATCGTGAGTCACATACACGAAGGTGATGCCCACTTCCTTCTGCAGGTTGATCAGTTCCAGCTGGAGCTGCTCCTTGAGCTTGGCGTCCAGCGCGGACAGTGGTTCGTCCAGCAACAGCATGCGCGGACGGTTGACCAGCGCCCGGGCGATGGCGATGCGCTGGCGCTGGCCACCCGAGCATTCCGAGGGAAAGCGTCGGGCCTTGTCGGGCAGACGCACATCCTCGAGGGCCTTCTGCACGCGCCGCTCCACATCCGCCTTGGGCAGCCCGGCCATGCGCAGAGGAAAGGCGATGTTCTGGGCCACGGTCATGTGCGGGAAGAGGGCGTAGTTCTGGAACACGGTATGCACGGGGCGCTTTTCTGGGGGGACCTGGGCCAGGCTCTTGCCATCCAGCAGGATGTCGCCTCCGTCAGGTCGGTCGAAACCCGCCAGCAGGCGCAAGAGGGTGGTTTTGCCGCAGCCCGAGGGGCCCAGCAGGGTGAAGAACTCGCCGCTCTCGATGGTCAGGCTGACCCGGTCCACGGCGACCAGATCGTCGAATCGCCTGCTCACCTCCTGGATCTGCAGCACGGGTGCGTGTCCCTTTCTCGAACAGGTATGGACGACTCGATGGCATGGCGGACAAGCCGCGAAGCCGCGAAGTATAGTACGCGCGGCCAACGGAATCCAGCCTTGGCGGAGTCCGGAGGCGGACCGGGTTCAGTCCTCGCTGGAAGGGCCCATCAGGGCCGCCACGGCGCCGGCGGGGTCCTGGATCACGCAGAAGTCCTGGGCCCCCATCCGGCGTGGTCCGTCCAGTACCTTGCCGCCCAGGTCCTGGCACATTCTCGCGCTGGCCGCCACGCTGGCCACCTGGATGTAGACCAGCCACTGGGGTGGCAGCCCGGCATTGCTGCCCCGGGCATGGCAGATGCCCGCCACCACATTGCCGTCCTGGTCGCTCATGGAATAGTCCACATAGTCGCCCATGGGCTCCTCGTTGACTCCCCAGCCCGTGACCTTGCTGTAGAAGTCCTTGATCGCGCCGGCCTCGGCCACGGTCAGGTCCTGCCAGACGATCGCTCCGCCCCTGGAGTCGCTCATGGTTTCTCTCCTTTGCCCGCACTGAGCACGCGCCCGGTGAACCAGGCCGCCAGGCCCATCAGCAACAGAAAGCCCAGCAGGCCTTCCATGCCCGCTCCCCAGGGATGCGGAATCGCGGGACTCCAGCTCAGGCCCAGGCGTTCGCGGGTCACGATGAACACGGCGATCACGATGCCCAGCACCGCCTCGCCCGCAATCAGTCCGCTGGCCAGCAGCACGCCGTTCTCACGGCCTTCCTTGCGCTGATCCTCGCTCAGGGACTTGCGCTGTTCCAGTGCCCCGCGAATCAGACCGCCCAGCATCACGGGCACCGACAGGCTCATGGGCAGGTACAGGCCCACCGCGAAGGGCAGGCCGGACACGCCCAGCATTTCCACCATCAGTCCGATGGCGGCACCCGTGAAGACCAGCGTCCAGGGCAGGTTGCCGTCGAGCACGCCTTCCACCACCAGACGCATCAGGGTGGCCTGGGGGGCGGGCAGTTCGGCACTGCCGATGCCGAAGGCGGCATGCAGCACATTGAGAATCAGCCCGATGAAGACCGCCGCCGTGAGCACACCAATGATCTCGCCCTGCTGCTGGCGACGCGGGGTCGCGCCCACCAGAAAGCCGGTCTTGAGGTCCTGACTGATGTCGCCCGCCGTGGAGATGCCCACGCAGACCACGGCGCCCACGGTGAGCGCGGCCATCTTGGCCAGCTCACCCTCGAATCCCATGGCCACGAAGACCAGACTGGTGCCCAGCAGGGCACTGATCGTCATGCCCGACACCGGCAGGCTGCTGCCGCCCACCAGACCCACCACGCGGGAGGAGACCACGGTGAAGAAGAAGGTGAACACAACCACCAGCACGGCACCCACGAGACCCAGGTGCATGCTTGGTACCAGCCAAAGCGCCAGTGCCACCCCGATGGCACCCAGAATCACGGTGCGCAGCGAGAGGTCCACGTCCGTGCGCGGGCGCTTGCCCGCGACTCCTTCGGCACCGCTGGACACGGCCTTGCCCAGCCCCTTGAGTCCGCCCAGCATGGCCGGCATGTTGCGGGCCAGGCTGACCAGGCCGCAGAAGGTCACGGCTCCGGCACCCACGTAGCGGATGTATTTCGACCAGATGTCGCCGGGCTCCATCGCCGAGATCAGTGTGTCCACCGCGGGGTAGATCGGGTGCGCCAGCCCATCACCGAACACGGCGATCAGTGGTATCAGCACCAGCCAGGCCAGCATGCCGCCGGCCAGCATGGTGGCGGCGATCCGGGGGCCGATGATGAAACCCACGCCCACCAGGCTGGGCAGGGCATCCATGCCGATGGCCGTGCGCAGCTTGTGCAGGCCCAGTTCGGGTGCGTCGCTCCAGAGGGCGAAGGCGTTGCGGTCCATGCCCAGCTTGTAGAGGAAGCCCACCACCAGGCCCGCGAACACGTTGCGCGCCTTGCTGCCGCCTTCCTCTCCGGCCACCAGCACCTCGGCACAGCCGGTGCCTTCGGGGTAGGGCAGATGTCCGTGTTCCTTGACGATCAGCCAGCGGCGCAGCGGAATCATGAACAGCACACCCAGCAGACCACCCAGACTGGCGATCAGGAACATCGTGCCCAGCCCGGGGGCCATGCCCATCATGATCAGGGCCGGCACGGTGAAGATGATGCCCGCGGCCAGGCTTTCGCCGGAGGAGCCGATGGTCTGCACGATGTTGTTCTCGAGGATCGTGCCGTTCTTCAACAGGCCGCGCAGGATGGCCATGGAAATCACGCTCACCGGGATCGAGGCGGTCACGGTCATGCCCACCTTCAGGCCCAGATAGGCGTTGGCGGCACCGAAGACCACGCCCAGGATCGCTCCCAGCACCACGGCCCGCAGAGTGAATTCCGCCATCGACTGCTCTGCGGCGGGCACGTAGGGCTGGTACTCCCTGCCATCAAGCGGCCGATAGGCTTCGGCCGACAGGCCACGGCTCTGGCGGGCGCTGGAGGTGGGCTGTTCCGGTGCAGGCATCGGGACTCCTTTCTGCACGCGGGAGCGGCAGTCGCAGGTGTTTCGCTGGGATCGCGCAGATGACAGGCGTCGGGGCCGGAAAACGGGAGCCGGCCGCCCGGCTGACGGGTCCGGGAAGGCGCAAAAGTAGCTCTATCACCGGAAATGGACACGCCGGACCGCCTGTCTCCCACGAATCAGGGTTCGCCCGGAAGCCCTGGGCCGGCTGAGTGGGCATACCCATTCCTGCAGCGATTCGCCGCCAACTTCCGCTGTCGGCAGCCCGCCCACGATTGGCAGGGTCCCGTGCCTTGTCCTATATTTTGCAGGCCTTTGGAAGCCGATTCGGCCACCGGACACGACCCGACCATCAACCAGGTTCCGGTCGCTCCGGAAAGTCGACGAGTCGGCCCTGCCCCGGCAATGCCGGATGGGAGGCCAAGGGCTGATCCCGACCATTCGAACCGTCCCCCAATTCTGGATCCCGATGCTGCACCGCCCCGAGCGATTGGCATTTCTTGCTTCCGGAACCGGCAGCAACGTGCGGGCGATCCTGACCGCCATCCGCGAGAAGCGCTTGGGGTGCCGGGCGGTCTGCCTGCTCTCCGACCGGGCAAAGGCCCCGGCCCTCGAGCTGGCCCAGGCTGCGGGTCTGGAAACGGCGGTTTTTGGCCGGGCATGCTGGGGAGACCATGCCCCGCGTGCCGATGACGTCCTGGACTGGTTGCGCGGGCAAGCGGTCGACAGTCTTGTGCTGGCCGGATTCCTGCGCAAGGTCCCGGCGGTCCTGCTGGAAGCCTGGCCCGGGGCGATCTACAACATCCACCCGGCACTGCTGCCGTCCTTCGGCGGGCCGGGCATGTACGGCAGCCACGTGCACCGTGCGGTCTGGAACGCCGGCTGCCGCGTCAGCGGGGCCACGGTGCATCTGGTGGATGGCATCTACGACCACGGCACGATTCTGGCCCAGGCCAGCACCGATCTGGAAGGCGCCAGCGGCCCCGACGAGGTGGCCGCACGCGTGCTGGCCGTGGAACACCGGCTGTTTGCCGACACCCTGGAGCGCCTGCACCGGGGCACACTCACAGTGAGAAAGGAAAGCCCACTCCATGGCTGAACGTCTGATGCCCAGGCGGGCACTGCTCTCCGTGTACGACAAGAGCGGCATCGTGGACCTGGCCCGCACTCTGGTCCAGTCGGGCTGTGAGCTGCTGAGCACCGGGGGCACCGCCGCCCTGCTGCGCAGCGAAGGTCTGGCCGTGCGTGACGTGAGCGATCTGACCCAGTATCCCGAGCTCTTCGGTGGGCGGGTCAAGACCCTGCACCCCGCCGTCCACGGAGGCCTGCTGGCCCGGCGCGATCAGCCCGGTGACCTGGCCGACGCCGAAACCCACGGCATCGGTCTGATCGATCTGGTTATCGTGACGCTCTATCCTTTCGAGGAAGTCAGCAAGCGCCCGGGCGTGACCCTGGAAGATCTGGTCGAGAACGTGGACATCGGCGGGCCCTCCATGTTGCGCAGCGCGGCCAAGAACCACAGTCACGTGGCGGTCGTGAGTGACACCGGCGACTATGGCGCGCTGGCCCAGGCACTGGAGGAGGGGGGCACGACCCTCGAGTATCGCCGCCAACTGGCGGTGAAGGCCTTTTCGCGCACCGCGTCCTACGACGGCCTGATCTCACACATTCTGGCCGAGGCCTTCGAAGGCAAGGACAACGCCACTCTGGATGCCACGCCGGCCGTGCTCTCGCTGACCCTGCCCCGGGTGAAGTCCCTGCGCTATGGCGAGAATCCCCACCAGCCGGCCGCCGTCTACGGCAGCATGGGCAACACGGGCATCCTGCACGGCAAGGAACTGTCCTACAACAACCTGATCGATCTGGACGCGGCCCTGGACATCATGCGGTCCTTCCACGGCGACCCGCAGGCGGTCTGCGCCATTCTCAAACACACCAATCCCTGCGGGGTGGCCATGGGCGATTCGCCCGTGGAGGCTTTCAACGGGGCTTTCGCGTGTGACACCCGCAGCCCCTTCGGCGGCATCGTGATCTGGAACCGTCCGGTCGACATCGAGACGGCCAGGGCCGTGCATCCGCACTTCATGGAAATTCTCATCGCTCCGGAATTCACACCCGACGCGCTGGAACTGCTGCGCCGCAAGAAGGATCGCCGTCTGCTGACCTACATTCCCGGCGCCCAGCCCTGGTACGATCACAAGCTGCAGAGCTTCTTCGGCGGTGTGCTCGTCCAGGGCCACGACCGGGGCGACCACACACCCGGCAATTACAACAGCGTCACGAAGCGGCGTCCCTTCGGCCAGGAGTTCATCAGTCTGCTTTTTGCCTGGTCGGTCTGCCGGCACGTCAAATCCAATGCGATCGTGATCGCACGCGAGAACGGCACCATCGGCATCGGCGCCGGTCAGATGTCACGCGTGGACGCCTGCGAGCTGGCGCTGAGCAAGGCCCGCTTCGAAGGGCATTCGCTTCAGGGAGCCGTGCTGGCCTCCGACGCGTTCTTTCCCTTCCCCGACGCGATCGAGCAAGCCGCCGCCGCGGGCATCACGGCCATCATCCAGCCCGGCGGCAGCGTGCGCGACGCCGATGTGATCGCCGCGGCCGACGCGGCCGGAATCGGCATGCTGTTCACGGGGTTCCGTCACTTCCGCCACTAGGTCCGGAGTCCGTTGGTTGACGGTGTTTCCACCCCTGTGGGGACTGCATCACACGCCATTCATCATCGACCGGGGCAAGGGCCCCCAGCAGGAACACAGCCCATGGCCTTTTCCATCTTCAATCTGCTCGGCGGCCTGTTCTCCAATGACATCGCCATCGATCTGGGTACCGCCAACACGCTGGTCTACGTCAAGGGCAAGGGCATTCTGGTGCGCGAACCGTCGGTGGTGGCCGTGCGCAAGAGCGACCGACGCGTGGTGGCCATTGGCTACGAGGCCCGGCAGATGGTGGGCAAGACCCACAGCGACATCCAGACCATCCGCCCGATGAAGGACGGCGTGATTGACGATGACGACATCGCCGAGGAAATGATCCGCGCCTTCATCAAGAAGGTCAGCCGCAACCGGCTGACCCGTCCGCGGGTGATCGTCTGTGTGCCCAGCGGGGTCACCAAGGCCGAGAAGCGCATCATCAACGACAGCGCCGAGCACGCGGGGGCTCGCGAAGTGTATCTCATCGCCGAGCCGATGGCCGCGGCACTGGGCGTGGGCCTGCCCGTGGATCAGCCGATCGGCTCGATGGTCATCGACATCGGCGGCGGCACCACGGAAATCGCCGTGATCAGTCTCTCGGGCATCGTCACCGACACCTCGGTGCGCACCGGGGGCGACGAGATGGACGAGGTGATCGTCCAGTACATGCGCCGCAACTACAACCTGCTGATCGGCGAGCGCACGGCCGAAGAAATCAAGTGCCGCATCGGCAGCGCCACTCCGCTCAAGGAGGAACTGAAGATCGTGGCCAAGGGACGCGACCTGATCGCGGGCATTCCCAAGGCGGTCGAGATCTCCTCGGTGGAAATCCGCGAGGCGCTGGCCGAGACTGTGAGCGCCATCGTGGACGCGGTGAAGCTGTCCCTTGAGAAGACACCGCCCGAGCTGGCGGCCGACATTCGCGATCGCGGCATCATCCTCACCGGCGGCGGCGCCCTGCTCAAGGGCCTGGCCGTGCGCCTGCGCGAAGAAACCAGCCTGCCGGTGAACCTGGCCGAAGACCCGCTGACCTGCGTGGTACGCGGCACCGGCATCGTGCTGGACGACATGGACCGCTACAGCAAGGTGCTGCTGCGCAAGTAGCCAGCCCCTGACATGCAGATTGGAGCCGGGTCGCCGTGATCGGTCACCCCGGAACCCTATGAAACTCGACGCGTCCCGCTCGGCCGCCGCTGGCTGGCTTGTCTGGCTGGCCCTTTGCCTGTTCAGCCTGCTGCTGATCTTCACCGGCAGTTCCTATCCCGCCCTGCGGGCCCGTGATGCCGTGCTGGTCGTGATGCGCGGTCCACTGGGCCTCTTTTCCTGGTTTCCCCAGCAGCTGGATCTGGCGGCCGAGAACCGGCGCCTGCGCCGCCATGCGGTGGAACTGTTCGTGGAGAACAGCCGCCTGCGCGAGCTGGCCCTCGAGGGCATCCGGCTGGAACACCTGCTGGGCGTGCGCCCGCGCGAGGACCATGCCTACTTTCCCGCCCGGGTGATCGCCCGGGGCAGTGCCCTGGGACCACAATCCGTGGTGCTGGACCGGGGCAGCGCCGACGGGATCCGGCCCGGCGACGCCCTGGTGACCGCCTGGGGTCTGGCGGGAGCGGTCACCTCCACGACCGGCGCTGTCTCACAGGGATTCCTGCTGGGGCATCGCGAGTTCCGGGCCCGGGCCATGGTGCAGCGCACACGCGACGAGGGCATCGTGGCGGGCATGGGCAGCAACGAACTGCGCCTGCTGGACATCTCGCTGAGCAGCGACATCCAGGTGGACGATCTGGTGGTCACCTCGGGCAAGAGCAGCCGTTTTCCCGAAGGCATTCCCATCGGGGTGGTCGTGTCCAACGAGGTCACCGGCGGCCTGTTCCGCGATGTGCGCGTGCGTGCGCTGGCCTCGCTGTCCCGGCTCGAGGAACTATACATCGTGCAGCCCGTTCCGGCCGATTCGGCCTCGCTGGTGCCCGTGGATTCGGCCAGTGACACAGACCTTCCCGGGGCCACCCACCGCCAGAACCAGAACGGGAGCGAGTGAGCCATGTGGACTCTGCTGATCCTGGCCCTGCTGGTGCTGGTGCAGGCCACCCTGGGCGACCTGCTGCGGCTTGCGGCCTGGGCCCCGGACCTGATGCTGGTGGGCTCCCTCTGGCTGCTGGCCCCGCGCGGGCCCGCCGCCGCCGCCGGGCTGGGGTTTCTGGCCGGCCTGGGGCTGGACCTGCTGGGCACCGATCCCCTGGGGGCGGGAGCCCTGGCGGGCTGCAGCGCCGGGTTCTTCGGTTCCCTGCTGCTGGATCCGGAACGCCAGCTGGCCCTGCCTTTCCGGGCACTGCGCGCCCTGGGCATTCTGGTCTGTCTGCAGGTGCTGCTGGGCCTGATCCGGTATTACGGACTGGATTACGATCCGCTGCATCAGCTGCTCACGGTCTTTCTGCCCAGTGCGGTCTACAGCTGGGTCTGCTGGGTGGTGCTCTCGCTGGTTCCGCTGAAAGGCGACTCCCGTGTGCTCTGATGACCACCGTCCTCCGGGCGGGAGGACACCGTGAAGGAAGTGCGCCAGTTGCAGCTGCGTGGCACGGTGCTGGTGGCGCTGCTGATGTTGGGCATGCTGCTGCTGGTGGGGCGGCTCTTCGTGCTGCAGATCCTCGATCGCCAGGACTGGAGTGACCGCTCGCGCCAGAACAGTGTCCGCTCGCTCGAACTGCCCGCACACAGAGGCTTGCTGCTGGACCGCAAGGGCCGGATCCTGGTGGACAACCGGCCCTCGTACTCCGTCTTCGGTGTGCCCGCCATGATTTCTCGGGACAGCCTGCTGGTGGCCCGTGTGGCACTCGAGTGCGGGGTCGACGGCAGTGCGATCTGGCGCCGGATCGGCCAGGCGGGACGCTGGAGCCAGAAACCCCTGCGACTGATCACCGACATCAATTTCGACCAGCGGGTCTGGCTGGCCGAGCATCGTCTGGATCTGCCCACCATCGAAACCGCCGTGGATCCACGCCGGAACTACCCCGTGCACATGGCTCCCCACACCCTGGGGTATCTGGGGGAGATCAGCGAGGAAGAACTGGCCGCGGGGACCTTTCCCGGGGTGGACTCGGGCGAACGGGTGGGCAAGAAAGGCGTCGAACGCCAGTACGACGCCGAACTGCGCGGGCGCAAGGGCATTCACTTCGAAGCCGTGGACGCCCGCGGTCGTCTGCTGGGGCCGGCGAGTTCCATGGCCGACATCCCACCCATCGACGGCCAGGACCTGACACTGTCTCTGGACATGGATCTGCAGAATCTGGGGGAAAGCCTGCTGGCGGGACGCTCCGGCTGTGTGCTGCTGATGGACCTGCGCACCGGGGGGCTGCTGGCGGCCGTGTCCGGTCCGGACATGAACCTGGAGAACTTCAGTGGCCGGATGCCTCCCGAAGTCTGGGCCGTGCTCAATGACGCCAGCACACGCCCGCTGCTCAACCGCTATCTCCAGGGCAACTATCCCCCGGGGTCGCTGTTCAAGCTGGCCCTGGCGGGCTGGGCGCTCGAGCATGGCATCGTGGACGAGAACTTCACGGTGAATTGTCCCGGCTACATCACCGTGGGACAACGCACCCAGAAATGCTGGAAGCTGACCGGACACGGCCCCATGGACATGCGCCAGGCGATCCAGCATTCCTGCGATGTCTGGTTCTACCGGCTGGGGCTGAAACTGAGTCCCGACGACATTCACGACGCGGCGGCGGCCTTTGGCATGAATGAGCTGACCGGAGTGGACCTGCCGGGCGAGAAGGACGGCCTGATCCCGGATACGGACTGGTACGAACGCAATCGGGGCAACCAGGGTTGGAGCCTGGGCGTGATGCTGAATCTCTCGATCGGTCAGGGCGAGCTGTTGATGACCCCTCTGCAGTTGTTGCAGTATGCCGGGTTGCTGGCCACCCACGGCCACTGTGTCACACCCCATCTGCTGGAAGCCCGCGTGGATGTGCACAGCGGCCTGGAAACCCGACCGGACTGGCCCGTGCGCACGGTGACACTGTCGAAGCGCACCTGGAACTTGCTGGACCGGGCGGCCGAGGATGTGGTGCAGAGCCCGGGCGGCACCGCCTCGTTCCAGCGTCGTGAGACCTACCGGGCGGCCGGCAAGACCGGCACGGCCGAGAACCCGCATGGCCAGGCCCATTCGCTCTTCATGGGCTGGATGCCCTTGCCCGATCCGCAGGTGGCGGCGCTGGTGCTGGTGGAGAACGCCGGACACGGCAGCGAGATCGCCGCGCCCATCGCCTTCAGGCTCTTTGATGCCTGGAATGATCTGGAACAGGGCAAGGTGGTCATCGCCACCCCGGAAACGGGGAGCCAGCCGTGAGCGTGACGGCTGAAGAGCGTGCCGCTCTGGTGCGGAAGATCGCGCTGGAGGAGGGGGCGCAACTGGCGGGCATCGCGGATGGGCGCCGGCCCGTGTCTCACGCCGCACGCTGGCTCGAGTGGCTGGATGCGGGCCATGCGGGACCCATGCCCTGGCTGGAGGCGCACCGCACGCTCAAGACCGACCCCGGGCAGCTGTTGCCCGGCCTGAGGGGCATGCTCTGCATCGCGATTTCCAGCAATCACCGTGTGAGCGACTTGCCCGACCGACCCCGTGTGAGCCAGTATGCGCGGGGCCGGGATTATCACCGGGTGCTGCGCGGCATTCTCAAGCGCGTTGCCCGGCGCCTCGAGCAGGAACTGGGGCCATTTTCCTGGCGGGTCTGCGTGGACACGGCACCTCTGCTGGAGCGCTACTGGGCCTGGCAGGCAGGCCTGGGCTGGATCGGCAAGAACTGTCTGCTGATCAATCGGCGCTGGGGCTCCTGGTTGCTGCTGGGTGAGCTGCTCACCGATCTGGAGCTGATGCCGGACACACCGGGGCGCGAGAGCTGTGGACGCTGTGAGCGATGTCTGCAGGCCTGTCCGACCCAGGCGCTGCCGGCGCCGGGAGTGCTGGATGCGGCCCGTTGCCTGAGCGCCCAGACCATCGAGAATCGGGCGCCCGAGCTGCCGGCCGAGCTGCACCCCCTGCCGGAGAACTGGATCTTCGGGTGTGATTCATGCCAGCTCTGCTGTCCCTGGAATCGGCCCGGACGTGATGCCGACGGTCTGCCGGCCGGGCACCCGGGCCTGCTGCCCGATCCGGACCTGGAGCGCATCATCGCACGCGCCCAATGGCCCGATGAGCGGAGTTCGCCCGAGGAATGGGCGCGATTCTGGGAGGAACTGACCCGGGGCAAGGCCCTGAGGCGCATGACTCTGCCCATGTTGCGGCGCAACCTCGCCGCTCTGTGGGGAAGAAGTGGAGAGAATAAAAGCGACCCTCGTGGGTCGCCTTTGTGGGAGAACAATAGGTCTGCGGAAGACCGGGAACGTGGGCTCTAGTCCAGATCGGAGAGGGCGGTCAGGATCTTCCGCAAATCCTTGGAAGTCTTGACCTTGCTGTCCAGCAGAGCCAGCGCGGTGCGGGTACCGATGGATTCGCAGAAGCTGTCCAGCTGGTCAAGTTCGGCGAAAGTCAGGTCCAGGAAGCCCCGCTTGCGGATCCAGTCGTGAACATGCTGCTGGGATCCGTCGATCACCTCGATGCGAGCACCGAGCGTTTCGAAGACCTTTTCCAGCGAGTTGATCTGGGGGCTGAAGCCCTCTTTGTTCAACATGTCGTGCACCGTGCTGGTGCTGAGTCCCGCGGAACGTGCCAACGCGCGAGCGCTGATGCGCTGCATGCCCAGCAGGTTCTTGAGGCGGTTGCGCCAATCACTCATCTTGTGTACCCCCGGAATTGTGAAATCGGATGCAGTGCGATTCTGGCAGGCCAGAATTGGACCAGAATTGGAAATGGTTCGATGAATGGCGGAAGGACGTGTTGTTTGGTTCCTCCCGGGACAAACATACCATTCTGAACAACGATTTTGCCAATGCTGTTCCAGTAAACGGAAATTTCTTACTGCGAAGGAGGATTGTCATCAGTTTGTCCAAGGGAACCTGGCTCCGTTTCTGGTGCATCATGTTGTGTTGTGCTCTGTATCACCCATTTGGATCGGGCGTGCGGGCGGCGACCAGACTGGCCGGAGAGGAATTGATTGGCGAACCCCGGGCCGTCACGCTGGACAGTCTGGGGGCTTGCTGGATCGGTTCTCCCAAGGGGCTGCTGCTGTACGACGGACAGTGGCTGCGCGATATGGGCAGCTGGGAGGGCTACGACGGCGGGGGCGTGCAGGCCATGGCGGTGGACCGGGAAAACCGGCTCTGGGTCGCCAGCGACTCCGGCATGTACCGGCGGGACAAACGCTTCTCACGCGTGGAGTCCGGGCTTCAGCGACCGGGCACGAAGGTCCATCAGCTGGGTTTCAGCAATGGCCATTTGCTGAGGGCCACGGCGTCGGGACTGTTCCTTGACATCGGTGACAATGAGCGCGCCCTGCTGACCGGGGTGGACGTCCTCTCGCTCTGGGTCAGCGACGAGGGCGAGATCTTCGCCGGCTGTGCCCTCGAGGGGCTTTACCGTTTTGACGCCCGGGGCAACCCGGCCGTGATGCCCCGCAGCTACCGCAGCCAGATGCCCACGATCCGGCAGCTGGGCAGCGACTCACAGTACCTCTGGATGCTGGGCCTGGACTCCCGAGGTCGGGAAAGTCTGCTTCAGCTGGGACTTGCCAACGAGCAGTTCCGCAGTTTCGAACTGGATCCCCTGCGCGGACAGGACGACCCCGGGGCCAGCCGTCTGGCGCGCGTGGGACACGAGATGCTGCTGTTGGATCAAGGGCACTGGAGACATCTGGACGCTGCGGGCCCGGGAAGCGTGCTGGCCCTTGGCAGCACGGGCCTCAACTGGCCCATCGAGAATCCGGCCTGGTGGTTGCCCTCGGTCTTCATGCACGATCTGCCCGGCGATTACATCAAGATCAGCACACAGCGAGGCATTCTGGCGGTCGGGGATGAGCGGGCGACCCTGGTCTGGGCCTCGGATCAGGCCCGCCCGCTGCAGGTACTGACCCGGGGGCAGGAAGGGCGGCGCGACCGCCTGCTGTTGCTGGAACAGGCCGGGATCCGTGAGCTCTACGGTTCCTGGCAGGGAGGGCCATTCCGGCGCCTGACGCTTCCCGCGGGAGCGGGCAAACCGCTGACACTCTGCTGGAGTCCCGATGGACAGGCGGGCGACGTGCTGGTCGGCACCAGCGACCACATCCTGCGCCTTTCCCCGACGGGAGAGGTGCTCGGCGAGGTGGCTGGCAACCAGGGGGCCAACTGGATGCAGCCGATCACGGGCGACCTGGTGCTGCTTGCCGGGGAACAGGGCCTGGCCCTGCTGGATGGCCAGCAGGCCCGCCCGCTTGCCATCCGCGAACCCGTGTTGCGCGCGTCGCACGATGGGCTGCGCGACGTGGTGGCCCTCTGTGCCGACTACCTGCTGCAGCTGAATGCTCTCAACGAAGTGGACACCCTGGCCCTGCCTCCGGATTTCATGCCTCCGGTGCGCCAGCTGCTGGCCCTGCCCGGAGGCAAGATCTGGTTGCTGGACGGCGAGAGGCTGCACCTGCATCCGGGCACCGGCAGCGGCTGGACCCGACCCCTGCTGGGGCGGCCGGTTCTCGAGCGTCAGCTGCTGTCGCTGTCGCGCGATGGACGCAACCGGCTCTGGATCTCCGGTCAGGATGGCTATGGCTATCTCAATCCGGATGCCCTGCCGCCACTGATCCAGCTGGCACAGGACCCCTCGCGCCTGGATCTGAGTTCAGACCTTGAACTGGATTTTCTCTGTTCGGACCCGCTGCGCCCGGGCACCGAACTCAAACTGCGCCACCGATTGAATGGGGGTGGCTGGAGCGGCTGGGCCACCGATCGCAAACTGTTCGTGGCCGCCCGCGATGAGGGCCTGCGCAAAGGGGCCAATCTGTTGCAGGTGCAGGCCCGCGATGAATGGGGCAATCTCAGCGAAATGCTGGAGCTGAATCTCTTCCTGCCCGAGAATGCGGGCCGGATCCGGCTGGCCCGCAAGGCGGCCATGCTGGTCAGCCTTCTGACCCTGGTGGTTGGCCTGACGCTGATCTGGCCCGGGCGGACGTCGCTGGTGCTGACACTGCTGATGGCACTGGCGGTCTCGACCTGGATCTACTTCCGCACCGAGGAACCCTATCTCTGGATCGTGCTGCCACTGCTGCTGACCCTGATCCGCCAGTCCACGAGACTCTATCTGTTGCCGGGGCAGAAGGACCCTCCGGCCGAGGCCGCCCGCGGCATCCTGGAGCTGGTGGATCTGTTCCGCGAGTTCGGGCATTCCGGAGTCGCCACCCGCAACCTCGACCGGCTGCTGCGCTGCTGCCGCAATCTGTACGACGACCATGGCGTGGACGAGGAAGTGCGCCGCCGCCTGCTCGAGGCGCGCGAAGTCTACCGCAGCAGCACACGCCAGACCCTGGAGAGTCTGCTGGACGGGTTCGACTGGCTGCCCGCACGCGAGAACCCGGTGGCGCCCGCCCAGCTCAGTCAGGTGCGCGAGCGGGTGCAGCGGTTGAGCGCGCTGGTCGATGAACTGGAAGACCCACCTTCGCGCAGCGAGCTGGAAGAGCTGGAGCTGACTCTGGCCGCCCTCGAGAAACAGCTGGGCCGGCTGGAACGCGCGGTCGACCGGCAGGTGGCGGCCAACCCGGTGAAGGTGCTCGACGGCCTGCTGATCCAGTTGCGTGACGAACTGGGCGGAGTGGCGCTGACTCTCAGCATTCCCCAGGAGCTGCGCGGCATGTTGATCCGGCTGCCTGTGCCGCGCCTGCAGTTCATTCTGGAGAACCTGATCAGCAACGCGCTGTACTGGATGAAGGACCGCGAGCAACCACGGCTGAGCATTGAACTGCGCGAACGCCCGACACTGCTGCAGATCCTGGTGCGTGACAACGGCCCCGGGGTGCCCGAAGACCAGTGGGAGCGCATTTTCGACCCGGGCACCAGTGGCCGACCCAGCAGCGAGAGCGGAGGATACGGGCTGTATCGCAGCCGCGAGATCCTGGCGCGCTTCGGTGGGCGTCTGCTGGTCAACGACAGCGAACCCGGGCAGGGCACCTGCTTCCTGCTGGAGGCCAAGAAGGTGGAACCGGAAGCCTGAGCGGCCGTTGACGAGGTGTGATCTTGGACCGGCCCGGTGGGCCACAAGGGCGGGAGCGATGGAAAGCATTCTGATCATCGACGACAACGAAGAGTTCGTGGACGACCTGGTTCATGTGCTGCGTCGCAGTTTCCAGTGTGAGACGGCGGACACGGGCGAGAAGGGCCTGGAGCAGATCGAGCGCCAGGAGCCCGACCTGGTGCTGCTGGATTACGATCTGGGCGCCGGCGCCTCGGGGCTCGAGATCCTCGAGAAACTGGTGGCCCGGCATCCCGAAGTGCCCGTGATCATGGTCACCAAGGAAAGCGGCGTGCGCACGGTGGTGCGTGCGATGAAGTCGGGGGCCTTCGACTATCTGGTGAAGAACACCTCGCGTGACGAGTTCATAGAAGTGATCCGCAAGGGGCTCTCGCTGCGCCAGGTGAAACAGGAGAACACCATCCTGCGCCGCGCGCTCAAGCAGAGCCTGGGTCGCCTGGTGGGTGATTCGGAAGCCATCCGGACCCTCAAGCGCCAGATCCAGGAAGCGGCCTCCACCGAGCTGACCGTGACCATCACGGGGGAGACCGGCACCGGCAAGACCCTGATCGCGCGGCTGATCCACGAAGGCAGCGAGCGTGGGCGTCAGCCCTTCATCGACGTGAACGTGAGCGCCATCGAGAAGGAACTCTTCAACAGCGAGGTCTACGGACACGAGAAGGGCAGTTTCACCGGGGCGGTGGGCACCAAGAAGGGCCTGGTCGAACTGGCTCATCGGGGCACCCTGTTCCTGGACGAAATCGGCGACCTGGAACCGGCGGCCCAGATCAAGCTGCTCACGACCATAGAGTCAGGCATGATCCGCCGGGTGGGCGCCCTGAGTGACGTCCAGGTGGACTTCCGCCTGGTGGCCGCCACCCATCAGGATCTGGAGAAACACATCGCCACGGGCAGTTTCCGTCAGGACCTGTATTACAGGCTGAACCAGCTGCGGATCAGGATTCCGCCCCTGCGGGAGCGCCGTGACGACATTCCCGTGCTGCTGCGCTACTTCATCCACAAGTATTTTCCGGCCCGTGATACGGTGGAGATCCCCGACGAGACCATCGCGGCTCTCCAGGCCCAGAGCTGGAACGGGAATGTGCGCGAATTCGAGAGCGCCGTGCAGTTGGCCATGGTAAGGCTCAAGGAAGACCGGCTGCGCCCCGAGCATTTCACCCTGGGTGGCGCCGTGAGCGTGGCCGCCGATCAGGCCGATTTCGGGGCGCTGACCGACCAGCCCTTCACCGATGCGCGTGACAGGCTGCTTGACAGATTGCGCATGGCCTACCTCGATCGCTACCTGGGATCGGGCAGCATGAAGGAGGTGGCGGACCGGATCGGGATCAGCCGGGAAGTGCTGCATCGCTGGGTCAAGGATCGTAGCGCGGGATGAGCGCAGATGGGCCGCCGAGGGCGAGCGATGGTGGGAATCGGCAGAAAGAGGGAAATACCCCCGGTAGGAATCGAACCTACGCACCCGGTTCCGGAGACCGGTGCTCTATCCACTGAGCTACGAGGGCCTGAAGCTTGCCCGAAGGCGCGTTCGCAGGAGGCCCTGAACTTACGATAGGCCACCGGTTCGCACAACCGGCCCGGTGGCGTGTGACCGTCGAACAAGCCACGGTGGGCCATACAGGTCTTGGCCAATCGCCGCGAATTTCCGACGCTGGTGCGCCCGTGAAAACGGGCCCGCCCGGTCGATCGGACCCCGTCGCGAACCGATTGACAGAGCACGGAGGACGACGACCGGCCGCCCGGAACGTCACGGATGGGCCGCCCCCGCCGTGCCGGTCCCCCGAAGACTTTCTGCCCCCACCCGGAGCCGAAAGCACGTGGCCATCCGTCGCGGACCCGGAGACTTTCGGCCCCCCGCGGGGGCTGAAACGCCCCAAGCCTCCACCACGGACCCGGAGACTTTCGGCCCCCATCGGGACCGAAGCAGCCCAAGCCCCCGCCGCGGACCCGGAGACTTTCGGCCCCCCGCGGGGGCCGAAACACCCCAAGCCCCCACCGCGGACCCGGAGTTTTTCGGCCCCCCGCCGGGGGCCGAAAAACTCCGAAGTTCACAGATCCGGCAACGCCGGATCTGTGAACCGAGTGTTGCAGATCACACTTCCTTTGTGAAGCCTGTACCATTCTATGGGCCGGTGAGAAGTCCCGCGTCCCTTGGGCAGGGCTCCTGGACAGGACGGTGGAGCCTGGCTCCCGCGAACAACGGACAAGCAACAGCCCGTCGGCCCGGGTCGGCGAAGCACGGGAGAGACAAGATGAAGGTTCGCTTCTGGGGAGTTCGGGGCGGAGTGCCCACGCCGGGTGCCGGTCATGCCCGTTTCGGGGGCAATACGAGCTGCATCTCGGTCGAGAGCGATTCCGGTGAACTGCTGATCCTCGATGCGGGCACCGGCCTGCGTCTGCTGGGCAACCAGTTGCTCCAGCGCGCTCCCCAGGGAGGACTGGAAGCCACGATCCTGTTCAGCCATCTCCACTGGGATCACATCCAGGGCATCCCCTTCTTCAAACCCCTCTTCAACCCCAGGAACACCTTTCGTTTCATGGGCCAGGACACCAAGGACCTGACCTTCCAGCGCTCGCTTGAAGTGCAGCAGGCCTCCAGTTTCTTTCCCGTGGATCTTGAGTACATGTCGGCGCGCAAGAGTTTCCACTCGCTCACCGAGGGCACCTTCCAGCAGGGCCCCTTCAGCATTCAGGCCCGTCGGCTGAATCATCCGGGGGGCTGTCTGGGCTTCCGGATCCAGGTGGGCGAGGCCTGCCTTGTATACGCCACCGACACGGAGCACATCGTTGAAGGGCCAGATCCAGTGATCGTGGACTTGGCCAGACACGCCGACCTGCTGATCTTCGATACGAACTACACACCCGAAGAGTATCGTCAGGGGCGCGTGGGCTGGGGCCACAGCACCTGGGAACACGCGATTCTCAACGCCCGGGCCGCCGGTGTGCGCCGCCTGGTGATGTTCCATCATGACCAGGACCACGACGATGTGGCCATGGATGCCATCGAACGCGCCGCGCACCAGCACTGCGGCAACTGTTTCGCCGCCCGTGAAGGCATGGTCCTGCAGCTGCAGGAACGCAAGGATGCCGAAGGCGCCCGCGAACTGGAGATCCTGCTGCCCGAGGGCGGACGCCTGTCCCACAATCTCAGCGCCGTCTCGGCGAGCTGAGCGCGCGCCTTTCTCGTCCGACCGTCAATCCCGACCCCAACCAACCCTGCCGGCGTCATTGCCGGCAGGGTTTTCTCATTTCCCGACCTGCCACGCTCCACGGAATCCGGGAGTCACGCGCGAGCGGCAGAAAAATCCTGCCCCCCATGGGGCAAGGCCTTCCGCTTCGCAAGTGGCCAGCTTCGGGAGTTCTGAAGTCCGCAAGCCTTTGATTTGAAGCCAGTTGACTCATTCCGTGGCACGATCTGGCAGCTGGCACAACCTTTGCCAAACCCGAAGGGCACAGGAGCAGCAATCGGAGGAGTGCGATGATTCGCGGATTGATCGATTCGGGTGGGGCGATGATGGCCCGCAGCATGCAGACCGACATCACGGCCAACAATCTGGCCAACGCCCAGACCACGGGCTTCCGCCAGGACCGGCTGAACTTTCGCGAACTGATTGACCATCGCCTGATCGTGGATCGCGGCCGGGGCATCGACAACCCGGAGAACCGGCTGCGCAGCGGATTTGAAACACGCTGGAGCCCGGGACCCCTGGAGCCCACGGGCAGCCAGCTGGATTTCGCGCTGGAAGGCCCGGGCTTCTTCGCGGTCGAGGGGCTGGATGGACGCGAACACTACACGCGCAATGGGCATTTCCTGCTGGGCGAGGACGGCAGTCTGGTCACCAGTGACGGCTTGCCCGTGATCGGGGATACGGGCGCGCTCAAGCTGGGGCCGGGGCCCGTGGATCTCAATGGCGATGGCCAGCTGGTGCAGAACGGGGTGGTGGTCGGGCAGCTGAAACTGGTGGAATTCGAGGACCGCAGTTTTCTGGCCAAGCTGGGTCACAACCTGTTCACGCCCACGGACGAAGACCGGGCGGGAGCACACGATGCGGAAGGCACCGTGGTGCAGCAGGGGGCCCTTGAAGGCAGCAACGGCGGGGTGGTGGAGCTGATGGTGGGCATGATCGAACAGGAGAAGCTGTTCACCTTCGCCCAGCGCGCCCTGCGCACGAACGACGAGAATCTGGCCCGCGCCGTTGGCGAACTGGGTCGTGTGGACATCAAATAGGAAGGTCTGCCATGATCCGGGCACTCTACAGCGCGGCCGCGGGCATGTACGCCCAGCAGCTGAACATCGACACCATTTCCAACAATCTGGCCAACGTGAACACGACGGGCTTCAAGCGCAGCCGCGCCGAGTTCCAGGACCTGCTGTACCAGAATCTTCGCACCAACGGCGTGGCCAACAGTCTGGGCAACGTGGCGCCCACCGAACTGCAGGTGGGCACGGGCGTGAAGACCACCAGCCTGACCCGCCAGATGAGCCAGGGCGATGTGGCACAGACCGACAATGCGTTGGACGTGGCCATCGAAGGCATGGGCTTCTACCAGGTGCAGCGCCTGGACGGCAGCGTGGGGTACACGCGCGACGGCTCCTTCAAGCTCTCCAGCGACGGCATCCTGGTGACCACCGACGGGCTGACCCTGCAGCCGGAAATCGCCGTGCCCGCGGGCACCACCTCGATCCAGGTCAGCCGCGATGGCGTGGTGAGCGCCCTGGTGGGCAGCGACCCCGCACCCGTGCAGGTGGGCACGCTCGAGCTGGCGATCTTCACCAACCCGGCCGGCCTGAGGGCCCTGGGCCAGAACCTGTATCTGGAAACGGCGTCCTCGGGCGCGCCCCTGCTGGGCACACCGGGCACCGAAGAGTTCGGCCAGCTGGCCCAGGGATTCCTCGAATCCTCGAACGTGAAAGTGGTGGAGGAGATGGTGGCCATGATCAATGCCCAGCGGGCCTACGAGATCAACAGCAAGGCCATCCGCACCAGTGACGACATGCTGTCCACCGCCTCCAACCTGAGGCGCTGATCGTGAGACAGCTCAGGAACCCACAACAGCCCGCAGAGCGGATTCTTCATCGGCCGGGAAGCCGGTCCGCCGCGACTCTGCCGCGAGTGCTGGGGATCCTGCTGCTGTGTGGGCTGGGCAGTGCCGCGGCGGCCCAGTCGTCCGTGGAGCGCCTGCTGGACGCGGCCCGCGCCCGCGTGCTGGAGCACACGGTGTTCCAGGCCGACAGCCTGGCCGTTGAGTTTTCCCGCGTGGACCCCGCCGGACTTCCCGAAGACTGTGTGTTCGAACTGGGGCCGGCGGGCACAGGTGCCCGGGGAGCCCTGCCGGTGTGCGTGCGGGTGGACGACCGGATCATCCGACGCTTCTCGCTGGGCTGGAAACTGCGCAGCTGGCATCGGGTGCCCGTGGCGCGGCGCGAACTGGACCGCAACGAGATTCTTGCCGCGGACATGCTCTGCCTGTCGCTGCGGGAAACCACCAAGATCGACTCAGGAGACATCGTGGACTGTGAGACCCTGCTGGGCCAGCGCCTGAAACGCCGCACCGCCGCCGGATCGGCGATTCTCGAGCACCAGGTACTGCCCGTGCCCGATGTGTTCCGCAACCAGCAACTGACCCTGTGGTATCGGGGCGACGGCATCGAACTGCGTGTGCCCGCACGTGTGGAACGCAGCGCCCGGGTGGGCGAGATGGTGCCCGTGCGCCTGGAAGATTCAGGCAAGCGCCTGCAGGCCCTGCTGCTCAGCCCAGGGCTGGCCGTACTGGAGATGAACCCATGAACGCACACCGCATGATTCGTGATACGCTGACTGCCCTGTTGCTGAGTCTGCTCTGCAGCACCGTTGCGGTCTCCGCCTCGCGGGCTCCCTTTCTGGCCGGCTCGCTCTTCGCCGACGACCGCAGTCTGGAGGTGGGGCAGGTACTGACCGTGGTGATCGTGGAATCGGGCAGCGGCAGCAACAGCGCCAGCATCAATACCAAGCGCGAGGATGGCCTGTCCATCGGGGCCAGTGGCGCGGGAGGTCCGCTGACCTTCATGCCCTCGATTTCGGGCACCAGCGCCGGCAGCAATGAGCACAAGAGCAAGGGCACCAATGCCCGCAGCAGCAGCCTGAACGGCACGATCACGGTGGAAATCGTCTCGATCGAGCCCAACGGACTGCTGGTGATCGAAGGCCAGCGCGTGGTCGAACTGGATGGCGAGGAGCAGATCACCGAGATCAGCGGCCGGGTCCGTCCGGCGGATGTGGCCGCCGACAATACCGTGTACAGTTATCTGGTGGCCGACGCGGTGATCCGCTACAGCGGGCGTGGTCTGGTGCGCGACAGCCAGCGGCGCGGACTGATCGGCTGGCTCTTCGGCTGGATGATCTGAGAGGCATCATGGCACACAAGACGATTTCACAATGCATCACCGCAGGGCTGCTCCTGCTGCTGCTGGCCCTGACGGCCGGAGCCGCTCGGTTGAAGGAGATCAGCGAGTTCCGCGGCGCCGAGGAACTGGACCTGCTGGGTTACGGCATCGTGGTGGGTCTGGACGGCACGGGCGACGGCAGCAAGAGCCAGTTCACCATGCAGGCCCTGGCCAACATGCTCGAGCGCTTCGGGCTGAGCGTGGATCCGGCCCAGCTGAAACCCAAGAACGTGGCGGCCGTGATGGTCACGGCCAAGCTGCCCGCCTTCGCACGCGCGGGTGAGCACCTGGACCTGACCCTCAGCTCCATGGGCGATGCCAAGAGTCTGATGGGCGGCACCCTGCTGATGACCCCGCTGACCGATGCCGAGGGGCAGATCGCCTGGGCCAACGGGCAGGGTCCCATTTCGATCGGTGGCTTCAACTTCGAGGCGGGCGGCTCCAGCATCCGCAAGAATTACACCCTGGTGGGCAGAGTGCCCGAAGGCGGCATTGTGTTGCGCGACCGGCTGGGCGGGCTGACCCGCAACGGAGAACTGACCATCAGCCTGCGTGACCAGGACTTCACCAATGCCCGCCGCGTGCAGGACGCCGTCAACACGGCCTTCGGCGAAGAACTGGCCGCCGCGCTCAACGGCAGCCAGATCCGCGTGACATTGCCCGCGGGAGTGCTGGCCGAGCAGCAGGTGGTGGAAATGGTCTCGGTCATCGAGAACCTGGAAATCGACGTGGACCTGCGCGCGCGCGTGGTGATCAACGAGCGCACGGGCACGGTGGTGGTGGGGCGCAATGTGCGGCTTTCCCCGGTGGCGGTGGCGCACGGCAATCTCTCGGTGGTGATCAAGAGCGACCAGCAGAGCAGCCAGCCCGCGCCCTTCAGCCTGGGCAACACGGCGCAGAACACCAACCAGGACATCTCGGTCACGGCCGACGAGGCCCGGCTGGTGGTGCTGGACGACATGATCGATGTCAATGGGGTGGCCCGTGCCCTCAATTCCCTGGGCGTGAGCCCGCGCGACATCATTTCCATTTTCCAGCTGCTCAAGGCCGCGGGCGCCCTGCAGGCCGATCTGGTGATCGTGTGATGCAGATCCAGAACCCCACACCGCGGCCCCTGGAAAGCGGCCCGCGTCCCCTGGCCAGCCCCGATCGTGCCCAGCGCGAACTGGCGGAAGCCGGCCGGCGCTTCGAGGAGATGCTGAGCGTGCGCATGCTCGAAAGCATGCTCTCCAGTCTGGACGAGGGCGGTCTCTTCGACAAGGACGACACCTCCTCGCGCTTCTACCAGAGCATGCTGAGCGAGAATCTGGCCCAGGAACTGAGCCGCGGCGAAGGCCTGGGGATCGCGCGCCAGATCATGGCCCAGCTGGGTGCCGATCAGGAACCCGGTGACTCCGCTCCGCTGGAGCTGAGCCTGGAACGGGCACGCTATTCGGGGCCCGTGAGGCGTCCGCTGTCCGTGGATCACACGCAGGCGCACATTCCCGCCGGACTCGAGACGGTCGCCCGTGATACGGCGGCCACCCATGATCTGGATCCGGACTGGGTCTGCGCTGTGATCCGCGCCGAAAGCTCCTGGAACCCGGGGGCGCGCTCCAGCAAGGGTGCCATGGGCCTGATGCAACTGATGCCCGCCACCGCGCGCGAGCTGGAGGTGAGCAACCCCTGGGATCCACGCCAGAACATCGAGGGCGGCGTGCGCTATCTCAAGCAGCTCTCCGACCGCTTCGGCGGCGACAAAAGACTGGCCACCGCGGCCTACAACGCGGGTCCGGGTGCCGTCGAGAAACACGGCGGCGTGCCGCCCTATCCCGAAACCCGGGGCTATGTCCGCAAGATCGAAGGCATGCTGGGAGGATATGGGGAATGAGCCTGACCCAGGATCGACTCACGATGCTGGTGCGCACCCTGCGCGAGCAATGCTGGCTGCTGGAAGAACTGTCGGGGCTGCTCTCGGCCCAGTTGGGAGCCGTGCGCGCCAATTCGCGCGAGGATCTCGAGCGCAGCACGCACCAGCTGGAAAGCCTGAACCACCTGCTGGTGGCCGTGGATGGGCGCCGCCGGCGCCAGCTGCAGTCGCTGGCCTTCGAGCTGGGGCAGCCCATGGACAGCCTGCGCCTGAGCGTGCTGGCCTCCCATTGTGAGGCGGAGGACAACCGGCGCCTGCTGGATCTGGCTGCCCGGCTGAGTGCTCTGCTGGGCGAGATCAGCGGCCGCCGTACCCTGCTGCGCCAGCTGCTGGCCAAACACGCCGAGCACGCCGGACGTGGACTGGACTGGCTCAGGAAACTGCGTGGACAGCTGGGCACCTACGGGCGTGACTTGCGCCTGCACGGCGAAGACTCCGGTGGTCGCATCGTGGACAGGACCGCCTGATGGGTACTCTCAACGGCATCCTCGACGGGGCCCGTCGCGCCCTGTACACGCACCAGCTTGCCCTGGGTGTGACCGGCCATAACATCGACAACGTCAACACGCCCGGGTACCATCGTCAGCGGGCAAACCTGCGAGCCAGCGAGCCGCTGCCCTCGATGCCCGGCCAGATCGGCACCGGGGTCGAGACCCTCAGCGTGGAACGCTACCGCAGTGATCACCTGAACCGGCAGATCACGGCTGAGAATGGCCTGCTGGGCCAGGCGCAGATGCGCTCCGACGGGCTGGCGCTCATCGAGACCATCCTGATGGAACCGGACGATCAGGGCCTGTCATCCACGCTGGACCGCTTCTGGAACGCCTGGCAGGATCTGGCCAACGAGCCCGAGTCGCTGGCTCCTCGTCGGGTGCTGCTGGACACGGCCGAGCAACTGGTGGCGCGCATCCGCACCAGTTCCGACCGCCTGGCCGCCAGCCGTGACGATCTGGATTCCCGCGTGCCCACTCTGGTGTCCAGCATCAACCAGAAGGGGCAGGAACTGGCCGCGCTCAATGACCGGATCCAGGACTCCATGAGCCGGGGGCAGCAGCCCAACGACCTGCTGGACCGGCGCGATGCGCTGGTGGACGAGCTCTCGACCATGGGCAGCGTGTCGGTGAGCGAGGAAGCCGATGGCCAGCTGCGCGTGATCTTCGGCAATCTGCCCATCGTCGAAGGCGTGCATCACCATGCGCTGGCGGTCACCACCGGCACGGACCCCGCCGGTGGCGTGGTGCAGCAGGTGGTCTGGGCACGCAGCGGCGAAGCCCTGAACACATCCAGCGGCGAACTGGGCGCCCTGCTCGAGCTGCGGGACCGGACACTTCCCGGCTACCAGGACCAGCTGGACCATTTCACCAGCGGCCTGGTGCGCGGGCTGAACTCGGTGCATCGCTCGGGCACCGATCTGGACGGCCGCGCCGGAGGGCTGTTCTTCGACCCCGAAGGTCTCACGGCGGCCACGATCGGTCTGGCGCTGGAGCCGGGACGCGATGAAGCACGCCTGGTGGCCAGCGCCGATGGTGGCGTGGGCAACGGCGAACTGGCCTTGCGCATGTCCGGGCTGGGCGACGCGATTCTGGAAGAACTGGGCGGGCGTAGCCTGAACCAGGTCTACGGCGGGCTGGTGGTGTCCATCGGTCAGCAGGCAAGTTACGCGGCCAGTGAGCTGGACGCGCAGACCACCTTCCTGGGCAATCTGGAAGAGCAGCGCCAGAGCCTGACCGGTGTCAACCTGGACGAGGAGATGACCGCCATGCTGATCCAGCAGCAGGCCTATCAGGCCGCGGGACGCGTGGTGGCCACGGTGGACGAGATGATGCAGAGCCTGCTGGCCCTGGTCTAAACGAGGATGATGTCATGCGCATCACGAACATGCTCCGTTACAACCGCAGCCTGGATACTCTGGAACGCCGCAACAGCAGCATGAGCCAGGCCCACATGGAACTGAGCACGGGACGTCGGGTGAGCAGGATCAGCGACGACCCTGTGGCCGGGGCGCGAGTGCTGCGGCTGAACAGCGAGATCTCATTGATCGTGCAGCACCAGCGCAATCTGGATTCGGCCCGTACGCTGCTTTCCACGACCGAACAGTCGCTGGCGGGCATTGGTGATCTGCTCTCCGAAGCGCGCGGTCTGGCGCTGCAGGGCAGTGGCAATACCCTTTCACAGCCGGACCGGATGATCGTGGCCGACCAGGTCGATCAGGTGCTGGAGCGGATGATCGCCGAGGGCAACCGCCACTTCCTGGGGCGCAGCATCTTCGGCGGCAGCCGCACCGACCAGGACCCCTTCATCGTCAACACGGACGAGAATGGGGAAGTCTTCAGTGTGCAGGCCAATCCCGAAGGCATGCAGGGCCGCGTGACACGCGAAGTGAACGAAGGTGAGAACATTGAAGTCAGCCTGCCCGGTCAGGCGATCTTCATGTCGGGCGGGGCCCGCAGCGAGACCGACATGTTCGACCTGCTGATCAGCCTGCGCAACGGACTGCGCTCCGACCCGGACTTCGACAGCGGCAACCTGCTGGGGCGCATTGACACCCTGGTGGACCAGACCGCCGTGGAACGCTCGGCCGTGGGACAGAAGCTGATGCGGCTGGAATCCATCGAAGTCAACCTGCTGGACCGGGAAGTCGAACTGAGTGATTCGCTGTCTCTGACCCGCGATGTGGACCTGGCCAAGGCCACCGCACGCTGGGCCATGGAGCAGACCGCCTACGAGGCTGCCCTGCGTACCACCGCCAGCGTGATGAGCCAGAGCCTGATGGATTTCCTGGGGTGATCGAGTTCCGGAGCACGGAAGAAATTGGACATAAGGGCAAGAGGTCGTAGCCTCCAGCCGGGCCCGATGAAGCCCCACACGCGTGATCGCGTCAGCTGACTTTCCGGCGAAATCCGGGTCGCCCGGAATATGGGACATGAGTCGCCGCTCGCACTGGAGTCCCCGAACCCTCAATCTTCCTTCCCCTTCCACCGCCATCATGTCACAGACTCGGTTCCGTGATGCCTTCCTCGGCCCGGGTTGACCTCCCGTGAGGCATCGTTTTCCACCTTTCTTTGGACGGGTCCAAAGCAAGGTGGAGCCAAAGAAAGACCCTCTTCGCAGGCCTCGCGCCGCGCAAACTTGGCCCGCGATGCGGTCCGGCGAGCAAGCGCGGCGGCCCACGCTCCCTGCCCGACCGTTCCGTCTCGATGGTTCCGCCACCGGCGTCACCGCCATTGTTGGGGATTGAATCTGAGGGGAAAGGTCGGCCTCTCGCGTACTCGTGTTCATGTTTAGCCATGTTCGCGCTGCGGGGGCGAAGCCAGGCTTCCCTTCCCTCGCGCAGCGGGGGAAGGCGCAGCGCTTGCGCTGCGGGGGATGGGGGCACTTTCGCGCGGCACGACACTTCGCGTTCATCCTGGCACGAAAGGCCCCCATCCCATCACGCCTTCGGCGTGCCTTCCCCCGCTGCGCGAGGGAAGGGGACTTTGGCTTCGCCCCGGCACACAATCGCTGTTTGCCAAGCCCCGGATGGGGCATCATACATCCATAGCCCGTGGGGAATCCACGGGCGGACGCGGATGCCCGACACATTGGGATCCCTGCACAGGGAGGATCAGGGCGACGGTTGATGGAACCGTCAAGCTGGTCCACAGGGCGACGGTCGAAGGGGCCGTCGCCTCGTGCAAGGGGGTGTCGACCGTCTCGTCCGCCATCTCGTCCACCATCTCGTCCGCCATCTCGTCCGCCATCTCGTCCACCATCTCGTCCGCCATCTCGTCCGCCATCTCGTCCACCATCTCGTCCGCCATCTCGTCCGCCATCTCGTCCACCACCTCGTCCGCCATCTCGTCCGCCATCTCGTCCACCATCTCGTCCGCCATCTCGTCCGCCATCTCGTCCGCCACCTCGTCCGCCATCTCGTCCGCCATCTCGTCCGCCATCTCGTCCACCATCTCGTCCGCCATCTCGTCCACCATCGTCCGCGGTTTCGTCGGACGACATGGCGGTCGAGGTGTCGGTCGTTGGGACCGTCATGCTCTTGAACAGGGCGACGGTCGAAAGGACCGTCACCCTATTGATGATGTCCAGGAGGATTGATGGGCACCGCCTGCGGCCTTTGCCCATCCTGCGGGCTGCGAGCCGGGGCATGGTCCAACTTTCCTTGCATGACGAAGTCCTGCCCTCGCCTCAACCAGTTGCTGAACCAGGCGCGTCAATTCCATCTGGCAGGAGCGATGCCTGCGGCAGGTTGCCCAGTGTTCGATTCAGCGTCTTCAGGCAGTGCCATGACATTGCCTTCCCTGCCGGATCCTTATGTTGGCACGCTCGCCCACGCGAGGCCCGGCCCAACACGAGGAGACCCGCAGCAGATGATCGGTCAGACCATCGCCGAATTCCTGGACAGCACGCGCAAGCCCTTCTTTTCCTTCGAGATCATTCCGCCCTCGCGCGGGGGCAGCATCAGTGACATCCAGCGCATGCTGGACCCGCTGATGCCCCACGACCCCGCCTTCGTGGACGTGACCAACCATGCGGCCGACTCGATCTTCAAGCAGCTTCCAGACGGCAGTTACCGGCGCCACGTCTACCGCAAGCGCCCGGGGACACTGGGGCTCTGCGCCGCGATCAAGTATCGCTACAACGTGGAGACGGTGCCCCACATCCTCTGTTACGGGTTCTCGCGCGAAGAGACCGAGGACGCGCTGATCGAGCTCTCCTATCTGGACATCCGCAACCTGCTGGCCGTGCGCGGCGACCCCGTGCAGGGCCCCAGCGACCGGCGCGGCACGCCCAATGGTTATGCCATTGACGTGGTGCGCCAGGTCACGGACATGAACCGCGGTGTGTACCTGCACGAGATGAGCAATGTGGCTCCCACCGGTTTCTGCGTGGGAGTGGCGGGCTATCCCGAGAAGCACTTCGAAAGCCCCAGCCGCAACTGGGATCTGCGCCATCTCAAGGACAAGGTCGACGCGGGTGCCAGTTATGTGGTCTCGCAGATGTTCTACCGCAATTCATCCTGGTTCGAATGGGTCAGGCAGTGCCGCGAGCAGGGCATTACCGTGCCACTGATCCCCGGCTTGAAGGTGTTGACCACCCGCAGCCAGCTGACCAGTCTGCCGCGCACCTTCCACTGCGACATGCCCGACGAGCTGGTGGACGATGTGGCGGCCGCGACCGGCCGCGAACAGATTCGCGAGATCGGGGTGCGCTTCGCGATCCGGCAGGCCCGCGAGCTGCTGGACGGGGGAGCGCCAGGCGTGCATTTCTTCGTCACACGCGACGCCGAAGCGGTCTCGCGCGTGCTGTCCGCTCTGGATCTCTGACCCGAGGCTCCGCGCCCGCCAGTGACGCCGGTGCGTCCGGGAACCCGCAGGGGCGTCATTCGAGTTTCAGGGCCAGCTCCCGGGGGCCCCGGCAAGCGGACCAGGCCCTGCCGGACAAGCCCAATCGGGAGCGAATTGCTAGGTTGCGTGCCGTTTCGTGCGGCCCCGTCCATTCACGACATCCGGGCCACGCCCGTTCCGGCGACCGTGGCATTACCCATCATCGAAGAGGATTTCCCATGCGCATCACACTTGGCCTGATCGCCACCCTGCTGCTGGCCGGCAGCGCCCTGGCCGAACACAGTGGAAAAGTCCTGGAAACCATGAATTCCGGCGGCTATACCTACGTGAAGCTTGACGCCGCCGATGGCCCGCTTTGGCTTGCCGGACCCGAGAGCAAGGTCAGCAAGGGCCAGACCATCACCACCGATCAGGGCAGCCTGATGACCGATTTCACGGCCCGCAGCCTCAATCGCACCTTCGAGAAGATCTGGTTCGTCTCCAGCATCTCGGGTGGAGGCGGAGCGGTCAAGTCCGCCGATCCCCACGCCGGCATCCCCGGTTTCGGCGAGAACAAGGGCGCCATGGGGGGCATGGGTGCCATGAGCGGCAGCCCCAAGAACACGCCGGCGGCCCAGTCGGCCAAGCCCAAGGCCGGCAGCATCGCCAAGGCGGGCGTGACCATCGCCGACCTGTACGCCAAGAAGGACAGCTACAAGGGCAAGACCGTGGAAGTGCGCGGCGTGGTCACCAAGTACAGCGGTGGCATCATGGGCAAGAACTGGCTGCACATCATGGACGGCAGCGGTGCCGAGGGTGCCGACGACCTGAGCATCACCACCCAGACCGAAGTCCATGTGGGCGATCAGGTTGTGGTCAAGGGAACCCTGAATACCGCCGTGGACGTCGGCGCGGGTTACTTCTACGATCTGCTGGTGGAGAACGCCAGCGTGACGGTGGAATCCAAGTGAATCGGATAGGCTGAATGAGTCTGGTCGCCCGCTTTCCCCGCCACCGGATCCTGGTCAGCCGATTCTTCGGTCTGGCGCTTGTGGCGCTGCTGATCTTCACGGACCAGCCCCTGTTCAGCCCCGCAACGGCTCAGACCGTGCGTTGGGTCGGTTTCGTGCTGCTGCTGGTGGCCGCCTTCGGACGGCTCTGGTCGCTGCAGTATCTGGCGGGTTTCAAGTCCCGCAAGGTGGTCAGCGACGGACCCTACAGCATCGTGCGCAACCCGCTGTATCTCTTCAGTTTCGCCGGTGCGGCCGGTCTGGCGCTGAGCGCCAACCACGCCGGATTTCTTGCGGCCCTGCTGCTGGCCTACCTGCTCTACTATCCCTTCGTGGTGATATCCGAAGAGCGGGGCCTGAGGCAGATTCTGGGGCAGGAATATCTGGAGTACTGCCAGCGGGTGCCGCGTTTCATTCCGCGTTTCAGCGGTTTCAGTGAGCCGGAGAACTACGAGATCCGGGCGGCGCGCTTCTCGCGCAACTACCTGGAAGTGGTCTGGTTTCCCCTGTCCTGGATGGTTCTGCAGTGGCTGGAGACGGCACGCACGGCCGGTCAGTTGCCACTGCGGTTCTGAAGCGGCGGAGACTCCAGGCCGGAAACGGTGTTCACAGTGAATTCTCCCAGCCGTGTTTCCCCGGTTCTCTGACCGGCGAAATGCGGCTGGTTCTTCAAGGCCGTCCACCTTCTGTCGGGACTTCCGCCCGGAACGGGAAGGCGGGCGACCGCACACGAGCCATCAGGGAGCCAGGATGAATCCGGAACTGATCAGCCAGCTGGTGATCGCCCTGCCCGTGCTGCTGTTCTCGATCGTGGTCCACGAGGTGGCCCACGGCGTGGCAGCCCTGCGTCTGGGGGATGACACCGCTTACCTTCAGGGGCGCCTGACACTTAATCCATTGCCTCACATCGACCCGGTTTTCTCCTTGGTGGTACCGGCCATGTGCATTCTGTCCGGGGCCCCGGTATTTGGCGGAGCCCGGCCCGTTCCCGTGGATGTGCGCCGCCTGCGCCACCCCAAGCGCGACATGGCGCTGATCGCGGCGGCGGGGCCCCTGTCCAACATCCTGCTGGTGGCGCTGGCCAGTCTGGTCTGGCACGGACTGGCGGGCATGGACATGCTGGGGCGGGAAACCGTCGAGATTCTGCGCTACTTCGTGATGATCAATGTGGTGCTGGCGGCCTTCAACATGCTGCCACTGCCTCCCCTCGACGGCTCGCGCATCTTCGTGCTGTTTCTCTCGGGCGAGGCCGAGTGGCGCTACCGCAGTCTGGAACGCTGGGGCATTTTCCTGGTCTTCGGGGTGATCATTTTCTTTGGTGGCGCTCTGGGCAGTTATCTGTCGTGGTTCTACAACCTGGTCACCGGGGTGTTCTTCTAGAAGGTCGTCGGGCCCATGTGCGACGACCTTGACGCAGGGAGGGCAGCATGAAGTTCGGTTCATCCAGAGCCCGAAGATCCTTCGGCTACACCCCATTCTTTCTCAAGGAGCCACCGAAGGAACTGCGCGAGCGGCTGAAATTCCGGCGCAGCTCAGGCCTGGAAGACCGAGCGCGCAGCGCACGACGCTGGCTGCTGGTCGCGGTGGCGAGCCTGCTGCTGATCTGGTATCTCTTTCCCGAGGTTGTCAGCAGCATCTGGTTGGACTCCGTTCAAATTGGCAGCGAGGATTTGCAACTCCATGAATGAACCGCTGAATCCGGCCCCTCTTCCCGGAGCTGGCCTGATCAATCGCCTGCCTGATTCGATCATCAACAAGATCGCCGCCGGGGAAGTCATCGAACGACCGGCCTCCGTGCTCAAGGAGCTGGTCGAGAACTCCCTGGATGCGGGAGCCACACGCCTGGAACTGGTTCTGGAAGCCGGTGGCAAGAACTTCATCCAGGTCATGGACAATGGATCCGGGATGAGCCCCGAGGATGCCCAGCTCTGCCTCGAGCGTCACGCGACCAGCAAGCTGCGCAGTTTTGACGATCTGGAAACCATGGCCACCATGGGGTTTCGCGGCGAAGCGCTGCCGTCCATCGCCAGTGTGTCGCGGCTGGAACTGCAGACCCGGCGAGCCCAGGACCCCGAAGGCCTGCGGATCCGCCTGGCCAATGGGGAAATCAAGGACATCAGTCCGGTGGCCTGTGCCGAGGGCACCCGGATCACGGTGCGCAACCTGTTCTATTCCACGCCCGTGCGGCGCAAGTTTCTCACCAGCAACCGCAACGAACTGCGCCATTGTCTGGTGCTGCTGCGCCGTCTGGCCCTGGCCCGGCCCGACGTGGCGTTCCGCCTGATCTCCGACGGGGAGGAACTGGAGGACTGGCCCGCCGGCGACGACGCCACGCGGGTGACACAGATCTTTGGCGACGACATGCCCCAGCGGCTGATGCCCGTGGACTACCGCGATTCGGGCATCCGCATCACGGGTCATGTGGGCAAGGTGAACACCTTCCGTCGCAGCCATGGCGACCAGTACCTGTACGTCAACGGTCGTGCCATCACCAGCCGCGTGCTCAACCATGCGGTCTTCTCGGCCTACGGCCACACCCTCGAGCGCGACCAGGTGCCCTTTTTCCTGCTCTTCCTGCAGGTCGACCCCCAGCGCCTGGACGTGAACGTGCACCCCACCAAGAAGGAAGTGCGTTTCGAGGACGAGCACTATTTCCACCGCAGCGTGAATCTGGCCGTGCTCAAGGCGCTGTCGGGGCGCAACGTGCGCAACTTCGACCTCAATCCGGGCGGAGAAGGCGTGAGCCCCGAGATCACTGTGGCGCGCCCCGTGTCGTCCACTGAGGAGGGGTCTCCCGGCTCGCCGGACCGACCGACGGAGCGCTTTCCCGGGCGTGAGCGCACGGGTGGGCGGCTGGTCCGCGGTGAGTTCGGAGTGGGCGCTGCGGCACGCTCCTTCAGCAACCAGGAAGACCTGTTCCGCGCCCCCGCCGACAGCCGGGCCGTCGAGCAGGGTGTTCAGGAGTATCTGGGCAGCAGTGCTCAGGCCGTCGCGCGTTTCCATGCAAGCCCTCCCGGCGACGCAGGTGGCTCGCGCATGGAAGGCGACCGGCTGGGACGCAGCCCATTCCTGCAACTGCACAACACCTATCTCTTCGTGGAAGTGGACAGCGGAGTCGTGATCATCGACCAGCACGCGGCCCACGAGCGTGTGCTGTACGAGCGTGTGCACACCGCCATGCACCGCCACAACGGCACCAGCCAGCGCCTGCTCTTTCCGCTGGATCTGGAGCTGGACAACACCGATCAGCTGCTCTTCGAGGAAGTGCTGCCCATGCTCTTCGACATGGGCTTCGAGATGGAAATGGAGGAGGGCCAGGTGCGCGTGACCGGCATCCCCGCCGATCTGGGCCGCACCCATCCCGAGGGTCTGGTGGCAGACATTCTGGACCAGTACCGGATCTATTCCAGTTCCATGCCCGACCCGCTGCAGGCCATGGCGGCCTCGGTCGCCTGCAAGGCGGCGATCAAGGCGGGCCAGCCCCTTTCCGACACCGAAATCCGCAGCCTGCTGGACTCACTCTTCAGTTGCCAGCAACCGTTCACCTGCCCCCATGGCCGCCCGGTGGTGATCAACCTGGGGCTTCAGGAACTCAACCGCCGTTTCGGCCGGAGCTGAGGGCATGAGCCAGGCGCCCCTGCCGCTGCTGCCCATCCTGACCGGGCCCACGGGCAGCGGCAAGTCCAGCCTGGCACTGCGGGTAGCCGAACGCCTTGGACTGGAGATCCTCAATGCCGACAGCCGCCAGCTCTTTCGCGGGCTCGAGGTGGCCACCGCAGCCCCCGACGCCGATATGCTGCGCAGGGTGCCCCATCACCTGGTGGGCAGCCACGACCCACTGGACACCGTGAGTGCGGGGGACTTCTGCCGCAGTTGCTGTGAATTGATCGAGGGCGGCCCCCCACGTTCCCCGGCCTTTCTGATGAGTGGCGGCAGCGTGTTCTACATCCGGGCCTTCATCGATCCGGTGGAGGAACGCGTGAGTCCCGCGCCCGAGCTGCGGGCTCAGGTCCTTGAGTGGCTCGAGAGCGAAGGCCCCGACGCCCTGCGCGCACGCCTGCTGGCCCTGGACCCCGAGGCGTCGTGGATCAGCGTGAACGATGTCAGCAAGCTGCGTCGCCATCTGGAAATCTGTCTGGCAACCGGCCTGCCGGCCAGCCAGGCCCTGCAGAGCCTGCGGCGCCCCGCGACGGTCAGGCCCCTGCTCTTCGTGCTGGACACGCCGCTGGAAGCCCTGACCGGGCGACTGCACAGGCGCCTGAAAGCCATGCTGGCCGGAGGCATGATCGAGGAAGTCGAGGCCCTGCTGAAGGCCGGAGTGCCTGAGACAAGCCAGGCACTCAGTTCCGTGGGCGTTCAGGACATTCGCGACTTCCTTGAGGGACGCATCGGCCGCGACACACTTGAAGAGCGCGTCTACCGCAACACACGGCGCTATGCGCGCAAGCAGTTGACCTGGTTCAAGGCCCTGGGGCGGGAAGGACGGACCCGCAGCCTGGATCACAAACAGGATGAAGAGACCCTTTGCCGAACCATCTGCGACACCCTCGAGGCCGCGCGCGACTGAGCGTGGCCTGGGCTGCGGCCCTGCTGATTCCGGCGGTACTGATGGCTTCTCCGGACCGCATCACGCCCACCGGACCCGAGTCCCTGACCGGTCGAGCCGGCCTGCAGTGGCTGCGCCAGAGCCAGACCTCCCCGCAACTGCACCATCTCTACTGGTTGCCCGATCCCGGAGCCGGCGTTGCTCTTGCCGCGTTGCCGGGCAGCAGTCAGCGCACATTCCGGGGCACCCGTGGCGCGGTCTGGGCACTGGACGAGGCCGAGCTGCGTGCTCTGCTGAAGGCCAACCCCGGACTGGAACCCGGTTCGGTCGAACGTTGCCAGCCCGCTCTGGATGAAGCCCGCATCGCCACAGGGGCGGAGTTCGTGCTGCCGGGAACCAGTGGCAGTCTGGGGCTGAGTGGTGCCGGTGTCGTGGTGGGCATGGTGGATACGGGCATCGACCCCAGTCATCCGGACTTCCGCGATGCCCAGGGGCATACACGCATTCTGGCCTATTGGGACCAGGTGGAAGGGCGTGTCTGGAGTCAGGCCGAGCTGGACGCCGGCAGCGTGCCCAACCGCGACGACAACGGACACGGGACCCACGTGGCCGGCATTGCCGCGGGCAGTGGACTGGCCTCGCAGGGGCAGTTCGGCGGCTTCGCTCCACAGGCCAATCTCCTGATCGTGCGGACCACCTTTCTGGAATCCGACGTGCTGTCAGGCGTGCAGTGGGTCTTTCAGCAGGCCCAGTCGCGGGACCTGCCCGCCGTGGTCAATCTCAGTCTCGAATCACACATCGGCCCCCACGACGGCAGTTCCTGGTTCGAGCAGGAACTGAGCGACCTCACCGGCCCGGGACGCCTGCTCTGCGTGGCGGCGGGCAACAATGCGGTGACCGGGATTCACAGCGAGGCGGGTTATGGCCAGAGCATCGAGCTGGCCTTCACACCCGAAGGACAGGCCACGGCCCAGCTGGCGGCCTACGTGAGTTCCACGGATGGCCCCAGCCTGAGTCTGATCGCGCCTGACGGCACCTCGTTCGGTCCCGGGGCCTCGCGCGTCTACAATGGCACCACCATCACCTTTCCCCAACCCGCACACCGTACCCAGGACTGGGAATGCATGCTGGAGCTGGTCACCTCCAGTTCTCCGGGCGAGTGGCGTCTGCGCATCTCGCACAGCCAGGCAGGCTCGCGCACCGTGCAGGCCTGGGGGCGTGCGCTGGCCTTCGCCAGTCCGGTCAGCGAGCACACCATCGGCATGCCCGCCACGGCCGACAGCGCGATCAGCGTGGGTTCCTACGTGAGTCGCTGGGACTGGTTGAGCCAGGCGGGCAGCCGCCAGTACTCGGGCAGTTCGCGCGTGGGGCTGCCCAGCCTGTTCAGCGGCTGGGGCCCGCGTGTGGACGGCAGGGAACTGCCCCATCTGCTGATGCCCGGGCAGGGCATCTTCGCGCCCTTGAGTGACGCGGCGTCGGCCAGTCTGGACCGGGTCCACCCCAGTGGCGACTACTGGTTGTTGCAGGGTACCAGCATGGCGGCTCCTGCCATGGCCGGTGGACTGGCCCTGCTGCTGGAAGCCCGTCCCGAACTGGGGCCCGCGGAAGCGATGGCCCTGCTGGCGGAAACAGGCGTGGACTACACACCTCAGGCAGGGCGCGGCCTGCTCTGGCTGCCCGAGCTGATGGATCAGGCTCTGGGTGGATTCTCGGCCTTCATCGTGACACCGACCCTGGACGAGATCCGGCTCAGCTGGCGATTGAACTCCGGACTGGACGGTGGCATCCAGCGGCTCTGGCGAGTCAGCGGCAGCGACGAGATCCTGCTGGACAGTCTGACCGCTGAGGTGGGTCTGCATCAGCGTGTGGACACGGGCCTGCTGCCCGGCGACGTGGTGCGCTACCGCCTGCAGTTGCTGGACGCGGACCGTGTGCTCCAGGCCAGCCTGCTCTCCGGCGAGACTGGTTTGCGCAGCAGTGTGCCCGGGCTGCTGGCGGAGGAGCCCTGGCCCAATCCGGCCAGCGATGCACTGACCCTGCTGTTGCAGATGGAGCAGGCGGGACCCGTGCGCTGGGCCCTGCACTCTCTTGACGGAAGCCGCGTACTGACCGGCTCGGCTGCTCCGGGGCGCGGCGTGCACCCCTTGCGCCTGGAGCTCTCGGGACTGGCTTCCGGCAGTTACCTGCTGGATCTTGAAAGTGCCGACAAACACGAGCAGCGCCGGATTTCCGTGATACGATAGGACCCCGCATGCCGATCCGCTTTCTCTGTTTTCTGCTCTGCCTGCTTGCCTGTGGGAGTGTGCCGCGCGCCTCGGCCATGTTCCAGCTGATGACCGGCGAGAACCATGGCGAGCTGCGCTGGCGCACCCTCAGCACCGAGCACTTCCGCGTGCATTACCCCGTGGGACTGGAAGAGACGGCCCGGGCCTGTGCGGATGTGGCCGAGCAGGTCTGGGAGCCGGTGACCCGCCAGCTGGGCGTGGAGCCCCGGCGGCGCACGGAGCTGGCGATCACCGATGTGGACCAGATCGTCAATGGGTTCGCCGTGCCCGGCCGGATGTCGATCTGGGTCAACCAGAACGACTATGTGCGCCACTTCTCCCAGCGACGCGAGTGGCTGCGCCAGGTCATCGCGCATGAGTTCCAGCACGTGGTGGCCATGGAGGCCATGCACGACTGGCGCGGACTCAGCGGGCTGGCACTGGCCGGAGTTCCCGCCTGGTGGCTCGAGGGTCTGGCCGAGTACTACACCGAAAACTGGAACACGCTGCGTTCCGACCGGGACCTGCGTGCCGAGAGTCTCGATCGCCGTCTGCCGGCCAGCGATGCCCACGACGCCGGCTATGCCCGCGTGCTCTACCTGGCCTGGCGCGACGGCGACAGCACCCTGGTCAGGATCTGCAACTGGCGCGCTTCCCCGCTGAAGACCTACGATTTCAAGCGTGCCTTCAAGGCCTGTACAGGCCAGAGCCTCGAGAACTTCGAGGAGGAGTGGACCCGACTGATGAACGGGGTCTACAACGCAGAACTGGTGGCCGGCGAGCCACTGGACGAGATCGGCCGGCGTGTGACTCTGCCCATGGCCCGCATCGCCTGGCTGGGCCAGCTGCCCGACTCGAGCGCCTGGTTGGCTGTGGGCCGGACTCGCACCACCCAGCTTGAGAATGGCCTGTACCGCATCGCCTGCGACAGCCTGGCCCGGAGCCAACAACTGGACTCCGGTCCGCTCAAGGGCACGGCCAGCATCTCGGCCGATGGCGCTCAGGTGGTGTACGACCGCTGGGGCATCGATCGTCATGGCTCACGCCTGACGGACCTCTGGAGACTGGAGCTGGCCAGCGGCGAGCGTACGCGGCTGACTCGCTGGCGGAGAGCCCAGGATCCGGCTTTGGCGCCCGATGGAGCTCTGGTCTGCATCCGCACTCTGGAAGGTCGCCATCGTCTGGAGCTGTGTGAGTCGCCGGAGGCCGCCATCAACGAAGGAGATGCGGCCTGGAGCGCGCTCTGGGATCCGGGGCCCGGCTGGCAGATGATGTCGCCCGTCTTTTCTCCCGACGGAGGTCTGCTGGCGGTGGCCGTGGACGACGATCATCAACGCAAGGACATCTTCCTGGTCGAGCGCGCCACCGGCAGAGCCCGGCGCCTGGCTGCGGATTCTCTGGACCAGCGCCAGCCCGTCTGGCTGGGGGACAGCAGCCTGGTCTGCACCGTGTTCCAGGACTATCGGGCCAACCTGCAGGAACTGGATCTGGCGGGCCGTAGCCGCCCATTGAGCCTCAGTGGTGAAGGGCTCTGGAGTGCCAGCCGCGCGGCGGGCCGAGAGCGCGTCGTGATCGGCCTGGCTCTGGATTCGGCGGGCGTCAGTCGACCGCTGCTGGTGCAGGCCGCGCGTGAGGCCCGGGCTGCCGCAGCCGTGATCCAGCCCCGCTACACGGCCTGGCGCGAACAGCTTCCCGAAATCCGTGTGCCAGATGACCCGGCACCCACGACCGAAGTGCTTGGCGACCGTCGCTACCGGGCCAGCGAGCTGCAGCCCTTCTTCGGGCTGGTGCTGCCCTTGCCGGGCGGGGTGGCCGGTCTGCTGGTGCTGATGGATCCGCTGGCACACAATACCCTCAGTCTCTACGGCGCGGCAACCGACGGACACAGCCTGGACGGCGGCTACGGCTTCAGTCTGAGCAACCTCCAGACCTCGTGGGTGCTGGGCCTGAACGGCTCCTGGCACTGGGATCCGGCGTTCACCGTGTACGATGGTCAGCTGGAGGAGCTGAGCAGCAGCTCGCTGGAAGTCTGGGCGCGGCACAAGTGGCAGTATCCTCTCGGACTGCGTGGCAGTCTGGCCGCGGGTCTGGGTCTGCGCGTGGAGGACACCGAAGCCTCGGATCTGGTCTTCACAGGAGGCGAACGGCCCCTACCACAAGGCGGGCGCAGCAGCCGGGTGGCGGGCAGTCTGCAGTGGTCCTCGGCACCCGCGGACCGGCTCTCGCGGCTCTGGCCCGACTGGGCTCATGGCCTGAGCATCGAGGGCGCCCTGCTGCGTCCTTGGTTGAATGGCGACGAAAACGTGAATCTGCTGACTCTGCAGGTGTACAGGATCCAGCCCACTTTCCTGCCCTCACTCAAGCTGGTGGCACTGGCAGGGGCACAGGTGCTCTCGGGCCGCAAGGACACCTGGCGCAGCCTGGGACTGGGCGCCGATCCGCTGCTGGAACCTCTCGCCGAGCTGAGCCAGCTGGGCAGTCCTCTGGCCGAAGCCCCACTGGGACCACTCTGGCGCCTGCGTGGCCTGAACCGCGATCTGGCTGCCGATCGTGTGCTGTACTCCACCATCGAACTGCGCCAGACACTTGGAGCGCCTGACGTCTTCAATCTGGTCGGCCTGCGCAATGGCCGCCTCAACCTGGCGACCTTCGCCGATCTGGGTCAGCTTGCCCACCGTGAACGCCTGGGCGCGGGACTCAAGGATCCGCTTTCGCTGTGGACCAGCGGGCTTGAATTGCAACTGGGTCTGCGCGGCAGCGGTTCGACCCTGTTCAGTCTTGCCGGTGGCTATGCCGGCAACAAGCTGGAGTGGTTGGACCGCGGGGATGCCGGGCGCTGGTACTGGAAGTTCCATCTGGGAAGGCCCTTCTGATGCTGGACGGTTACTCCTTCGAGAGCGATGGCTCGCTGCCGCTCAGACCCACGCGCGTGCAGGTGGACCTGCAGGCCCTCACCCGCAACTTCGCCCGGCTGGCCCGCGCCAGCGGTCTGGGACCCGCTGGATTGTATCCCGTGGTGAAGGCCAACGCCTATGGCCATGGCATACTGCCTGTGAGCCAGGCTCTGGAAGCCGCCGGGGCTGGCGGGCTGGCCGTCGGTTTCCTCGAGGAGGGCATTCTGCTGCGCCGGGCGGGCCTGCGGCTGCCGATTCTGGTGATGGGTGGGTTGGTGGATTACCAGATCCGCGAGTATCTGGATCACGACCTGGAGTTCACCGTGTCGTCCCTGCACAAGGCGGAGCAGATCCAGGCCGTCCTCAGCCAGGATCCGGAACTGGCCGGGCGCAGGGCCCCCGTGCACCTGAAAGTGGATGTGGACATGGAGCGCATCGGCGTGCATGCGGCCAACGCGCCGGCCTTCATCGAAAAGGCCGCCGGTCTGGATCGGCTGGAGATCCGCGGCGTGTACAGCCATCTGGCCAATGCCGACTCGGCCGATCGTCGACTGCTCGAACAGCCCCTTGCCGTTTTCCTTGAGCTGGAATCCCGCTGCCGGGGTCTGCTGCCCGCTGGCTGCCGCTGGCACCTGGGCAACTCGCTGGGCTGCCTCCGGCTGGCCCGCCAGAGTGCCGGGCGTCTGGAACTGGCTCGCCCCGGACTGCTGCTCTACGGGGTCTGGCCCGAGCAGGGGATGGAGCTCGAGCTTCCGGAACTGGAACCCGTACTGGGCTGGACCTCCCGAGTGGTGTACTACAAGGGTGTTGCCGCCGGCCAGGGCATTTCCTACGGACACCGCTACCGGCCCGGGCGTGATACGCGCGTGGTGACCGTGCCCGTCGGGTATGGAGACGGCTATCGCCGTGCCATGAGCGGCAAGGCCCAGGTCCTGATCCGGGGGCGCCGCTATCCGGTGGCGGGCAGTATCTGCATGGACCAGCTGATGGTGGACCTGGGGCCCGACGGCACAGCCTACAATGGCGACGAGGTGGTGCTGGTGGGGCGCCAGGGCCAGCAGGAAATCCGCATCGAGGAACTGGCGTCCTGGGCGGATACGATTCCCTGGGAGATCCTCACCGGCATCAGCCAGCGCGTCCCACGATTCTCGGCCTGACAACGCGTCAAACGCCGGGAAAGGTCGCGTGCCAACCGGGGGATGCCTGTTGCTCGATGACCAGCGGCGCGATCCGAATGGCAAAATCCCTGATTGAGGCGAGCGGTCAACCCACCGGATTGCCCCCGACTGACACTCTGTCATTCAGCCCGGAAGCCCCGTTTCCCTGCCCGCAGCACAGGTTTGCCTGTCCTGGACTCCCGATTGCCCGCTTCCCTCGGCCCAGTCAATATTCCGTATGACCCTGAGTCGCGACAGCTCTCCGTTTCCTGGGGACCGGGAATCCCGATCGGATCCCTGTTCTTGTCGGGTTTTCAAGACACTCCCCGACTTTTCACCCGGAATCGCCCGTCCGCTGTGTGGATTTTCTCGGACTTCCCAGTGTCGGCATTCTTGGCAAACTGTCTGTCAGGGCCACTGCGCGGGGAAGTGTCTGGGGAATTGAACCATAACGTGGTTCGCATGGCCACTTTCGGCTCAATTTATCGGGAGGTGTAAAAATTGTTAGACAGATGCGTTTCCTCTGTGTATTATTGACCGCACACTTATCCACCTGAGGTATCCTGACATGCGAGTTCTGGCCTTTTCCGCCCTGTTCCTCTGCAATCTGGCCCTTTCCGCGCTGGCCGGTTCCAGTTGGGGCGACGGTTCCGGGGATCTGGTTCCCGGCGACCACGCCAAACCCATGGTGGTCGATCCCTGGACGGGAGCGCACCACGACGACGTGATCAAACTGGATGACCCGATCATCATCATTGATATCGGGCCGTCGGAAGAGGATGAAGGCATCATCTTCATCGGGGAACCCGGCAGTTTCCTGCTGATGAATCCCGCACGGCCCCAGAACTGGATCGTCCGTTAGGTTGCCACTCGTTCGCCAGCGAACGGGCAGACAGAGGGTCCAACACCCATGAAATGCCTCGAATCATATCGGGATTTCTTCGAAGGCTCCGCCGGCTTCCGCCTCTTTGGTGAGCGGAAGTTCAAGCTGGCCCTTGAGGTCCTGGAAAATGAAATCCAGCGGGACGCCGACCGCCGCATGCGCGAATATGCCCGCTTTTATGCGGCGCAGTGCCACTTCGTGCTGGGCAACTATCCCGCCGCGCGGCGCTACCTGCTGCAAACCAACAAATGGGCCGGGCGCGCCGAAGAACGCCCGATGCGCATGGCCTGTGTCTTCAATCTGGCCGTGGTCGAAGTGGCCTGCGGAAATCGCGAGAAGGGGCTTGGCATCTACGACAAGTTCCGCACACTCTACGAGAACCGTCTGCTGCCCTACGATCGCTGCATGCTGCTGTTGAACCTGGGCCTGACTCACACCCAGCTCAAGCAGTACGGCGATGCCCAGCTCTGCCTCGACCAGGCACGCGTGCTGGCCGACGAGCTGGAAGACGCCCACCTGCTGACCTATACGTTGTATTACACCGGCATTCTGGCCAACCGCCAGGGCGACTTGAACCGCAGCCGCGAGTTCTCCGAGCTGGCCGTCGCCACCGCCGAAGCCTCCGGCTGCAGCTACGATATCTGTCGCAGTCACTGGCAGCTGGGCAACCAGCACCTGCGTGCCGGCAAGTACGACATGGCGCTGAAATCCCTCAAGAAGTCCATCCGCATCGCCAAGCAGGCCGGTTACCAGGTGGAAACCGCCAAGTGTCTCAACGACTTCGCCTGGGCCTATTTCAAGACCGGCAAGCTGGCCGAAGCCAAGTCCTACGCCGAAGAAGCCATCATCACCGGACGCGACGCGGGCATGGACGCCGACAGCGCCCGCTTCCTGGACACCCTCGAGCAGATCAGCGCCCACATCAACGACTTCTACGAAGAAGAGAAACTCATCGCCGAGCTCGAACGCGAGAGCGCGCGCGACTTCGAGATCGTGGGGTACAGCGAGGCGATTTCCATCGTGACCCAGGCCATCCGCACCTTCGGTCCCTGCAACGACCCGATCCTGATCCTGGGCGAAACGGGTACCGGCAAGGAACTGGTGACCCGGGCCCTCTTCGACGCCAGCCCGCGCCACAAGGGCATGTTCTTCAAGCGCAATTGTGCGGCGATTCCCGAGAACCTGATCGAGTCCGAGCTCTTCGGCCATGTCAAGGGAGCGTTCACGGGCGCCACCAGCGACCGCAAGGGCATCTTCGAGCAGGCCGACGGCGGTGTGCTGTTCCTGGACGAGATCGGGGAAATGCCGCTGAACCTGCAGAGCAAGCTGCTGCGGGTGCTGGAGTACGGCGAGTTCTACCGTCTGGGCTCTCCGGATCTGATCAAAGTGGACGTGCGCATTTTCGCTGCCACCAACAAGGATCTGGCCGATGAAGTGCGCGCGGGCAATTTCCGCGAAGATCTGTACTACCGCCTGAACACCATCCGCATCGACCTGCCGCCCCTGCGCGAGCGGCGCGAGGACATTGCCGTGCTGGTGAATCACTTTCTCTTCGCCCTGAACGAGGAATACGACAAGTACTACAAGGTGCTCACCACGGACGCCCTTCAGACGCTCGAGAGCTACAACTTCGCCGGCAACATCCGCGAACTGAAGAACATCATCCGTGCGGCCTACCTGACCAGCAAGGGCCGCCAGATCACCGCCGAGGATGTGCAGCGCTACTTCCAGAAGCCAAGCCGGCGACAGGTGGCCCAGACCCAGACTGCCGCCCCCGTGCTTGATCTTGAACTGGACGAGGAAGACGACACCACCGCCAGCCACGCTCCGGCGCGCGATGAGAAGAACGTGGTGCCCTTCGAGAACCGCGAACTGGTGGACCAGACCAGCCTCAAGGAGCATGTACTCTCGGCCGAACGGGATTACCTGCTGAAGATTCTCAAGCAATGCGATTCGGTGAACAAGGCCTGCAGCGTGCTCAAGATCAGCCGGCCCACGTTCTACCAGAAGCTCAAGTCCCACGGGATCTCGCTGTCGAACAAGCGCCTGGTCTGAGCGCCTGTCCATACGCCATCCTTGCGCCGGTTCCTTCGGGGACCGGCGTTTCTTCTGGCGGGATGCTTGTTGCCTGCTTCTTCCGCCCAGCTTTGTTAATCTGGCGGCACCCATTCCAATCCTTCGGAGCGACAGATGCGACATGCTACCAGCCTGCTGGCGATTCTTGCCTTTCAGGCCATCGCCATGGCCACGGTTCCTTTCGGCAACCGTACTCCCTTCAGCGTGGACACCCTCAGTCCCGCCCAGCTTCAGGAACTGGCTCTGGCGCGCGTGGACGTGGATCACTGGAACGGAGGAGCCTGGACCCTTTGGCTGAGCCCCGAGGAGCAGAGCGACCTGATCGCGCGCGGTTATGCTCTCACCGCCATCCCCAATCCGGTCGAAGAGGCCTGGCGGGAATGGATCTCCCGACCCGCCGACCCCCTGCGCGACAATCTGACCTACCGGACGTATACCGAACTCACCACCGAATTGCAGGGCTGGGCCAGCAGTCATCCGGAAATCTGCCAGCTGTATTCCATCGGAACCAGCGTGCAGGGCCGCGAGCTCTGGGTGCTGAACATCAGCGACAATCCCGGTATGGACGAGGACGAGCCCGAAATCAAACTGGTCTCCACCATGCACGGCGATGAAGTCGTGGGCACGGTGCTCCTGCTCAACCTGATCGAGGACCTGATCGAAGGATACGGCACCGATACCCGGCTGAGCCGGATCGTGGACGAGATGGACCTGCACGTGCTGGTGCTGATGAACCCCGACGGCATGCAATCCGGCTCGCGCTACAACGCTCACGGCGTGGACCTGAACCGCAACTTCCCCGATCGCATCGACGACCCGGTGAACACCACCGCCGGGCGCGAGCCCGAGACGGCCGCCGTGATGCAGTGGACCTGGGACCATGATTTCGACCTGTCCTGCAACTACCATGGCGGAGCCGTGGTGGCCAACTACGGCTGGGACGGCAATCTCTCGGGGCAGGACGTATACACCATCGCCCCCGATGACGAACTCTTCATCGATCTGGCCCTGACCTACAGCAGCCAGTACCCGACCATGTACAACAGTCTGGCCTTCGACCAGGGCATTACCAACGGGGCCGACTGGTATGTGATCTACGGCGGCATGCAGGACTGGTGTTATCTCTGGGAAGGCGGGGTGGACATCACCCTCGAAGTCAGCCAGGTCAAGTGGCCCTCGGAGAACACCCTGCCCGGCTTCTGGAACAGCAATCGGGAATCCATGCTGCGTTTCGTGGAGTACGGCCTGAAGGGCATTCGCGGCATCGTGCGCGACGCCGACAGCCAGCTGCCCGTGGAAGCCACCGTGCGCCTGCAGGGCATCGACAGCAACACCTTCAGTTCGGCCGGGCTGGGCGACTACCATCGTCTGTGTGTGCCCGGTACCTACACGCTGGAAGTCAGCGCACCGGGCTATGCTCCTGCGGTGGTCAGCGGAATCAGCGTCGGCAGCGGTGACGCCACCGTGGTGGACGTGGAGCTGCAGTTCATCGGCCTGCCCCAGCAGATTCTGCTGGATGATTTCTCGGCCGACGGGGGCTGGACTCTGCAAGGGCTCTGGGCCATCGGCGCGGCAATCGCTGGTGGGGGCGAGCACGGCAATCCGGATCCGGCCACCGACACCAGTCCCGGTACGGACAATCAGCTGCTGGGATACGCCATCGGTGGCGACTACGAGAACAGTCTGGGCAGCACCTTCTGGGCCACCTCGCCCGTGTGGGACCTGTCCGGCTGGCAGCAGGTGCAGCTGGACTTCAATCGCTTCCTCGGCCTGGAACGCAACCTCTACGACCACGGCTATCTGCAGGCCTTCAATGGCAGCGCCTGGATCACGCTCTGGGAGAATGGCAGCACCAGCATCACGGACGCTGGCTGGAATCCGCAGGTGTTCGATCTCTCGGCCATCGCGGATGGCAACTCCCAGTTCCAGTTGCGCTTCGGCATGGGCCGCACCGACAGTGCCTGGCGTTATTGCGGCTGGAACGTGGACGACCTGACCCTGAGTGGCTATCCGGTGGCAGGCCCCCTGGTCAGCCCCGCCCTGAACATTCTGGTCAACGGGACAAGTGTCCAGCTGAGCTGGAACGCGGTCCCGGGGGCCAGTTCGTACCGTATCGATGCGGCTCTGGAACCCGGTGAGGCGTTCCTGCCGCTGACGAGCACGGTGAATACCCAGCTCAGCCTGCCCGGCGAATTGAGCAATTGGCCAAGGCGCGTCTACAAGGTCGTCGCCCAGAACTGAGACCACTCAAGACAGAACTGGAGCTGCTGAATGCTGCAATCACATGGGCACGCTGCCGACTCCTGTTGACCGTCAGCGGCCCCGAGTTTTCTCGATGTCGCGGCGGTCGCGCTTGGTGGGGCGACCCTGGCCCTTGCGACTGGCTTCCTGGGCGCGGTCCATCGAGCGCATCAGCTTGACGTATTGCTGCTGCTCGGGGCTGAGACCGTCCAGATTCTCGTGTTCCTCGCGCACGCTGTACAGCTCGCGAGCTTTCTCCTTGGCCACGGGTTTGGGTTCCAGCGCCAGCACGGTCAGGTACAGTCGACGGCTGCCCTTGCGCACCTCGATCTGGTCTCCCGGCTTGAGAATGCGGGAGGCCTTGGCGTTGGCTCCATCCATCTTGACATGCCCTGCGGTGATCGCCTCGCCACTCTGGGTGCGCGTCTTGTAGATCCGGGCCACCTGCAGCCACTTGTCCAGCCGCACCTCGGGCTGCGGCTTTTCCCCGGACGTGCGTTCCCTGTCCGTCATTCCTCCTCCCCATTGCACCGGTTGCATCCCGCCACCTCATCCTGATCGGAAGCGCCATGGTAAGGATTTTCCCGACTCGTGTGCCACTCCCGAATGGAGGTGGCGAAGTGGGTGGCCCGGAAGGTGCCACCGCCCGGGTGCCTTGCACAGGGTGCCCTGCACGGGGTGCCACGCACCTTTGCGCTCACTATCTTGGGCCGTTGCCGCCGTCAATGCCCGACAGAACGAGAGATGCCCATCATGAGCCCCTACGCCGCCCCCCGAGGTCCTGAACTCAGTTGCAAGGGCTGGGTCCAGGAAGCCGCCCTGCGCATGTTGCTGAACAATCTGGACAGCGAAGTCGCCGAGGACCCCGAGCACCTGATCGTCTACGGAGGGACGGGCAAGGCCGCCCGCAACCCGGCGAGTCTGCAGGCCATTCTGGACTGCCTGCGCAAGCTGGAGGACGATGAGACCCTGCTGGTGCAGTCCGGCAAGCCCGTGGGCGTGGCGCGTACACACCGGGACGCACCTCGGGTGATCATCGCCAATTCGAATCTGGTCCCCCACTGGGCCAACTGGAAGCACTTCCATGAACTCGAGCGCGCCGGCCTGATGATGTATGGCCAGATGACCGCTGGGTCCTGGATCTACATCGGCACCCAGGGCATTCTTCAGGGCACCTACGAAACCTTCATCGCGGCGGCCCGCCAGGATCTGGGACAGGACACTCTCAAGGGCCGGCTGGTGGTCAGTGGTGGCCTGGGTGGCATGAGCGGCGCCCAGCCTTTGGCCGCGGTGATGGCCGGAGGAGTCTACCTGGGAGCGGAAGTGGATCCCGAGCGGATCGCCAAGCGCTTCAAGGCCGCCCGGCCCCGGTACCTCGACGAAGTACACGAAGACCTGGATGCGGCCATCGACCGCGCCCTGGCCGCCCGGGAGGCGGGCGAAGCGGTCAGCATTGGCTGGTGCGGCAACATCGTCACCCTGCTGCAGCGTCTGGTGGAGCGTGCGATCGTGCCTGACCTGCTGACCGACCAGACCAGCGCCCACGATGAACTGGAAGGTTATGTGCCCGATGGCATGAGCTTCAGTCAGGCTCTGGACCTGCGCCACGAGAATCCCCGGGCCTACCGGGAAGCCAGTTTCCGCACCATGGCTGAGCACGTGCGGCTGAACCTGCGTCTGCAGGAACGCGGCGCGATCACCTTCGACTACGGCAACAACCTGCGGGCCAAGGCCGTCGAGGGTGGTTTCCTCACCGACGCCGAAGCCCGGCGTCCCGACGGTCACTGGCGCTATCCGGGTTTCGTGCCCGCGTACATCCGGCCTCTGTTCTGCCTGGGCAAGGGCCCCTTCCGCTGGGCAGCTCTCTCGGGAGACCCGGCCGACATCCACGAAACCGACCGGATCATCAAGGAGCTCTTCGCCGAGGACACGGCCCTCTGCAACTGGATTGACAAGGCCCAGCAGGAAATCCCCTTCCAGGGCCTGCCCGCGCGCATCTGCTGGCTGGGCTATGGCGACCGTCACCGGGCCGGGCTGGCCTTCAACAAGGCCGTCGCCGAGGGGCGGATCAAGGCTCCCATCGTGATCGGTCGCGACCATCTCGACTGTGGCAGCGTGGCCAGCCCCAACCGTGAGACCGAGGCGATGCGTGACGCCAGCGACGCCGTGGCCGACTGGCCCCTGCTGAACCTGATGCTCAACACGGCCTCCGGGGCATCGTGGGTCAGTTTCCACCACGGAGGTGGAGTCGGCATGGGCTACAGCCTGCACGCGGGACAGGTCACCGTGGCCGATGGCACACCCGAGGCGGCGGCGCGTCTGGAACGCGTGCTGACCAACGACCCATTGATGGGAGTGCTGCGTCACGCGGACGCCGGCTATCCCGAGGCCATCGCCTGCGCCGACCGGCACCATGTGAGCATTCCCCTGCCCGGGAACGGCCAGTGAGCGCACCGCGCCAGGCCCGCATCGTCCCCTGGATCCACGGACCCAGCATGGCCCTGCTGCGCGCCATGGCCCGGGGCTGGTTCAGGACGCGCGTGGACGGGCAACAGAAACTGCCTTCCGGTCCATTCGTGGGAGTGATGAACCACAGTTCCCAGATGGACATTCCCGCAATGGCGCTGGCCGTGCCGATTCCCGTGTATTACTTCGGCAAGCGCGAACTGTTTGCAGGCCCACTGGGTTTCTGGTTTCATGCCATGGGTGGAGTACCCGTGGCCCGGGGCCAGCGTGATACGCATGCATTCGACGAGGCCCTGCGCCTGCTGCGCTCGGGCCAGCCTTTTTTTCTGGCGCCCGAAGGTACCCGGCATCACGATGGCCGGGGCAGTGGAAAAGTGCACACAGGGTTCGTGCGACTGGCCCTGCTGGCCGGCTGCCCCGTGCTGCCGGTGGCCGTGGCCGGAGCCCGGGAGTGTCTGCCACCGGGCAAGGCCTTTCCGCGACGGGGCCGCCTGCGCGTGCGCGTGGGAGACCCACTGCACCTGGATCCCGTGCCCGTGGACCCCGAACATCACGAGGAATTGGCGCGTCAGGCCGCCCGTGTGATGCGGATCATCTACGACATGAAGCAGGAACTGGATCTTGGGCTGTCCGGGGAGGGTGAGACCGATGCCAGCGCGGGAGTGAGCCAATGAGTCCGATGCCTAGCCCACAGCTGCTGCTTCACGGCCTGGGGCCCGTGTTCGCACCGGATCCGGCCATTCCGTACAAGGTCGACCGGCTGGACGCCGCGGCCCTGCAGATCGAGGCCGGCCGGATTTCCCGTTGGCTGGATGACGCCGAGGCCGCCCGCTGTCTGGCGGAGGCCCGGAAGGCGCACACACCCACGCTGGATGCCCGGGGCCGGATGCTGCTGCCCGGTTTTGTCGACAGCCACAGCCATCCGGTGTTCTTCGGCCATCGGGCGGGCGAGTACGAGCAGCGCAACGCGGGCCGCTCCTACCTGGAAATCCAGCAAGCCGGCGGTGGCATTCTCGCCTCCCGGCGCAGTCTGCAGGGGGCGCCCGTCGACGAACTGACCGAGAAGGTACGGCAGCGGCTGAGGCATTTCGCGGTGCTGGGAACCACCACGCTGGAAGCGAAGAGCGGCTACGGGCTGAGTGTGGCACACGAACTGCTTTCGCTGCGTCTGCTGAAGGACCTGCAGACGGAGCAGGAGGCCTGGCGCCTGCCGCGTCTTCATCCCACTCTGCTGGCAGCACACAGCGTGCCTCCCGAGTTCCGCGACGACCGCGAGGGCTGGTTCAGCCAGATCGTGAACGAGATTCTGCCCACGGTGGTGCGCGAGGGTCTGGCCGAAGCCATGGACGCCTTCTGCGAGCCCCGCGTGATCACGGTGCCCGAATGCGAGCGCCTGCTGCGGGCCGCCAAGGATCTGGGGCTGGGCCTGCATCTGCACGCCGACCAGCTGGAATCGGGCGGAGGAGGAGCCCTGGCGGCCCGGCTGGGCGCCCTGAGTGCCGATCATCTTGAAAACATCAATGCCGAGGGCATTCGGGCTCTGGTGCAATCGGGCACGGTCTGCGGGCTGCTTCCCGGATCGACCTTCTTTCTGGGCCTGGATGAGTGGGCGCCCGCGCGCACCATGATCCGTGAAGGAGCCGTGCTGGCCCTTGCCACCGATTTCAATCCCGGCTCGAGTCATATTCAGTCCATGCCCCTGATTCTCACCCTGGCCACCTGCCGGCTCAGGATGAGCGCGGCCGAAGCGGTCTGGGCGGCCACCGCTGGCGGCGCTCGTGCCCTGGGCCAGACCGGTCAGGTTGGCTGTCTCGAACCGGGAGCCCGGGCCGACCTCTGCCTCTGGCCGTTCAAGGATCTCGAGGAACTGCCGTACAAAGCAGGGGACAACCGGCCCGATCAGGTGTTGATCGCCGGTCGTGCATTGATTCAAGACTTGGGTTCTTAAAGATTTCGAAGGCGGCTGACGATCCTTAATTTCAGCGTCCGGGCGGAGATCTCTCACCCGACGCTGCGTCGCTGAACGGAACATCAAGGAAATACGCCCGGTGGCAGAGTCCTCGCTTCGCGCCCTGCTGGAAAACTCCCAGAGCGGAACGGCCCGCGAAGTCTATTCCCAGTTCACCATCGCCCGGATGCTGCAGCTGTTGCTGGAACTCCTGGCCGAGCTGCCCCATGCCCCGGCCACCGACTCGAAGGGGCGCACGCGTGAACCAGCGGGCCGCCTGATCTGGCACTGGTCCACCAAGGGCTTTCCCCTGCTGCCCGGTCCGCCGCACGCCAAGGACTTCACCGGCATCGATGTGCAGCGACTGGAGCTGCCCGAGGATCTGGGTGCCGAATGGTTGATTCTGGGCCTCAGTCTGGGCTCGGAACAACTGGTATTCCTGGGCCGATTGGTCGAAGCGCCTTCGGTCAGTGTGTTCCAGCAGCGCCTTCCGGTCGACCTGCGCTGGGGGTTCAGCTCCGGCATGCTCGGCACCCTGTGCCAGCACTTTTCACTGGACGTCCCCCACAAACAGAAACCCGACGGCCGCGAGACCCTTGAGAGCATCTTCGAGGCGCGGTTCATCAAGCTGCTCGAGAACAACCTGCTCGAGAGCCGCCACTCGCTGAACCTGATCACGGGCATCCTACGTGTCCAGAAGGCCATTTCCAGCGAGCTGGACTTCGAGCGCCTGCTGGAACTGCTGGGCGGCATCATGGTCGAAACCTTCCGCTTCAGTTTTGGTGAACTGGACCTGCTGGATGAACACAAGGAACTGGTGCATACGGTCAGCTGGAACTCGGGCGGCCTGGGTGCCGACACCCCGGATGTGCGCATCCTGCTGGACGAAGCCGAACAGAAGCGGATCTTCGATGGCGGCCTGCCCGTGGTGCTGGGCGATGTGATGCAGCATCCGCTGATCCTCAACCAGCGCCTGGTGAGCGTGCTCGGGCTGCGCAACGCGATTCTGCTGCCCCTGGTCACGGGCGAGGACCGTGTGGGCCTGCTCAAGCTGTTCTACAGCTACAACCTGCATCTCAGCAGCGAACGTCTCGGGTGGCTCGAGGAACTCTCGGTCGTGCTCGCCAGCGCCATCCAGAACGCGCGCGAACACACACGGGTCTTCGAACTGGCCACCAAGGACGGGCTGACCAACATCCACAACCGGCGCTACTTCGAGGAACAGTTCGACCTGGAAGTCGAGCGCCTCAAGCGCAAGGGCGGCAACCTCTGCCTGCTGATGCTGGACGTGGACCACTTCAAGACCTACAACGACCAGAATGGACACCTGGCCGGGGATCATGTGTTGATCCAGGTGGCGCGCCTGATCAAGCACACCATCCGTACGGTGGATTTCGTGGCACGCTACGGGGGCGAGGAATTCATCGTGCTGCTCTCGGGGGCCAGCCTGATCCAGGGCTGGCGCGTGGCCGAGAAGATCCGTCGCCGGATCCAGGACGAGCCCTTCGAGAACGAGCAGAGCCAGCCCAAGGGGCGTCTCACGATCTCGGTGGGTGTGGCGGCATTCCAGCCCGGCATGCGCAAGCTGTCCGACCTGATCAGCCGCGCCGACAAGGCCCTCTACACAGCCAAGAACAATGGTCGCAACCAGGTCGCGCTCTTCGAGGAGTCACCCGACGAGTTCCCTGAAGCCAACGCTCCCGCCGCGTCCGATTCGGACGACTGAGTCACAGCCCCATGCCCCTGCCACCCCCGCTTCCCGCTCGGACAATCACCCTGCTGGGCCCCACCGCCTCGGGCAAGACCGCGCTGGCCGTGGCACTGGCGCGCAGCCTGGATGCCGAGATACTCTCGATCGATTCCCGCATGGTCTACCGCGAGCTTGACATCGGCTGCGGCAAGGATCGTGCTGAGTATGGCGCTGGCCCCACGGCCGTGCCCGTGCACCTGCTGGACCTCTGCGGGCTGGATCTGGAATTCAGCCTCTATGATTTCCAGCTTGCAGCCATGGATGTCATCGACCGTCTCACGCGGCGCGGCAAACGCGCGCTGCTCTGCGGCGGCAGTGGCCTGTATCTGGACTGCCTGCTGGCGGGCTACCGGCTCGAGAGCGCGGCCCCCGATGCCGGACTGCGCGATCCGGGCAATCCGCTGGATGCGGGGGAGCTGGAGGCCCTGTATCACGCCCGTGTGGCCGCTCCCCACAATTCCACCGACACCACCAGCCGCGAGCGTCTGCTGCGGGCCATCGAAGTGGCAGGAAGCCAGAGCGAGGATGTTCCACGCCAGCGTGGCAGCGCTGGGCATGCCGGGCTCGTGCTGGGCCTGCGCCCTTCGCGCGAGCTGCTGCGAACCCGGATCCGCGCCCGCCTGGAGGCCCGTCTGGCCCAAGGACTCGTGGAGGAGGGGCGCCAGTTGCTGGCGCTCGGTCATTCGCGCGAACGCCTGGAACGGCTGGGGCTGGAGTACCGCTGGCTGATGCGACTGCTGTCCGGCACGATCGGAGATCAGGAATTCGTGGATGGTCTGGAGATCGCGATCCGTCATTTCGCCCGGCGCCAGTTGATGTGGTTCCGGCGCATGCAACGCCAGGGGCTGCGCATCCACTGGCTGGATCTTGAGGAGGGCCAGGATCCCGCGCGCGACCTGCTGGCGCAGGCACTGGAGCTGGTGGCCGCCCATGCTGAGTGATGCAATTGAGCTGAACCCCGACCCGGAGCCGGCATGACCCTGGCACACGACGCGATTCCACGACCGGCCAGTGGACCACCCAGCCGCTTCGCGGTGGTGGTGCCGGCCCACGATCCGGGGCCGCGCCTGCGGGCCACGCTGGACGCACTGCTTCTGCAGGTGCCCGCGGCACACGTGCTGCTGGTGGACGATGGCTCACGGGACGGCAGTGTCGCCCATGCCCGGGATCTGGGCATTGACGTATTCTCCCACTCCACACGTCAGGGCAAGGGGGCGGCACTCGCCAGCGGGTTCACCGTGCTCGGCAGACGCGGGTGGCCCTGGATCCTGAGCATGGATGCGGATGGACAGCATGATCCTTCCTACATTCCGCGTTTCATTCAGGCCGCCAGCGAGGGAAATCTGGATCTGGTGCTGGGGGACAGGATGAGTGCACCGGGCCCCATGCCCTGGGACCGGCGGCTGTCCAATGCCCTGAGCAGTCGACTGCTCTCCTGGAGGCTGGGGCAGCGTCTGCCGGACAGCCAGTGCGGGTTCCGCCTGTATCGTACGAGTCTGCTGGCCCGCCTGAGTCTGCAGTGCCGGCAGTTCGACCTGGAAAGCGAACTGCTGCTCAAGGCCCTGCCCGCGGGAGGCCGGCTGGGATTCGTGAGGGTGCCAAGCCTGTATCACGGCACCTCGAGCGGAATCCACCGGCTGGGCGACAGCCTGCGGTTCCTGGCCCTGCTTGCCGGCAGTTTCGGCAAGGATTTCACCTCCGTCCCACAGTCAACCGAGGACATTCTTGGATCAATTTGAATCCGCCCGCCAGCGCATGGTCGAGCAGCACCTGGAGCGCCGGGGCATCAGCGACCGCCGTGTGCTTGACGTGATGCGCCAGGTGCCGCGCCACGAGTTCGTCGATGGCCCACTGCAGAGCCGGGCCTACGAGGACAGCGCCCTGCCCATCGGTCAGGACCAGACCATCTCCCAACCCTGGATCGTGGCCCGGATGACCGAACTGCTGGATGCCCGTCCCGGGCACCGGGTGCTGGAGATCGGCACCGGCAGTGGCTATCAGGCTGCCGTTCTCTCGGCACTGGTCGCGCGCGTCTACACCATCGAGCGCCACAGCGGGCTCACCCGGCGCGCCAAGGACCTGTTCCAGAAACTGGGCATTCCCAACATCGTCTGTCGCACGGCCGACGGCAGCATCGGCTGGAGTGAGTGGGCGCCCTGGGATCGGATCATCGTGACCGCGGGCGCGCCCGAGGTGCCCATGGCCCTGCTGCGCCAACTGGCCGAGGGCGGAGTGCTGGTGATACCCGTGGGCGACGAGCGCCGCCAGGTGCTGAAAGTGATCCACGCCCTGCCCGGAGGCGGGCACCAGGTCGTGGAAGAGAGTCCCTGCACATTCGTGCCCCTGGTCGGGCGGGAAGGATGGAAGCCCTGATGGTCCGTCGACTGTACGACTGGGTACTGAGTCTGGCTCACCACCCCTCGGGGCCCTGGGCCCTGTTCCTGCTGGCGGTGGCCGAGTCCAGCGTGTTTCCCATTCCGCCCGATGTGCTGCTGATCGCCCTCTGTGTGGGAGCCATCGCGCGCAGTTACCGCTTTGCCGCGATCGCCACCGCGGGCAGCGTGGTCGGCGGCATGCTGGGTTATGCCATCGGCCACACGCTCTGGGTGGGTCCCGGCGGGCAGGACAGTGCCGTCGCGCTGTTCTTCTTCGAGCACGTGCCCGGCATGACGCACGCCGGATTCGATCGCCTGCGCGCACTGTACGATCAGTGGAATTTCTGGGTGGTCTTCACCGCGGGCTTCACCCCGATTCCCTACAAGATCATCACCATCACCGCGGGTGTGTTCCAGATCGACTTCCCGCTCTTCGTGCTGGCCAGCCTGGTGGGCCGGGCCGGCCGCTTTTTCCTGGTGGCCGCGCTGATCCATCGCTACGGCGCCAGCATCACCGCCTTCATCGACCGCTGGTTCAACCTGCTGGCCATCGCCTTCACCGTGTTGTTGGTGGGGGGCTTGCTGGTACTCAAGCTGGTGGCGCATTAGGGGCCTGTTTCATACTATTGGCGCGATTTCCGCCGGCCCGGACGTACGCCGGCCCCCCGTAGCATCCCGCCCGCGGGCGGAAGACCTGAAGGAGCCCTCTCATGGCCGATAAATCCCGCCGCTTCTCCGACAACGTGCCCGGCAAGTTCTATGTGGACGAGGACTGCATCTGCTGCGGTGCCTGCATCGATGCCGCTCCCAACAACTTCAGGGAGAGCGACAGCGGCGACCACGACATGGTCTACAAGCAGCCCGAGAACGACGAAGAACTCAAGCAGTGCCGTGACGCCATCGGCGAATGCCCGGTCGAATGCATTGGCGAAGACGGCGACTGAGCGCCGTCCTGCCAGCTGAATGAATCAAAGGCGGATCCTGCTGGATCCGCCTTTCTTGTACCCTTCCGGCGTGGACGGCGGCGCGGTTCCGGTACCGGCAGGGCCCGACGCGCTGGAATCCGACAGCCCCACTCGAGCCGGATGCCGGGCCCCGCGAGGGCGACTTCGAATGTCAGCCGGAGCCACGGCGGCGGACCGGGGCTGGCGCATCTCCTGATCCCGATCCCGGGGCAAGGGTCTAGGGCCGGCGCTCCCCGTGCCCGGCCAAGGCCCGGATCCAGAGGAGGCAGCCCCTTGGCAGCCCCGCTCGGAATGGGGCTTTCCGTTGCTAATGCAGGCCTCATGCAATAGCTTGCGGACTGCCTTTTTCTGCGGGCCCCGGCCGCTCTCGCTGCCTGCGCCAGCCTTGCTGAGCCTCATTCGACCACAAATCCGGCGCACCTTGCGCCATAGCGGTAACCGCCCACGTATGGACATCGACCTGGACTTCCTGGAGCACAGCCCCGGGCAGAATTTCTTCAGCGACTTCCTCAGCATCGCGGACAGCCATGCCGCTCTGGATGCGCTGGTTTTCGGTGACCAGACACAGAACTACGGCCAGCTGCTGGCCTCGGTCAATCGCTGTGCCGGCGTGCTGTCCGCACTGGGTGTGCGTCCCGGAAGCCGGGTCCTGCTGCTGGTGACCAACGGGCTGGAAATGATCTGGCTGCAGCTGGCCCTGCTGCGTCTGGGGGCCAGAATGGCTCCCTGCGAGATCCGCATGGGCGCTGCCCAGTTGGTCGAGATCGCCAGCGACTTCCGTCCCCAGTTCCTGTTCTACCACGACAGCGTCACCTCCAAGGCCCGGGGCATGCTCGATGCCCTCGGTGGCAGCCCCGTTGCCATTGCGGTAGCCAGTGGCTCACCGGAAGGCTCGGCCGACGATACCGGACACGCCAACCTGCAGGACCTGCTGGAGCAAGGTGCCACCGCCGAGCTCCCGCCATTGCCCGAACCCGAGAACCGGGTGCTGGTGTGTTACCGGCCAGACCGGGAGGACCATTGGCGCGGGGCGGTATTCAGCCTGGCGGCGTTGTGTGAGTCCGCCGGGCAGATCCGAACGCTGTTCGCCCTGCATCGGGGCGATTCGGTGATGTGCCAGCTCAGTCTGGCGCATTTTGTCTCACTGACCACCACCGTGCTGCCGACTCTGCTCAGCGCGGGCATTCTGGTTCTGCTCGATCGCAGCTGGGACGACACCCGCGTGATCCAGCAGATCGATCGCTTCAGCCCGCGACTGGTACTCAATACGCGCAAGTATTTCTGGTACCTCACCCGCAGCCTGCAGGACGCCGCCGACGCCGGCCACCCGCTCAAGGGCAGCGTGAAACATGCTCTGATGCTGATGGATGGAGTACAGCCCCGCTTCCGCTCCCAATGGGAGAGTCTGGTGCGCGGCCATCTGCTGGCGGGTTTCGCGCCCCAGTGTGCCGCGGGATTCCTGGCGCTGGACCTGCCCTGGCTGCAGCGGCGCGAGGAAGCCGTCGGCAAGCTGCTGCCCGGTGTGGACATGCGCATCATCGATGAGGCGGGCCATGCCCGTCCGCTTGGCAAATGGGGCGAAGTCCAGGTGCGCAGCCCGCGTCTGGCCCGTGAGTTCCAGTGTGGCGATGCCAACAACCCCGAAGCGCCCATCGACGGCTGGACGCCCACGCGCCAGATGGCCATGAGCGACGGGGATGGCTTCCTGCATCTGGCCGACGAGGTCTTTGACGTGATCTGGGTCTACGGATTCAAGGTCAGCCCCGTGGAAGTCGAAGAGCCCATGCTCGAGCTGCCGGGCATTCGTGACGTGGCCGCCGTGAACGCCCCGCGCTTCCGCCAGCCGGACCGGATCCAGGTCTTCGTGCAACTGGAAACGCGCAACGGAGCCGCCCCGCTCTGGACCATGGAGTCACTGCAGGAAAAGCTGGACGAGATGTTCCCGCCCTACCTGCGGCCGGCCATGATCACCTTCGTGGATCACATTCCCTACGACGATGAGGAACGCAAGCTGCGCAAGGAGCTGAAGTTCAAATACCGAAACACAGAACCGTGGAGGTCCAATTGAAAGTCTACGACGCGGACCGGATCCGCAATGTGGCGGTGGTGGGGCACGAGGCCACCGGCAAGACGATCTTCACCGAGGCGGTACTCAAGCTCACCGGAAAGATTGGCCGGATGGGCTCGATCGAGGAACGGAGCACGGTCTCCGACTTCAGCCCGGTGGAGCACGACATCCAGAAATCCGTTGGCTGCAGCCTGATCCAGACGGAGTTCAAGAACTGCAAGCTCAACATCATCGACACCCCCGGATTCGCCGACTTCGTGGGGGACACCCGCGCCGGACTGCACGTGGCCGACATCGCCATGGTCATGCTGAATCCGATCAATGGCCCCGAGGTGATGACCGAGACGATCATGGACATCGTCAACGAACGCGGCATCCCCTGCATGTTCGTGTTCAACATGCTCGACAAGGAACACGTCAAGTTCGACGAGGAGCTGGCCGTGCTGCGCGAGCAGTACCGGCGCAGCGTGCCGTTGCAGTATCCACTCGATCAGGGTGTCCCGGGCTTCCACCGCATCGTGGACGTGCTGGACCGCAAGATCCTGGTCTTTGATGCCGAAGGAAACTACACCGAAGTCGAGCTGGGCGACGAAGCTGCCCGCGTCGACGAGCTTTTCGAGGGCATGCAGGAGGCGGTGGCCGAGAGCGACGATGCCCTGATGGAGAAGTTCCTCGAGGAGGGCACGCTCAGCGAAGAAGACTTCCACCGCGGTCTGGATGCCGGCATCCGCAGCGGATCGATCCGGCCCGTGTTCTGCTGCAGCGGTCGTACCCTGGCCGGGGTCAGCCGCATTCTCGAGATCCTGGTCGAGGATTTCCCCTCGCCGCTGGCGATGCCCGAGGCGCGCGGCGAAGCCGACGGCAAGGAAGTGACCGTGGTCTGTGCCGACGACGCGCCCGTGCGTGCCTTCGTCTTCAAGACGGTCAGCGAGCAGCATGTGGGCGAGCTGAGCTACTTCCGTGTCTACTCGGGCCTGCTGAACCAGGGCATGGAACTGATCAACGCCAGCCAGGGCGATCACGAGAAACTGGGCAACCTGTTCAGCGTACACGGCAAGAACCGCAGCGACCTGCCCCAGATCCACGCCGGCGACATGGGCTGCACCGTCAAGCTGAAGCACACCCACACCAATGATTCGCTCTGTACCAAGGGCGGCGTGGTCAAGATGCAGCCGATCATCTTCCCGGACCCCGTGATCCGCACGGCCATCGTGCCCACCAACTCCGACGATGATGACAAGATGATGTCGGGCCTGCTGGCGATTCACCACGAAGACCCCAGCTTCACCGTGGTTCAGGATGGCGAGCTGCACCAGATCATCCTGGCGGGCACCGGCGAGGTGCAGTTCAAGGTGCTGCTGCAGAAGCTGGAAGTGCGTTATGGTGTCACCGTGACCCAGCACAGGCCGCGGGTGCCCTACTGTGAGACGATCACGGGCAATGCCGACGTCAAGTACCGCCACAAGAAGCAGACCGGTGGCGCGGGTCAGTTCGCCGAGGTCTGGATCCGGATCAAACCCACCGCCCGTGGCGAGGGTTTCAAGTTCAGCAGTTCCGTGGTCGGTGGTGCCGTGTCCGGTCCCTTCATCCAGGCCACCGAGAAGGGCATCCTGTCGCTGCTGAAGGAAGGCATCGTGGCCGGCTGCCGCGTGGAAGACGTGGCCGTGGAAATCTACGACGGCAAGATGCACGCGGTGGATTCCAAGGACATCGCCTTCCAGATCGCGGGCAAGGAAGCCTTCAAGCAGGGTTTCCGCGAGTCCAACCCGATTCTGCTGGAGCCGATCTGGGAAGTGGAAGTCAAGGTGCCCGAAGAGTTCATGGGCGACGTGATGGGCGATCTGAACACACGCCGTGGCAAGATCCTGGGCATGGAAGGGTCGGGCAAGTACCAGATGATCCGCGCCGAAGTGCCGCTGGCCGAGCTGTACCAGTACAGCACCGTGCTGCGGTCGATGACCCAGGGACGCGCCTCGCATCGCCGCAAGTTCTCGCACTACGAGAAGTGCCCAACCCTGGTGCAGCAGAAGGTCATCGAGGAATACGAAGCCTCACGCGAACACTAGAATCCCGAAGTCCCCGGGGCACTGGTTCCGGGGACTTCTGTGACCTTTGCGGCCCGCCGGGTTTCCGGCGGGCAGGACAAGGCAGCGGAGGAGACACATGCAGCGGATCTGGGCACCCTGGCGCATGGCCTATCTCAAGGGGCAGATGCCCGAGGCGCGCGAAGGCTGCATCTTCTGCTGGAAGCCGGCGGAAGAGCGGGACGAGGAGAACCTGATCCTGGTACGGCGCACCCATTGTTTCGTGATCATGAACCTGTTTCCGTACAACAACAGCCACCTGATGGTGGTGCCATATCGTCACACGGGTGATCCCGGCGCGCTCGACGATGGCGAGCTGCTGGACTGCCAGCAGGCCATTCAGCGCGTGATCCGTGTCCTGGGAGCCAGCATCTCTCCCCAGGGCTACAACGTGGGCATGAACGTCGGCTCGGCCGGCGGAGCCGGCATCGAGAGCCATCTGCACTGGCATGTGGTCCCCCGCTGGGCGGGCGATACCAATTTCATGCCGGTGACCGGTGGCACCAAGGTGATCTCCGAGTCCATCCAGGAAGGCTGGCAGCGGCTGCGGAAAGCCTTTGACGAGCACCCGGCCTGAGAGGCGGTGCCATCCGGCGGGTGCCCATCCGGCCGGTGCGACACTCAACACATCCGTTCCCGGACCGTTTTCAACGGATCATCACACAGCAAACGGGGGAGACTGACATGCAGCGGATCATGCTATCCACACTGGCACTGGGCCTGGCCCTGGCCGGAAGTTCGTGGGCGGATGCCCCGATGGATCTGACCACCGTGGGATTCATCACCAGCGGAGCGCAGGCTCTGGAACAGGCTGCGGAACGCAAGACGCTGATCTTCGCCGACTTCACCACCGACTGGTGTGTCTGGTGTCGGCGTCTCGAGAAGGACGTCTTCAGCACGGCCGCCTTCCAGCAGGGCACGGCCGACTGGGTCAAACTGACCATCGACGCCGAGGCCGAAGGCGAGGGCATCGAGTGGGCCAAGCGCTTTCACGTGAATTCCTATCCCACCACGATCCTGCTGAACGCCGACGGCAGCGAGATCGACCGTTACAGCGGCTACGCCCCCATGCCCCAGTTCCTGGCCGTGTTCCAGGACTATGCCGCCGGCAAGGGCACGCTGGCCGCGCTGCAGGCCGAACTGGCCAGCGCGCCCGACAACCTGGGCCTGCAGTATGCCGTGCTCGAGAAACTGGAAGCCCGCAAGGCCGAAGGCTGGCGTGACGCCGCGGGCCGGCTGGTGGCCGCGGATCCGGGCAACAAGGCTGGTTTTGCCGCCCGTGCCGCGGGGCTGCTGGCCATGGCCGACTTCCGCTCCAGCAAGAATCCTGCAGCGCTGGAAACCTATGTGGCGGCCTGGGGCCCCACCCCCAATGGCCTGGATGCCCGCCTGAGCCTGGTCGGTTTCTACCAGCGCGGTGAAGACCCGGTGGCCGCCAAGCGTCACCTGACCGCCCTGCTGGCCGAGCATGGCGACAATGCCCAGGCCCTCAACAGTTACGCCTGGACGGCCGGTGAACTGAACTGGAACCTGGAATCGGCCCTGGCCGCCGCACACAAGGCCGACAGCCTGCAGCCCGACGAAGTCAACATCATCGACACGGTGGCCGAGCTGGAATTCCTCAACGGACACAAGGAGCAGGCCATCGCCGCCATCGAGCGGGCCATTGCGCTGGATCCCTCGAGCGATTACCTCAAGGGACAGCTGACCAAGTTCCGGGGCAAGTGATGCAGGCAGCACGCGGACCCCAGCTCAACATCACCCTGGACGACGATGTGGCCCTTGGCCAGTATTGCAACCTGGCCCTGGTGAACGCCAATCTGGCCGAGTTCGTGCTGGATTTCGCCCGGGTGCTGCCCGGCACGCCCAGGGCGCGCGTGCTGAACCGCATCATCATGACGCCCGCGCATGCCAAGGCCCTGGCGCACAATCTTGAAGAAACCGTGCGCCGCTACGAAGCCGCCAATGGGGAAATCCGGGTAGGCCCCCATGCCGAGGAACAGAAATTCTTTGGATTCAGAACCCCCACGGAAGGAAGCGCTTCCGGTGAACCAACTGCCGAGGTAACTCCATGAAACCTGTCAAGAGACTCCTGTGCCACACGGCCCTGCTGGGCGGTCTGTGCGCCAGCGCCCAGGGCGCCGGGTTCGCGATCAGCGAACAGTCGGCGGCCGCCATGGGTGCGGGCGGTGCCTGGTGCGCCGAACAGTCGCCCGCGTCAATCTTCTTCAATCCTGCGGGCTTCGCGGGCATGGAGCAGTCGGGACTGGAAGTCGGGATGAACATGCTGATCCCGTCCACCCAGTTCACCGGCCCCACCAACATGCCCGGTTATTCCAGCATCGACATGACCTCGCAGACCTTTCTGGTACCCAATGTCTACTGGACCCGCCCACTGGGCAACGGACACAGCGTGGGGCTTGGCCTGTTCAGCTATCTGGGTCTGGGTGTGGAGTGGGAGGATGACTGGGTCGGGCGCGAGAACATCGAGAACATCGGCCTGACCACGATCACGGTCAATCCCAGCTGGGCCTGGAAGGTCAATGACCGTCTGCGCGTGGGTGCCGGCGTCTCGATGACCTACGGCGCGATGGAACTCTCCAAGGACACGTACACGGGCCTGCCGATGAACCGCTACGTCGATGCCGAGATGGACGGCACGGGCACGGCCTTCGGCGTCAACCTGGGGGGCCAGTACGATGTGAACGATCGACTGACTCTGGGCCTGGCCTGGCGTTCGCCGATGACCCTCAGTGCCGAAGGCACGGCCAAGTTCAGCTGGCCCGCCGCCGACAACCCCACCCAGCAGGCCCTGCTCGTGAGCCAGTTTCCCGAGACCGATCTGACCGTGGATGTGGACCTGCCGGGCATCCTGACTGCCGGAGCGAGCTACAAGGCCAGCGATGTGCTGACCGTGCGCGGCGATTTCGTCTTCTCGACCTGGAGCGCCTACAAGGAGCTGGGGTTTGACTTCAAGACCGAAACCAACCTGCTGAAGGACCAGCACCTGCCCAAGAACTACATCGACACCTGGGCGATCCGTCTGGGCGGCGACTGGGCCATGAACGAGCAGATGCGCCTGCGCGCCGGATACTACTTCGAAACCCATGCGACGGAAACCGACATGGTGGAACCCAGCCTGCCCGATGCCGACCGCAACGGCTATTCCGTGGGCCTGGGCTACGACCTGGATGAGCGCAACACCCTGGATTTCTACTTCCTGATGGTGTCACTCAACGATCGCGTGAGTCAGTTTCCAAGCTTCCCCGGTGGTTACCAGTCCAGCATCCCGATCCTGGGGCTGAGCTGGACCCGCGGACTGTAGGAGGATTCCATGAAAAAATACACCTCACTGGCCATCCTGGCCGGCCTTGGGCTGCTGCTGGTTTCCTGTGGCGATGAAGACAGCATTCCGGGCATCCAGAGCCACGAGAACAGCTCCACTTCGGCCCAGACCTTCGGCAACTATGCGGCCATCGGCAACAGCCTGACCGCCGGTTACCAGAGCGGCGCCTGGGGCAACCCGGAGCACATCGAGTACAGTTTTCCCAACCAGCTGGCCAAGGCGCTGGGCATCAACGATTTCGACCAGGTGGTGCTGGGCGGAACCGGTGTGTCGGGTACGTCCGTGTCCGGTGTCCCGGTGGGCGGCAACCAGATTCTCAACTTCAATGCCCAGGGACAGAGTTCCGTGGCCTGGTCGGATCTTGATCCCAACGCGCTGCAGACCCTGATGGGCGGCACGGCCGGCACCCCCATCGACTTCGTGGCCCCGCGCAACTTCGGCATTCCGGGCATCACGCTGGCGGCTGCGGCCCTGGCGCCCCTGAGCCAGGTGGCTGCGGCCATTCCCTTCACCAACATGTATCTCACGGCAGCCAGCGCCGGGATCAGTCAGGTCGACCTGGTGGCCCAGGAATCCGATGCGGATTTCATCACCTGCTGGCTGGGCAACAACGATGTGCTGGGCTACGTCACCAGTGGGGGTGTGGGCGCGGCCGCCGGTGGTCAGAACATCACCGAGGCCAGCACCTTCGGTCTGGCGATCAACTACACTCTCAACGCCTTCAGTGCGGTGCCCTACGTGTGCGTGATGAACGTGCCCGATGTGACCGACATTCCCTTCGTGTCCTACCCCAACCAGGCCCTGATGGCCGCGGGTGTGACCAGTCTCTACGGCAGCGATCTGCAGGGCAACATCGTGCCGGTGAACCTCGCGACCGACTTCGTGCTGCTGTCGGGTCTGAGCCTGGTCCAGGCCGGTGCGGGCAGTTCCGTGGACAATCCGCTGGGGCCGCAGTACGTGCTCAGCGCCACCGAGGCCGCGCTGGCCCAGGATGCCGTGGATACCTTCAATGATCTGATCCAGACCGCGGTCAGCGGCATCAATACGGCCCGCGGTGGCGCGCTGCCGCCCGTGCTCTACATCGACATGAACGGCTACTTCAACGAGATCGTGAGCCACGGACTTGAGGTGGGCGACAACCTGCTGACCGTGACCTATGGCAGTGGCGGCATTTTCAGCCTGGACGGTGTGCATCCCTCGTCCATCGGCTATGCCGCGGTGGCCAATCGCATCATCCAGGGCATGAACGATGGCTGGGATCGCTCGATCGAGGAGATCGACATCGCCAGTCTCTTCGGTGTCGCCCCGGGGCTGTAGGACCGCACGCCGAGATTCCTCCGGGCCGCCCGTCTGGCAACGGGCGGCCCTTTCTCAACCCTGCGCGCGTGGCACATCCAGAGTTGCCGCGTCCAGGAACACCGGACACGATCGCCGTGTCCCCGCAAGGATGACCGACCATGACTCCCGTATTCCGCTTCGCTCCCAGCCCCACGGGCTATCTGCACATCGGTGGTGCCCGCACGGCACTCTTCAACTGGCTGCTGGCGCGCCAGAGCGGGGGGCGTTTCCTGTTGCGCATCGAGGACACCGACAAGGCCCGTTCGAGCGACGAGATGGTGGCCGTGATCCGCGAAGGCCTGGCCTGGCTGGGGCTGGATCCGGACGGAGACGTGGTGTTCCAGGGAGCCAATGCCGCGCGCCATGCCGCCGTGGCCCAGGCCCTTCTGGAGTCCGGACGCGCCTACCGCTGTTTCGCCACCCCCGCCGAGCTGGAGGCGATGCGCGAGCAGGCGCGTGTGGAGAAGTGGCGCGTGAGCTACGACAAGCGCGGACTGTCCCTGAGCGAGTCGGAGGTGCAGGAAAAACTGGCGGCGGGTCTGCCCCACGTGATCCGGTTCAATGTGGACCCCGAGGATCAGATCCAGTGGCAGGACAAGGTCTTTGGTGAGCAGAGCTACAGCGGACGCGACATGGAGGATTTCGTGATCCTGCGCTCCGATGGCAGCCCGCTTTACAATCTGAGCGTGGTCTGCGACGACCACGACATGGGCGTGACCCAGGTGGTGCGCGGCCAGGACCACCTGCCCAACACGCCCAAGCAGATCCTGATCTACCGGGCCATGGGCTGGCCCGTGCCCGAATTCGGCCACTTGCCGCTGATCATGGCGCCGGGCAAGAAAAAATTGAGCAAGCGCTTTCACGGCGAAGTGGTCAGTCTCACGACCTACCGCGACCGCGGTTTCGTGCCCGAGGCCTTCCGCAATTTTCTGGCCCTGCTGGGCTGGCATCCCGGGGGCGACCGCGAATTCTTCCGCGAGGCGGAACTGGTGTCCGAGTTCAGCTGCGAGCGCATCAACCGCGCCAATGCCGTGGTCAATTTCCAGGAGAACTCGGCCCGCGAGTGGACCGACCGCAAGGCCTTGCACCTGAACAATGCCTGGATACGCGAACTGGCCTGCGAGCGCCTGCTGGAACTGGCCCGGCCCTTCCTGGTGCGCGGTGGTTGTCTCACGCAACACGAGGCGCAGCAGCCGGAGCTGCAGACCCGGATCAGCGAGCTGCTGCTGGCCACGCGTGAGCGAATCTTTCTGCTGGAAGAGTTCGCCCCGACCCTGCTGCCCTACTTCCGTGATGACTATCCGCTGGATGAGGCCGCTCTGAAGAAGCAGGTTCTCAAACACGAGTCACTGCGCGAACTGCTGCCCTTGCTGGCCGAGCGTCTGGAGACGCAAACGGACTGGAATCTGGAGAGTTGCGAACACAGCCTGCGCAGTCTGGCGGAGGAGCAGGGCTGCTCCGCCGGGCAGCTGATCAACGGCAGCCGGGTCGTGCTGACCGGGATGGGGGTTGGGCCGGGCATCTTCGATGTGTACGTGCTGCTGGGCCGTGAGCGCTGCGTCACCCGACTGAAGGCCACTCCGAGGCATTTCGAGGACTGACTCTCAGGGGCGGACCCGCGCATCCGGCGATGGGTGTGACATACCCGGATCCGAGAGTCTGGAGCGCAGGGCTTCGCGCAGCAGGTCCAGCGCCTTGCCGCGGTAGGGAGTGCGCATCACGGCGTCCAGCTGCAGCAATGCCGAGTCCGGCTGATTGTCCCGGGCCAGCGCCAGCCCCAGTCGGCTGTGTGCCAGACCCAGGTTCCAGCGGGCATCCTCGAGTCCGGGGCGCAAGGCCAGAGCGAGCTCGTACTCCGCGATCGCCCGTTCGAACCGGCCCGCGCGCAGCGCCAGATTGCCCAGGTTGTTGTGAGCCTTGGCCGATCCGCCTTCCAGCTCCAATTCCTCACCATACCACTGCGCCGCCTGCTGGAAATCCCCGCGGGCTTCGGCCAGAATTCCCAGGTTCAGCCGCACTTCGGCCTGTCCGGGCCATTCTTCAAGTGCACGCAGGTAACTGTGTTCGGCCTTTTCCGGCTGCTCGAGGCGCTGCCAGGCGTTGCCTTCCTGGAACTGCAGGCGTGAGCGGGCGCGCCCGTCCCGCTCCGGCTGCCCACCCAGCGCCAGCGGATTGATTTCCTGGAACAGCAGCAACAGCACCAGCAATGCCAGCAGGCGGGGATGGCGGAAGCCCTGGGCGGGCCAGAGCAGGCGCACCCAGCCCGGCGCACTGAGCGCCATGATCAGCCAGGGCACCCAGGGGTGGTGCACATACAGCACCGGCAGCAGGACCACCAGCCCCAGGATCCAGCTGCTGCCGCGCGCGGGCGAAGCTTCGCGCCCGGGCCACCAGCCAGCCAGTCCGCCGGCCAGTGCCCCACAGATCACCGGATGTGGGCTGAATGCCATGATTCCCACTCCGATGAGCGACAGCAGCAGCACCAGACGGGCCCGTTGCTCCAGCAGGGAATGCTCGCTCAGCGCGGCCAGCCAGCAGGCGGCAGGCAGCATCAGCAGGACCGAGGCGGGCAGCAGGAAGCGCGTGTTGACGAAAAAGGCCACCACGGTCAGCACCTGCAGACCGATCGCGAGCAGCAACCACTGGCGCCAGGCATGCGATCGGGGATGCCCTTCCAGCAGTCCGCCCAGACCCAGCAGCAGCAGCAGGCTCCAGCCGAACTGCAGCAGCCAGGCCAGCGAGGCGCTGCGCCCGGCCAGGGCCAGAATGGGAGTATTGTTGCCCAGCGGGCGGCGTTCCAGCACCAGGCTGGCCTTGCGCAGCCAGAGCAGGCCGGCGTCGGCAGGGTTCGTGGTCAACCAGTGCCATGCTTTCTGACCGAACCAGCGACTCTCGGCACCGGGACCGATCGCTCCGGAAGCGTCGGCCAGCTGGCTTGCATCCTCGCGTTCCCAGGCGGCCCCCACACCGGGCAGGCTGGCACTGCTGCCATCGGCCACCGGGTTGTTGCCGATCCAGAAGTTGACCCCGCCCTGGCTGGCCACCAGCACGCCCGACGCGGGCCAGCCGTTGATGGACGCCACCAGTGCCAGAGGCAGCAGGGCTGAGGCCAGAAAGGCGGCCGCCTGCCCCCGGCGTCTGGCCGGAGCGGCCTGGCCGTGGTGCCAGAGCAGCCAGAGCCCCGGCAGCAACAAGGGCAAGGCCGTGGGCCGGGCGATGCCTGCCAACCCCAGCAGCATTCCCGCGACGGGCGCCCAGAGGCGAGAGCCCGACTGCCAGGCCTTCCAGAGAGCAAGACCACCGGCAATGACCAGTGGCAGCAGCAGGGCCGGAATCAGCAGCATGGGGGAGTAATAGATCAGACCTGCGTTGAGCAGGATCAGAAAGAGCACGGCCAGCCCCGCGCGCGGCCCTCCCAGCCTGCTTGCCCAGCGGGAGAGCAGCCAGGCACCCGCCAGACAGGCCAGCATGCCGGCCAGGCGCAGGCCGCTGAGCTGGAGACCCAGCCGGGCCAGTCCTCCCAGGAACCAAGGGTACAGCGGGGCGCGGAAGTAGGGAATCTCGGGGCTGCCCTGCCCGCTGGCAAGAGCCTGGGCCCACTGCCAGTGCAGGGCTTCATCGATGGCCGGGCTGTGGAACAGCGGGCTCTGGGAAAAGCTCAGGTACCAGTCGGTGGCCAGCCCCAGCAGCAGGACCAGCGCCAGCAGACTGGCCAGCCTGAAGCCGGAAAGCGGCCAGAATGGGGAAGAGCGCCGGTTGTGCATCCACACCTTTCGGGATCGGACCGTGGGAGACTGGGAGACCTGAACCGGATCCGGCCGGATCGGAACGCGCCCAAGGTATCATGTTGTCTCCAGCGGCACCCGGACGCTGTAAAGGGATCCAGACGGGGTGAAGACTTCCTGTCACCGGATTGTCGTGACATGTCTGACAAGATTCCCATGAATGGTGGAATCCGCGCCAGTTCCGGGAAAAATCGTCGGCAATCGGCTGATTTGAAGACATTTCGCCCAGAAGTCCGAATTCAGGAGTGATTTTTGCCAACACGGTGCCGATGGGCTTTGAGCGTGCCGGGGAGCTTCGCAACTGTTATGTTTTCCGGCCTCCATCCCTCCGCCTGATCCACCGCTCACGCGTTCGCGCGCAGCCGGGTCATGCGGTGATTCTGCACATCCTTGAGAGAATGCATAGACACGAAAGGGACTTCATGCGACAGTCAAGCCTTCTGGGCCTGAGCCTGATTCTGGCCTCCTTCTGCCAGACGGCGCAGGCCGTCCCGGGCGACAAGTACATCCCCGGCCGACTCTCCGTGCGCTTCTTCACCCAGCCCGACATGGTCACCACCGATGCCGGAGTCAAGCTGGGCGTGCCCGAGCTGGACCGGATCAACAGCGAGTTCGCCGGACTGGAATCCATTGCCCCGCTCTACCAGCACCTGGACCGGATCTATGAGCCGGACCTGCGTCTGAACTACCTGCTGGAGTTCGATGACCGCCTGGACATGGAAAGCGTGGCCGCGCTCTACGAGGCCAGTGGTCTGGTCGAGTACGCCGAGCCCGACTACCTGCGTCCCCTGTACCGCACGACCAATGATCCTGCCGCGGGCAATCAGTGGTTCCTGAATGCGGTGCGCGCTGCCGAGGCCTGGGACATCCTGCCCGACACACCCGATTTTCCCGACATGATCATCGCCGTGGTGGACTCGGGCGTCGACTGGAACCATCCCGATCTGCGCGACGTGATCTGGTGCAACCCGGATGAGGACCTTGACGGCGATGGCCTGGTGCCCGATACCACCACTCCGGGTGAAGCGGCCGAGCGCAACAACATCGACGACGGCACCAACGGCTATGTCGACGACTTCTACGGCTGGGACTGGGTGGTCACCACGGGCTGTGCCGCCCAGGAAGACTGCACGACCCCCGACAACAACCCGATGGATTACAACGGCCACGGGACCCACTGCTCAGGCATCAGCGCCGCCGCCACCAACAACGCCATCGGCGTGGCCGCAGTGGCCTGGGGCAGCCGCGTGATGTGCCTGCGTGCCGGCTATCAGGCCACCGACGGCAATGGCTACGTGATCCAGAGCGCGGCCGCCAACGCCGTGACCTACGCCATCGCCAACGGGGCCAAACTGATCACCATGAGCTTCGGTGGCAGCAACACGGTGCGCACGCCCAGCACGGCCGCCTACAACAGCGGCCTGATCTGTTTCCATGCCGCCGGCAACGACAACATGAACCAGAGCGATGGCCTGGACAGCGCCAGCGGCATGGTCAGCGTGGCCGCCAGCAACAGCAGCGACTGCAAGGCTGACTTCAGCAACTACGGCAGCTGGGTGGATGTGACCGCCCCCGGCGTCAGCATCTACGACACCATCTTCGACAATGCCTACGCCAGCCTGCAGGGCACCTCGATGGCCTGCCCGCTGGCCGCCAGCGTGACCGCCATGCTCTGGAACGCCAATCCCGAACTGAACAACGTCCAGGTGCGCAGCCAGCTGCTGGCCACCGCCGACGACATCTACGGGCTGAGCTGCAACTCCGATTACCAGGGCATGCTGGGCAGCGGCCGCGTGAACGCCTACAAGGCCGTCAACAACATCCGTGAGACGGTCATCGAGCTGGGCGAGCTGCGTCTGGAAGATGGCAGCGGCGATGGCCGGTTCATGCCCGGCGAGGTGGCCCAGTTCTCGCTTGAAGTGCACAACACGGGCTCCAACCCCTCCGAAACCGTGACGGTCACGCTGAACACCGAGGATCCGGCGGTGACCTTTCCCACCGGACACACCATCGAGCTGAGCGCGATCCCCGATGGATTCAGCAACGACAACTTCGGCAACCCGCTGGTGCTGGGCATCGACGAGGGCAGCATGCCCCGCTACATCACCTTCAGCGTGGAGGTGAGCACTCCCAATGCGCCGCTGAGCCTTTCCGGTGAACTGGAGATCATGGTGGGCAACGCCAACGTGCTGCTCTATGACGATGATGTCCAGGTTTCGCCCGTCTACGGTGCCTACTACAATGGACTCAAGGAACTGGGCATTGTCTTCGACTGGTATTCGACCGCAAGCGGAAACTTTCCGATGCTGCCCGATCGTCAGCTTGACCTGACGGACTACAGCGTGGTGGTCTATGCCAGTGGCGGCAATGCCAGCACCTTCGACACGGACGAACAGACCCTCTTCGCTGACTACAGCGCCAGCCATCCCCTGTTGGTGAGCAGCCAGCATGCCAACAACGATCTGGGTGCCGACAGTCCCTTCCTCCAGAACGTGTTGCACGCGACCAACGGCGAGGGCACCAACAACGTGCGCGGGGCCAAGGGCGTGGCCGAGGACGAAGTTTCCGACGCCATGGTGATGATTCTGCAGGGCACCAACGGCGCCAACAACCAGGCGATTCCCGTGGACGAAATCACCGAGCTCAACGGTTCGGTGCCTTTCATGACCGATTACAACCAGCAGTTCACCACGGGTGTGCGCTACGATGGCAATGGCCGTCTCATCTATCTCAACTTCGCCCTGGAAGCGGCGCACGGTACGGCAGCCACCATGGGTCTGGCGGCCGCACTCGACCGTTACCTGCCCTGGCTGGGTTATGAGGTCAGCGTCGAACCCCGGACCGGCATCACGCTGCCCGAGGGCATCACGCTCAGTCCCGCCTGGCCCAATCCCTTCAACCCCAGCACCAACCTGGCGGTCGAACTGGATCGCGCGGCGCGTGTCGAGCTGACGGTATACGATCTGCGCGGTGCGCTGGTGACCCGCCTGATCAATGGCCCCCTGGCCGCCGGTCGGCACCAGGTGGTTTTCGGTGCCGAAGGCCTGGCCAGCGGCATCTACTTCGCCAGCCTGAGCGTGGACGGCCAGGCGCACACGGTGCGCAAGATGGTGCTGGCCCGCTGATCCAACATGTTCGGGCCCCCACTCTCCCGGAGAGAGTGGGGGCCCGGGTTCTTGAGCGCGCAGAACAGCCTCCTTGATCCGCATCGATGGTGCTCAATCGTGCAGGCAGATCGCCCAACCGGATCCGGAGAAAGCGCCTTGAAGCACCCTGCATCAGGCCCTCCTTCCGCAACAGCCGCAGCGCCCGCTGCGCAGTACTTCCTTGCGATCCTGCCCCCTGCTTTCTCCATGACAGCCAGCCAGTCATCGGGTGAGAGAATCCGGAGGTGAGCCATGCGTGTCCGTGTCCAGCCCTTGTGTCGGCTGATTCTGCCGGTCCTGCTCTGTCTTTCGGTGCCGCTTCAGGCAGCCCAGCTCGCCGTTTCACAAGACTACCCCACCATCCAGGAGGCCGTGGACCAGGCCGCCATCGATGATACGGTGGCCGTCTCTCCGGGTCTCTACCCGGGCTCGGTCTATCTGTCCCATCGGATCCATCTGCTTGGACTGGGTCAGAGTCCGGCCGAGACGGTGCTGGACGCGCAGGGCAGGCCCTATGCGGTGCATTGCAGTTACTTCGACGAAAACGATCCGGGTTTCCGGATCGAGAATCTGACCCTGACCGGTGCCAGCATTGTGGCGCTGGACTATTCCTCGGGCCGCCATCTGCGGATTCTGCGCTGCCTGCTCGTGGGCAACCCGGGAGGTGCGATCCATTATCAGGGAGTGTCGATCCTGTTCTCGTGCCAGTTGTCCATCCTGCAGTCCACGATCGCCGGCAATGGTCTGGTGGACAGGCTGATCGATCTGACGATGGTCAGTCAGCTGACGATCCAGCGTTCGATCATCGCGGGCAATCCCGGCGCGGCCGAAATCTATGTGGCGGGGCAACTTCCCGGCATGTTGATCCAGTACACGAATCATTTCGAGCGTGCCGAAAACAGCTGGAGCGGCCTTCTGGCGCCCTATGCAGGCATATCCGGCAACATCAGCGCCGATCCGCTCTTCATTGATCCAGAGGGTGACTACCGGCTGGCCGCAGGATCCCCGTGCCTGCCGCCTGCCAGTCCCTCTGGCGAAACCCTGGGTGCCATGGGGGAAGGTCCCGGACTGCCCGGTTTCAGCGCTCTGTTCTGGGCGGACCCCTACTCACCATGGTTTCCCAGCGAGGTCGCCTTTCACCACCTCGATTCCTCGCAGGAGCTGCTGTACGAGTGGGACACGGATGGAGACGGGGTGTACGACAAGGTGGGCACTCATCCGCGTGTCAACTACGAGGGACCCGGGCTCTTTGATGTGACCCTGCGCGTCACGGATCTGCAGGGGCGTGAGGAGCGCTCGTCCGTGGAGGGGTTCATCCAGCTGGGAGGGCGCCGACTGCGGGTCCCCGGGGACTACCCGAGCCTGGCCGCAGCCCTGGCGGTGACGATTCCGGGCGATTCCGTGCTGCTTGACTGTGGGACATACCTCGAGCACGACCTGATCGTCGGAAATGGCGTCACCATCGGCAGCGTGGACAACGATCCGGACTGTGTGATTCTCGACGGACAGGGCCTGGGGCGCATCCTGGATGCCCGTGCGACCGACAGTCTGTGCGTGCGTGGCATCACCTTCCGCAATGGCTGGACACTGGAAGAAGGGGGCGCGATCGCCAGCGGCGATCGACTGGAGCTGCAGAATTGCCGGTTCCAGCTCAATTCGGCCAACAGCGGCGGAGCCCTCAGCGGCAGCGACTACAGTTCCCGCACCAGCATCGTGCGTGGATGCGAGTTCGAGCGGAATCTGGCCACGGTTGCAGGTGGAGCCGCATGGCAGGTCAACGGCGACTGGAGCGACTGCCGATTCGTGTCCAATTCGGCCGTCCAGATCGGCGGGGCGCTGAACTCCGGCGGGAGCCTGAACGGCGGCGTGGGAGACCTGCTGGGAGTGCTCGAATCCTGCCTGTTCCAGGACAACCGAGCCGCACTGGGCGGAGCCGTTTTCGCCGGCGATCTGGAAGCGTCTGGCTGTGACTTCATCAACAACGAGGCCTCAGAGAGTGGGGGTGCGCTGAAGGGAGGATCCCTCGAGCTGGAGGACTGCCGCTTCATTGGCAACCGCAGTCAGGGAAACGGCGGCGCGATCGATGCCTCGATCGTGTTCGGCCCCCGACGGCTGCGACTGCGGGACACTCTGCTGCACATGAATCAGGCCAGCGGGCTGGGAGGTGCGATCCACGGAACCAACACCTCGCTGGAACTTTTCCAGTGCACCCTGGCCTGGAACCTGGCGACCCAGGGCTCCCAGATCCATGGTTCCAATCTGGGCCCGTACATTCTGGCCACCAAGCTCCAGTTGTTGAGATCCATCGTGGTGCCCGGAGGCACAGGACATCCCTTCGTGTTGAGCTACAGCAATGCCAGCCAGGAACCGCCTCTGGTCCAGGAGTGTGACCTGTGGTCTCCGGATGGATTCGACTGGTACTCCATTGACGAGTTCGCGGGCGTCAATGGCAATCTGGAACTGGATCCCCTGTTCTGCGATCCAGGCACGGGGGACCTGCACCTGCTGCCAGGGTCGCCCTGCCGGCATCACTACAACGATGACACTGTAGACATGGGCTACAGTACCGGAAGCTGCTACCCGGTTTCGGTGACCCCCACCACTCTTCCCGAAGCATTGGCGCTGTCTGTGGCCCCCAACCCCTTCAATTCGCGCACCCTGATCGCGTTCGAACTGCCGCGCCCGGGCATCGTCCGGCTCGATGTGCATGATCTGCTGGGGCGCCGTGTGCTGCGCGTGATCCAGGAACCGCTTTCCGCTGGAGAGCATCGTGTGCCCATCGACTGTGCCGAGCTGGCCAGTGGAGTCTACATTCTGCGACTCCGCACTCCCGATGCGGAGCTGGCCCGGCGCATGCTGGTTCTCAAGTAGGGTGTCACTCTCGGCGCAAGGTCAGGCGCACCGGGGGCCGCAGGATTCGTGCGGACGCTCCGGCTCCGCCTGCGCTGTTTTTTCCTGAGCTGCAGTCTCCACTGGCATCCAGGCCTTCCAGTTCCTAGACTGGCCTTCCCGACACAGCCACCGCCACATCCACGTCCGCTTCTCGTAGGCTCCGGCCAGCGGGGACCGGCCCGAGCCCAGGTGATTCATGCATCTCCCTCGTTTCCTTTTCTCCGGTCTGCTGACCGTGACCTTGCTGCTGGCGGCCGGACCCGCGCACGCCACCCTGTTTCTGGAGACCCTGACGCCCACCTTCAGTGGCGCGGTCTTCGCCACCTCACCCCCGGGCGACAGCGAACGCCTCTTCGTGGTGGAGCAGGCGGGCCGGATCCGGATTCTCAATCTGGCCAGCAACACGGTCAATGCCACGGCCTTTCTGGACATCGACCCGCTGGTGCTTTCCGGGGGCGAACGCGGGCTGCTGGGGCTGGCCTTCTCGCCGGACTATGCCAGCAATGGTCAGTTCTTCGTGAACTACACCAACAATTCGGGCAACACGGTCATCGCGCGCTACACGGTCTCGGCCAATCCCGCGGTCGCCGATCCGGCCAGCGCACTGATCCTCAAGACCTGGACCCAGCCTTACTCCAACCACAATGGCGGCTGGATCGGCTTCGGCCCCGACGGCATGCTCTACACGGGCACCGGTGATGGCGGCAGCGCCAACGACCCGGGGGCCCGTGCCCAGAACCTGAACAGCCCGATGGGCAAGATGATGCGCCTGGATCCCGCCGGTCAGGCCAACGCCTGGATTCCCGCCGACAACCCCTATGTGGGCGTCACCGGGCTGGACGAGATCTGGGCCTACGGGCTGCGCAATCCCTGGCGCTGTTCCTTCGACCGGCTCACCGGCGAACTCTGGATCGCCGACGTGGGCCAGAATGCCTGGGAGGAAATCGATCTCCAGCCCGCGGGCAGCACCGGTGGCGAGAACTACGGCTGGTCCTGCCGCGAGGGGCTGGTCTGCACGGGTCTCAACACCTGCGGATCCTGCAGTGGTTTCAGTTCGGTCGCGCCCGTGCATGTCTACAACCACGCCGGTGGGCGCTGCTCGGTCACGGGTGGCTATGTCTACCGCGGGCCGATTCCCAGCCTGCAGGGCCTGTACTTCTTTGCCGACTACTGCAGCCGCCAGGTCTGGTCGCTGGAATGGAACGGAGTCAGCGCCAGCGTGACCGAACGCACGGCCGAACTGGGGCCCTCCTCGAACATCGTCTCCTTCGGGGAAGACGAAGTGGGCAATGTCTACATCATCACTCCCTCGCGCCTCTATCGCATCGCCAGCGACGAGTGCGGCAACGGCAGCGACTGCAATGCCAACGGCATCTCGGACGATTGCGACATCGCCAGTGGCTTCAGTCAGGACTGCGACGCCAACGGGGTGCCCGATGAGTGTGACATCGACTGCAACGGCAACGGGCTGCCCGACAGCTGCGACCTGATCAACGGCACCAGCGAGGACTGCAACGCCAACGGCATTCCCGATGAGTGCGACATCGCCTCCGGTTTCAGTCTGGACGAGGACCTGGACGGCGTGCCCGACGAATGCCCGGACACGGGCGGCAATCCCTGCGACGACCCGCTCGAGGCCGTGGACGGAGTGCTGGTCTTCGATACCACGCCGGCCACGACCGATGGCCCCGCGCATTTCGCCTGCGGGGGTGACGGGCAGATTCACCGTGACTTCTGGTTCCGCTACACGGCCACCCTCACCGGCACCCTCACGATCAGTCTCTGCGGGTCCAGCATCGATACACGGCTGGCGGTCTACGAGGGCACGGACTGCCCGGTGAACGAGACTCGTCTGCTGGGCTGCGACGACAACGGCTGTGCGCTGCCGGGCTCCGATGCCTCCGCACTGGCGGTGGACATTCTTCAGGGCACGCAGTACCTGATCCGGGTGGGCGGCAGCGACCCCAGCCAGGCCGGACCGGTGGTGATGGGCCTATATTCCACGGGCACCGTCGGCTGCGGCAATGGCCTGGACTGCAACGCCAACGGCAGCTGGGATGACTGCGACATCGAGAACGGCAGCAGCCAGGACTGCAATGACAATGGAGTCCCGGACGAGTGTGACATCGGCACGGGCAGCAGCCTGGACCAGAATGCCAATGGCGTGCCCGATGAATGCGAGCAGACCGGCAACTGGGAGAGTGAGCATTTTGTCAGCGCCACCGCCTGTGCCCAGTGCCACAGCAGCGGGGCCGGGATCTACGACGAGGGCGGTCAGGACAGTTCGCCCTACGCCCGCTGGCAGGGAACCCTGATGGCCAACGCGGCCCGCGACCCCTACTGGCGCGCCAAGGTGAGAGTCGAGACCGAGCAGTTCAGCGATCCGGGAGTGCGCGAGGCGATCGAGTCCGCCTGCGTGCGCTGCCACGCGCCGATGGGCAGCGAGGAACAGCGCATCGCGGGCGAAGGCTTCTATCGCATGGCCGAGGTCAGTGGCGATCCGGCGGGCCTGGAAGGCGTGAGCTGTACCCTGTGTCACCAGCTCGAGGCCAGCGATGCCAGCGACAGCACACGCTGGAACGGCGGCTTCAGGGCCAATCCCGACAAGCGGATCTTCGGGCCCTTTGCCGGAGTGGACCCGGCCCCGATGGCCAATGTGACCGGGTTTTCACCCGAGCAGGGCGCTCATCTGGGTGACAACGGCACCTGCGTCTCCTGTCACACCCTGTTCACCACGGCGCTGGATGCGGGCGGCAACGCCATTGGCCAGTTCCCCGAGCAGGTGCCCTGGCTGGAACAGCAGAACAGCCAGTTTGCGGGCCTCAGCTGCCGCGGTTGCCACATGCCGCTGCTAGAGGGCGCCGCCCCCATTTCGGTGATACCCGGAGGTCTGCCGCCCCGCGCGCCGCGCCAGGATCACGCCGTGCTCGGCGGCAACGCGTTGATGCTGCACCTGCTGGCCGACAACGCCGACGCTCTGGGAACACTGGGGGACTCCACCTCATTGGAACTCATGGCCCAGGCCAGCGAGGTCTTCCTTCAGGGAGCGGCGTCGCTGGGTGCCGGCCTGAGCCAGGTGGGGCAGACTCTTGAACTGGCCGTGGAAGTGCGCAACCTCACGGCGCACAAGCTGCCCACGGGCATTCCCGTGCGCCGGATGTGGCTGGAAGTGACCGCTAGGGATGCCCAGGGTGTCGAGCTGTTCCACAGCGGGGCCTGGGATGCCAACGGACACATTCTGGGCGAGGACGCGGGCGTGGAAGCGCATCACACCACGATTGACGATCCGGCCCGGGTGCAGATCTGGGAAGCGCGGATGGCCGACGATGGCGGACAGCCCACCTTCAGTCTGATGCGCGCGCTGGGCTGGGCCAAGGACAATCGCCTGCCGCCCGCGGGCTTCGTGGAGAGTGGCCCCTTCTATGAAATCACCGCCCCGGTGGGGCAGTGCACGAGCGATGCGGACTTCAATGCGGGCGGTTCTAGCGCCGACAGCCTGCGTTACCTGCTGCCCGCCGGCACTCGCAGTGTGGAGCTGAGCCTGAACTTCCAGGGTGTCTCACCGCGAGCGATCGACAGCATGCGGGGCAGCACCCACCCTGAGGTACAGTTCTTTCTGGCGATGTGGGACCAGGCCGACCGCTCGCCGGACCCGATTGCCACCCTCAGCCTGGCCTGGCCCCCGCTGCCCGAACTGGAGGTGGCGCTGCAGGCCAGCCAGGTGGTGCTGAGCTGGCTGGACGGCGGCAGCTTCATCATCGAACGCCGCGCCGAGAACGGCCAGTGGCTGAGTCTGGGGACACACGGCTCACCCTTCGTCGACACGGGCGCTGTGGCCACCTGGCATCTGGCGGAGTACCGCCTGCGCCAACCCTGAGCAAGGCTGGACTCCCGCTACGCTCGACCTGGTGATTCCGGGCCCCTGTGTCCTGCAGAGGCAAACCGGCATGAATACGAAACGCCGCCCATTCTGGAGGAGGGGCGGCGTTCCGCTTTGACCGACAGCGTGTCACACGCGAAAACGGGAGACCAGGTCCTTGAACTCGCTGCTCAGCGTGTCCAGCACGGCCCCCGTCCGATTCACTTCCTGAATGCCATCCCGGTTGCTGAGGGCGCCCTGGGCCACTTCGGTGATTCCCCCCAGAATTTCTTCGCTCAGTTGACTGGCTTCGCGGATCTGCTGGCTGATCTGGGAGGTGGTCACATTCTGTTCTTCAACAGCCGCGGCGATGGTGGTCTGCAGTTCGCTGATGCGGGCGATGATGGCGCCCGTGCGCGTGATCGCTTCCACGGCCTGGCCCGTGTCCTGCTGCAGGCCGACGATCTTCTGGCCGATGTCCTCGGTGGCGCGCGCGGTTTCCTTGGCCAGTTCCTTGACCTCGTTGGCCACCACCGCGAATCCCTTGCCCGCCTCGCCGGCCCGCGCGGCCTCGATGGTGGCATTCAGGGCCAGCAGATTGGTCTGTTCGGCAATCGCCGTGATGGTCTTGATGATGCCATTGATCTCGTTGGAGGACACGTTCAGGCGTTGAATCGTCTCGTTGGCGGCTCCGGCGGATTGCACGGCCTCGTTGGCCACCTGCTGGCTGCTGGCGGCGTTGCGGGCGATCTCCTCGATGCTGCTGGCCAGCTCCTGGGCCGAGACCGAGACGCTTGAAATGCGCTGTGTCACTTCCGAGGTGGTCTGGCTCACATGACTGGCCCGGTCCGCATTGCTCACCGAGCGTCCGTCGATTTCCTGACCCGTGCGCAGCATGGTGCTGGTGGCTTCGCTGAGTGCCATGGAGCTGTCGGAAATCTTGCGCACGCTGCCGGCGAAAGCCTGCCGCAGGGTTTCGATGCTGCGGGCGATCTGACCTACCGTGTCCGCATTGTTCTCCCGGATCTCGATGCCCAGTTCGCCCGAGGCGATGCGTCCCACGATTTCCAGCAATTCTTCCACGCGCTTCTGCAGGTCCATGGCGTGTTGCTGTTCCTGTTCGCGCTCCAGAAGCTCCTGCTTGAGCAGCTGCTCATTCTCCAGACGGCGCTGGTCCTCCAGCTCACGTTGCTGGACCTTCAGCCGTTCGGTCTCTTCCCGCTGGGCCCGTTGCTGCTGTTCCAGTTCCTTGCGCTGCATCGAGCTCTGGCGCAACACGGCCACCGCCTGGGCCAGATCGCCGATCTCATCCCGGCGAGCGGCATGTGGGACTTCCTGTGCGTAGTCTTCCTGGCTGTAACTGACCACCGCGTTGGTCAGGCTCTGCAGCGGTCCGATCAGGAAACCGGCGAGCAGCATCCGGCTGATCCAGACCCCCGCCAGCGCACCCAGTGCGCTGAGCATGATCACACTGACCAGCAGGCTTCCCGCACGCTGTTGCGTGATCACGCCCGCGGACACATCCCGGTTGCCCTCGGCCAGCATGCCCAGAACATCTTCGCGCAGCAGAGTGAGTTGTTCCGCCAGAATGCGGGCATACAGATCAAACCCGGTCATGATCTGGTTCCCTGCCGAAGTCCCTTCGTCGGCATACACGTGGGCCAGTCGCACACCCGTCTCAAGGTAAGGCCCGAATGCCGTCTCGATGCGCTCCAGGCGCATCAGCACGCTATCCTGGCGCGAGGCCTCGGCCAGCGTGCGTGCTTCCTGCAGATGCTCGCGGAATACCCGAGAACTCTCTTCGGCCAGACCGAGGCCCTCGTCCATGCCATCTTCCCCGCGTGTGGCACAGAAATCCGTGATGGCCTGCTGGATTTCCAGGACGCTCAGTCGCATCTCCTGGACCGCCGCCAGCAAGGGCATGTCCTGCTCGGCGGATCGTTTCAGCAGGGCCTGGAGATGGGCCATGGAAGCGCTGTTGTTGGTCCAGGCGTAGGCTCCGCCCAGGGTTGCGGCCACGATCAGCGCGGTCACCAGCCAGACGAACTGGCTGACCTTGCGCACGATTCCCTTTTGAGTCACGACTCCTCCCGTTCTCACCATCAACGCAGAATCACAGAATCACGATCAGCTGCAGACCGTGCTCCAGGCCTTGCTCGCCCGCGCTCCATTGCCGCCGTTCTTCCAGACGCAGCATGAAGCCGGCTCCCAGTTCCTGGCTGAGAGCCAGGCGGAAGGCGCGCACACCGGGGGCGTCCGCCGGGAGCCACTGTTCAACGCCCGTGTGCAGCAGAGTCTGGCCCACGCGGCGTTCCTGAAGTGTCCAGGGCTGTTCCAGATGCCAGCCCCAGGCGTCCGTGCGACCGGTGTGCTGCCGCAGCAGGCCTTCGGCATTGAAGCTGCCCAGCCGGAAGTCCAGCGCCAGCAGATCCAGCTTGACGTGGGCTTCCCGGTGGAGGCTGAGGCCCAGTTCCCGGTTCTCCTGCTGCAGGGACAACCGACTTCCCACGCCCAGGCCGTCCTCGGCGAACAGGGGGTGCGAGAGCCAGCTTTCCAGGTGCACGGTGGCAGGCAGGCTGAACTCCACGACCAGGGAGTGTTCGCCCAGACCGCCTTCGAGACCTTCGTCCGTGGTCAGAGGAGCGTGAATGCACGGCCGGTCCGGCGCGGCGAACCAGTCTCGGTCACGCGCGAAGGGCAGATCCTGCAGGCCGCCATCCAGGCGCAACCAGGAGCTGGCCTGCCAGCTGGCGCGCAGGGTGGCCGGGACGGGCTCGCCGTCTTCCAGGGCCAGATTGCTCTCAATGCTCAGGGCGGGTGCCAGTTGCCAACCCAGTCCGAACTCCCCGGCCACCAGGGGCCAGGGGCGGTCAAGAGCCGTCGATCCGGTGCTCTCCAGCGCGATGAATCCACCCATGGACCAGGCAGGTTCGAAGCTGGCTGCCGCCTCACCCGCACCGGCCGCGGGCAGGGCCATGCAGGCGATAACAGGCATGCTCAACCAGGCCGCGCGTGCCATGAGGATTTCTCGACAAGACATCATTCACCTCCTTCGTGGACCATGAAGATATCGGCCCGCGAAAGGTCATCTTTGACGCATTGAGTGTCCGTCGCGCACAACGCGGCGACCGGGCAAAAGAAAGCGGGGCGACCGGATCCGGTCGCCCCGCAGGACAAACTTGAGGCTTGCTGACGCTTAGTTGCGCTTCAGACGGTACTGCACGACCTGCTCGGTGCCGGCCATGCCCGCATCGATCCAGCCGCTGGCCTGGAGACCCATCGACGTCCAGGCGGCATCGTTGACCTTGCGCTCGACGATCCAGGACTGGCCACCGTTCCAGCTGAGCACCGCATCATCACCGGAGGTGCTGATGGTCAGTGCGGGCATGGGGAAGAAGACCAGGCTGGTTTCGTGCACGATCTCGCCGCTGCGATCGAGAGCGTCCCACATGCCAAGGAACTCGGTGATGTCGGGCACTCCGCCCACCGCACGCATCGGGTCAATGGATTCCGGGTTCACGCTCTGGAAGTGCAGGCGGGCGACCACGTTGGTGGTGGTGGCGGGCAGCAGGTACTGCACCCGGTCACCGCCGGTGCCATCCATGAAATCGGGATCGGTCAGCGCGTTGCCGGCGGGCAGGGTCGTGGCCGCGTGAGGACCGACCATGCTGTAGCCACTGGGCAGCAGACGGTTGTCCTTGGCAAAGCCCACGGCGCGCAGCAGGGTGAAGGTCGGCTGACCGTCGCTGTTCTGCATGCGGCCTTCGTAGATCTGCACGTCCATTTCGTCGCTGATCAGCTGATGGTGAGGCTCGACGGATCCGTCGGTGCCCGCGATGATGCCGGCAGCGTTCACCGCACCACTGTGGAAGACTTCCTGGTTGAGACCGTCATAGGCGATCACTTCCAGCCAGGCACGGCGCACGGGAATGCCCGTGGGGAACTTGTGTCCGGTGAAGTTGTCCACGTCCAGATTCAGCATCGGCTGACCGTTGACTTCTTCCATGAAGCCACTGAGTCCGGTGCCCTGGGCCACGAACTGCAGGCTGCGGTCAGCCAGGGTCTGGAATGCGGCGGGTTCGGCGAAAGCGCCCAGGCTGGCGGCGTTGGCGGCCATCAGCTCAAGCATCATCGTGTTGCCACCCACCACATCGTGGCGACCCACGAAACTGCGGTTGGGCAGTCCGCCGGGCAGAGTGGAAATCTGCTGGGCCTGGGTGCTCTGCAGCATGTGACACTCGACGCAGCTGGTGCCGGCATGATCGCTGTTCTGGTTTTCCAGGAACGGCACCTGCTCGGGGAAACTGGCCACCACATTGCCCTGCCCATCAAACCCGTCGGTGAACAGGGTATGGCAGCTCACGCAGGTCTGCGAGCCTTCGAATCCGGGCGACTGCATGGGCGTGTAGTTCACCGTGTTCTGCATCAGCACCGGGCTCTGGTTGTTGTAGGGGCCATAGATCTCGCGGTTGGTATTGATGTTGAAGTTGCCGCTCCAGGTGCCGGGATCGCTGCCCTGGGTCTGCTGGTGGCAGAGGGTGCAGCTCACGCCTTCCTGGCCCTTGACGTCCAGACTGAGGTCGGCCATGGTGTACACGCCATCACCCAGCAGCATGTTCTCGGTGTGACCCATGGGGGCGTGGCAGGTGGTGCAGGTGTTCTCGATGGCGTCGGCGAAGGCCGGCGGCATCTGGCTCACCTCGAAACCGACCTTGGCCTTCCAGTAGGGATCCCGGGCCGCGTTGGCCATCATCGAGGCTTCCCACAGGGAATAGGGGCTGGTGTCTTCGCCATTGACGAAATAGATCCCTTCGCCGGGCGAGGCATTGTGGCAGGTGCGGCAGTTGTTGGCACCACTGAAGTAGGTGCTCTCCCAGTTGTAAGGATCCAGACCTTCGCAGGAGTCGGGTACACCGTTGTCATTGATGTCGGTCTCGTTGCCGCTGGCGATGTCGCACTCGTCCAGAATGCCATTCTCGTTGCAGTCGTTGCTGGCCACGCCGCTGGTCACCAGATGCAGGCCCCAGGCCTGGATCTGGCCGATGTCGCTGCCCACCGCATCGCTCACGTTCAGACGCCAGGTGCCCAGGGTCATCTCGCCGTCGAAGTCGGCCAAGGCTCCGGGGCTGGGATGCCAGTCGCCCGTGACCAGACCGGTGTTGCCGTTGTGCGCCGTCTCGATGTCGTTGGCGAAGGCATCGGCCAGGGTCACCTGGAAGCCGTTGCTGTTCGAACCGTAGGTCGATCCGGGGACACCCGGGCGATCGAGCAGAGTGATCAGGGTGCCACTCTCCACATGTTCCAGCGTGGCGATCAGGTCACCGTTGTAGGTGTGGGCGATGTCCAGGGTCACCGAGAGGTCGGCGATGGCGATGTTCTCGCCGATCACCAGTTCGTCCGTGACACCGATGGGGTCGTTGTCGGGAATCGCCAGGCTCAGGCCGGTGCGCTCGAAGTCGTGCTGGATGAACCCACCCCCCACGAACTCGCACTCGTCGGGATACCCGTTCGCGTTGCAGTCCGCCGAGAAGCCGCCGGAGATGTCGCACTCGTCGGGCACGCCATTGGCGTTGCAGTCCAGGCTGAAACCGCTGGCGATGTCACACTCATCGGGAATGCCGTTGGTGTTGCAGTCCTGGCTGAATCCGCCGGCGATGTCCTGGGCGTCGTCGACCAGGTTGCCGTTGCAGTCGGGGAAGTTCAGGCTGCAGGCGGGGCCGGTCAGCGTCAGACCGAAGTCACCGCTGGCGTTGTTGTAACCGCTCACGCGAATCGTGTAGGTGGTACCCCCGGTGACCGCCCAGGTGATCGAGGACTTGTAATTGGTGCAGTTGTCGTCGTTGCAGGCGATCTGGTTGGCCGTGGTGCCCGGGCAGTCGGTGTGCACCGACAGCACCGTGTCGTAGTCGCCATAGCCGCAGGTTTCCACCGTGGCCGTGCCCGATGAACCGGGCGTGTACCGGAAGAACACATCGGGGCTGGTCGCGCTGGTACCACAACTGGAGCTGCCGTGGTTCTCACCGGGCAGCTTGCCGCTGGTGTTGCCGAAGACCACCTGGCCATCGGGGCAGATCACGGGGCCGCAGACCGTCTCGCACTCGTCGGGAATGCCGTTCAGGTCCTCGTCCAGGCTGGTGCCCTCGGCGATGTCGCACTCGTCTGGAGTGCCGTTCTCGTTGCAGTCCTGGCTGAAGCCACTGGCGATGTCGCAGGCGTCGGAGATGCCGTTGTTGTTGCAGTCGGCCCAGGTTTCGCACTCGTCGGGCACGCCGTTGTTGTTGCAGTCACTGGCACCATTGGCGATGTCGCAGTCATCGGGAATGCCGTTGTTGTTGCAATCGACTTCGCATTCGTCGGGAATGGAATTGCCGTTGCAGTCCTGGCTGAAGCCGCCACTGATGTCGCAGCCGTCGGGGATGCCGTTGTTGTTGCAGTCGGGTTCGCACTCATCGGGCACGCCGTTGGAGTTGCAGTCCAGGCTGGTGCCATTGTCGATGTCCACGTCGTCGGGCACGCTGTTGTTGTTGCAGTCCGCCGGACCCTGAGCGGGGCCCGTGGTGCTGGCGTCGATCGAAGAGGGCGAACCTGCCTCGTACAGACCCACCAGCACACTGGTGGCCGCGGGCGGCTGGTTGCAGTCGAAACCGAAGCTGTAGGCCACGCCCCAGCGGATGGGATTGCTGGTGGTGGCAAAGGTCAGGAAACCACCACTCTGGCTGCTGCTCCAGGCATCGTTGGTATAGGGGCTGTTGGCCGCGCTCTGGTAAGGCTGGGCGTCAAACTGCAGCGGGGCGTGAAAGTCGATGTTGCCGATCGTCGTGCCCGCGCTCACCGGAATGCTGAACTCGTCGATCTTGCGCTGCATGTCCAGGTTGTAGATCACGTATTCGTAGTGCCAGGTACCGTTGCCGTTGTCCCAGTTCTTGGTGGACAGGTACGCGCGACCGTCGGGCGAATCGCCGGCACCGCCCATGTTCTCGTGGATCACGGGAATCTGCTGGGCCACCAGAGTGGTCTGGCCGCCCCAGGCATCCAGGGCGGGACCGTAGTTGGGCAGCGTGCCACTGCCGCTCATGCTCACGCCCCAGGTGCCGCCCGGCGAGCCGCTGAAGCTGACGGGCTTCCAGGCCACGCTGTTGGTGGGGTCCACGTCATCCGCGATGATGTAGAGGCCTTCGGAGAAATAGGTGGCGCCCGAGTTCTGGGCTGGATCGAGGTCGCTGTCGGCCGTGTACAGGGCATAGTCGCCCGTGAAGGTCACACCGCTCCACTGGCCCGTCCAGGGATTGATCTCGGTGCGCGGACGCAGCCCGCTGGCATTCAATCCGGGGCTGTAGGTATCGGTGCAGCCCTGGCCCAGCCAGTTTCCCGCACCGTGGCCGGCTTCGAAGATGCAATTGGGCAGGTCGGGCAGGTCGCACTGGAAACTGCTCAGGGCATAGAATCCGTGCTTGACCCATGAGGCCGAAATCTGCTCGAAGCGGTCATTGGCATTCACGCGGAACAGGTTCTGCTCGATGTAGGGGTGGTAGTTGCCCAGACCGCTGAACCACTGCAGGTCGGTATCGCCGATGTTCCAGGACGTGGTGCCCAGCGAGAATTCCACGTCGCTGCCGGTACGACTGGCCTGATACAGGCCGTAAAGCTGGCAGAACGCCATGTCGGGGCCCGCGGTCACACGGTCAGGGTCCAGTTCGGGACCCGTGCCGGGAGCGTTGACCGGACGGCTGTCGGGCAGGTCGCCCCCCACCCAGAAGGCTTCCAGCTCCAGATCGAGTGATCCCAGATCTTCCTTGCCGGTCATGGACAGTCCCAGGCTGCGGGCAACCTTGGGGCTGATGTGCACCTGGTCGGCATGCAGCGCCAGACTGTTTTCATTGGGGATGAACCCCAGTTTGACGTTCCCAAGCTCGAAGATCACCGCGCCTTCGGGACTCAGCAGCTGCCAGGCCTGATGCCCCTGCATGTCGGTGTCGGCCAATTCCAGATGGGTGGCGGCCAGACTGCCCGATGGGCCACTGAGGGCCAGAGGGCTGAGCTGGCGGAGGCGACCCCGGAAGTCGGGCAGCACGATGTGTTCCGAGACCCGGAAGGTCAGATTGGAACTGGGGTCGATGGCCGAACTGAGGGTGCCACGCTCGGAGCGTTCTGCACCCACCAGGACACGCAGGCCGTAGGCCTGCAGGGCCGCCGTGTCAAGGCGCAGGCTCGAGTTGCCCTCGCCGCTGCTCCAGAGCTCCGCGGCACTGGCGGCACTCGCCAGGGCGGAGCCCAGAAGGAGGGTGGAGAGCAAGTTCTTGGAAAGCGACATTCGGATCTCCTTCAGGGTTGCAAGACGGCACGAATCCGCTGCGCAGCGGAAGCGGCTTTTTGTTTTCTGGCTTTGTAATTGGTGCGGTTGAGCTGTCGTTATCGACATGGGTCAACCTATTGTTTGACCAAGATCAAATCAATCAAATAACCTTTCCATGACATTTTCGGCTCCGCACGCCATTTTCTCATCCCGGGAGCGCTCAGAACATGAACGGCAATTCGTCGCCCAGTCCCGAAGCCACTCCAGCCTCATTTCCGCCTCTTGGCTGGTGGTGGGCCGAACCCGGCCGCTTGCTGGTAGGAAGTCACCCCTGCCGGGAAGCGGAAGGAGGGGCGCACTGGTTGCTGCGTCTGGCCGAGCATGGATTCACTCACATCCTCAGCCTAAACAGTGAGAAGGAGGAGCTGTCCTGGCCCTTTCCTGAACTCCCGGCCGGGATGGAACGCTGGCGGCTGCCGATCGAAGACTATGACATCCCCGACAACATGGATCTGATACCTGCCGTGCGCCGAGTGCAGTTCATCTTGTCCAACAAGAGCGCCAGAGTGTTCGTGCATTGCATGGGAGGCTGCGGACGCAGCGGATACGTGGCGGGTTCGATCCTTGTGGCCCTCAAGGCCTGCCCCGGAAAGGAGATCCAGAGTCTGCTGGATCAGCGGCGCAGGGAAGCAGGTCTGACGGCCGACTGTCCTGAGACACTTGAGCAGCGGGTGTTTCTGAAGAACGTGCACATTCTTTTCCTGTAGTCATGTACCGCACCCCCCTGGTTGCTGCCTCGGACCACCATTGATCCCTGCAGGCTCCCGCTGGTGACGGTCTGGCACCAGCCGGCATTTTCCTGCGGGGATATCCCGTGCGCGTTCGCCACTTTGAGCGACCAACCCGAACTGGAGCGCCCGGGGCCGACAGGAAACCGCGGTCCCCGATCCTTCCCAACAGCAAACGGAGAGTTCATGAACCTGCGACGCATTTCATTCCAGCTGCTGGCCGCGCTGCTGCTGGTCGGTTCGCTTCATGCCACCACCCATACGGTGCCGGGCAGTTTCAGCACCATCCAGTCGGCCCTCTGGGCCTGCGCGGACGGGGACACGGTCAGTGTGGCACCCGGAACCTATTTCGAGCCGCTGTCCTGGCCCGATACCCAGTCGATCAAGCTCTTTGCCCAGAGTGATACCTCCGACACATTCATCGATGGGCTGGACACCTTCCGTCCGCTGCTCTTCGAAGGGCTGGGCGCCACGGACGTGGACACCACCACCATCGTGCGCGGGTTCCAGATCACCCACGGCGGAGGAGTGGTCAATGGCGGTGGACTGCTGATCCAGTCCGGTTCCTCGCCGCTGTTCGAAGACTGCGCCTTCAGTTTCAATGAGTGCTCGGACACGGGTGGAGCCGTGCGCTGCGAATCCGCCAGTGCCCCGGTCTTCCGGCGTTGTGATTTCCGCGACAACCACGGGGATTTCGGTGGTGGAGTGGGGCACAACGGCGCCTCGCCCGTCTTCGAGCAGTGCCGCTTTCTGCGCAATACGGCCAACCGCAGCGGGGGCGCGTCCAACAATTTCAACTTCACCGACGCCGTCTACACCGAGTGCCACTTCGAAGACAATCACGCCTACACCACCGAAGGCACGGCGGCCAGTGGCGGGGCCTTGCGCACCAGCAGCACCAGCACGGTGCTGATCCAGGGCTGCACCTTCGTGGACAACAGCGCCCTGTTCACCCTGCCAGAAGGCGACGACGGCTACGGCGGTGCCATTTCCAACAACAGCTCCAGCACGATCACCGTGGTGGATTGTGTGTTCGAGAACAACATCACCGGCCTGCTGGGTGGCGGCATCTTCAGCTTTGAAGCCGAAATGAGCCTGGAAGGCTGCACCTTCACGGGCAACAGCGCGGGCCGGGGCGGCGGCGTGTTTCTGAACACGGCACCCCCGACCGTGATCCGCGACTGCACGTTCGAGGAGAACGGCGCGATCTACGGCGCGGGCCTGGCCGGCAACGCCGACAGTCTGCATGTGTATGACAGCTACTTCGTGGGCAATGTGGGATACGACTGGAGCGCCATCGACGTGGGCTTCGAGACCCGCTTCCACAACTGCGTGATCGCGGGCAATCAGTCCACGGGCGAGGACACGGGCGGGCACAACGCGATCATCGGTTTCTACTCGGGACGCATGGAACTGCACAACTGCACCATCGTCAACAACGCCACCACCGAGATGCCCGACACCACCAACTCGATCCTGCACTACGAGGGTGAGCTGATCGCGGGCGACGCCCTGCTGGTGGCCAACTGCATCATCGCCGAGAACACGGCCCAGATGGTCTACGACTGCAACGGCCTCACCGACAACACGGTGGAATGCAGCGACATCTTCAACAGCACGGGCCCGGCCTGGACCGGTTGCCTGGCCGAGTTCGAGGGTGCCAGTGGCAACTTCAGCCAGGATCCGGGCTTCAATGATCCCGCCAACGGCGATTGGTCGCTGGCCGACAATTCCCCCTGCCAGCCGGAAAACAATTCCTGCAACGAACTGATCGGCGCCCTGGGCGAAGGTGGCACCAGCGTGAGTCCCCGGGGACTTCCCGCCAGCATCGAGCTGAGCGCGGCCCCCAATCCCTTCAACCCGGAAACCCTGATCCGCTACACCCTCAAGCGGGCCTCCGAGGTTGAGCTGGCCGTATACAACATGGCCGGTCAGCGTGTCGCCCTGATCGAGCAGGGCCAGCGTGAAGCGGGCAGCCACAGCGTGCGCTTCGCCGCCAGCGGCCTGGCCAGCGGAGTCTACCTCTGCCGTCTGGACTGGAATGGTGGCTCGGGCACGGTCAAGCTGGTCCTGCTCAAGTAAGTTCGACCTCAGCCTGGATCCATCGGCGTGGTCCTGACGGGCCACGCCGATTTGTCTCAGTGGCGCGAAAGGCGCGCGGGTTGAGATCGGCATTTGATCGAACGATCGTGCTAATTATCTTCTGCCACTCAATCAGGGCCGCGCGGCCCTCCATCCTTGATCTCCCACGAAAGGAGACATCGTGAAAGCCCTTCCGCTGCTGTTCCTCGTCCTGACCCTGGCGGCCCCCGCAAGGGCCTGGCAACCGGGGGACCATGAGCTGCTGACCATGCCCACCGCCTGGACCATGGACCAGGGCAGTTCCTACTTCACCGACTACGAGCTGTTCTTTCTCAATTACAGTTATGGCGTGACGCCACGGACCCATGTGGGGGTGTTCACGATGTTTCCCATCGTGAGCGAATTCATCAACACGGTCTCGCTGGGGGTCAAGCAGAACTGGCTGGACGGCGAGAAGGTGGACGGTGCGCTCTGGGGCACGTACACACCCGATGGCGGCATGTTCACTCTGGGCAACGTCTTCAGTATTGGCGAGCCCTCGAAAAGCCTGCATGTGGGGGCCTGTGCCGTGATGGGGTTGAACGACTCCAACAACCACACCGAATGGGTGGGCATGGTGGGCTACCGGGGTGATCTGAGCGAGAAGGGCAGTTTGCTTTTTGAGTATTACAACAGCAGCTCGATGCTGGACGACGGCTTCAACGGCATGGTCAATCTGGGTTACCGCTTCCGCTTGCAGACGGTTTCGGTGGACTTCGGCGGCATCCGTCCGCTGGCCGATACCGGCGACCTGCTCTTCGTGCCCTACCTGAAAGCCACCCTCTACTTCGGTGGCAATCCGTGACACACTCGCGCATCGCGGGCCAGCGCTTTCTGCCCAGGGGAGTGCGTGTGCTGTTTCAGGACCGCTCGCTGCTGGTGGTGGAGAAGCCCCCGGGCCTGCTGACCATGGGCACCGAGCAGGAAAAACAGCGCACGCTCTACTGGGCGCTCTCCGACTGGGTGCGCAAGGGAAATCCCAAGTCGCGCGAGCGGATCTTCATCGTGCACCGGCTCGACCGCGAGACATCCGGTCTGCTGGTCTTCGCCCGCAACGAAGACGCCAAGCACCAGCTTCAGACCCACTGGGACAGCGCGCGCAAGCACTATCTGGCCGTGATCCAGGGCAGTCTGGGCGGCCGCGAGGGCGAGTTCGATTCCCTGCTGGCCGAAAACGCCGCCCATCACGTCTACAGCACGGGCAACCCGGCGGTGGGCAAGCCCAGTCGCACACGCTGGCGCCTGCTGCGCGAGCACGCGGGCCACAGCCTGCTGGAGCTGGAACTGCTGACCGGACGCAAGCACCAGATCCGCGTGCACCTGGCCGACACGGGGCACCCGGTCTGCGGCGATCGTCGTTACGGTGGCCCGCCCCACGAGCGTCTGGCGCTGCACGCACTGCGGCTGGAGTTTCCCCATCCGCACACGGGTGAACATGTTGCCTTTGCCGCGTCCATGCCCGAGGGCTTCTCCAGTCTGGTGGGCGGCCTGGACCCGGCGCTGATTCCCTGCCTGCAGCCCGGGGCGCTTCCGGGCTGACTCCTGTGAGTCATCGTGCAGCAAACAAGACGGCCTTCGTTCCAGGAACGAAGGCCGTGACTCAATGGGTCCGAGGAAGCGGGAATCAGTTGTTGGTGGCGCGCAATTGGCGTCCGGTTTCAATGCCTTTGGCAATGGCTTCCCGGTTCCGGCCCAGAAATTGCCGACGTTTGATGACCGCCGGAAGCGCTTCGTAGAGGGCTTCTTCCGGCAGCAGGTTGGTGTATCCGCACAGCGCCCCCAGGGCGACCATGTTGGCGAAGCGCGTATTGCCCAGCTCATCGCCCAATTGGGTGAAGGGTACGGGAATGCAGAGGCAGTCCTCGCGCCCGGGTTCCACGTCAATCAACGAACTGTCGTAGAAAATCACCCCACCTTTTTTGACCCTGGGAGCGAATTTTTCAAGGCTGGGACGGTTGAAAGCCATCAGGATGCCCGGCTCACTGACCATCGGGCTGCCGATGGGCGTGTCGGAAATGCGCACCGCGCAGTTGGCCGTGCCGCCACGCATCTCGGGGCCATAACTGGGAATCCACGAGGTCTGATAGCCTTCGATCATGGCCGCCTGGGCCACCGCGACCCCCAGCAGCATGATGCCCTGGCCACCGAAGCCGGCCATCAGGATTTCCGGATTGCGGGCTTCCGGAATCGGCACGCTGCGTTCGGCGCGATGGCCTTCGGTGGCTTTGATGTCCAGCTGGGTCTTCAGCAACTCTTCGGTCACCTCGATTGTCTCGGGATGCCAGGCCGGCACCTCATCGATGCGGTCGCGCAGGTTGCCCAGCGGGAACACGGGCAGCATCTGTTCTTCGATCCATTTCTCCGCGGACACCGGGTCCATCTTCCAGCCGCTGGGGCAGGCGGAGAGCACCTCGACGAAGGAGAAACCCTTGCCCTCGACCTGGGCGCTCAGCGCCCGGCGGATCACGCGGCGCGCCCGGGCGGTGTGCTTGGGGCTGTGCAGGCTGACCCGTTCGATGAAGACCGGTGCTTCCAGCGCGTTGAGCAGTTCGCTGACCCGGATCGGGCTGCCTTCGTTGGCCGCGTTGCGCCCCGAAGGCGTGGTGGTGGTGGTCTGGCCCATCAGGGTGGTGGGTGCCATCTGACCACCGGTCATGCCGTAGATCGCGTTGTTGACGAAGATCACCGTGATGTGTTCGCCGCGGTTGGCGGCATGGATGATCTCGGCGGTGCCGATGGCCGCCAGATCGCCGTCGCCCTGATAGGAGATCACGATGCTGTGCGGGTGGGCGCGCTTGAATCCGGTGGCCACCGCGGGCGCACGGCCGTGGGCGGCCTGGATGTTGCCCGTGTTGAAATAGTAGTACGCGAACACGCTGCAGCCCACCGGACTGATGAAGACCGCGCGATCGGTCATTCCGCCATCTTCCAGGGCCTCGGCGATCAGCTTGTGCACCACGCCGTGTCCGCAGCCCGGGCAGTAGTGGGTGCTGCGCTTGTCCACGTGGCCGGCGCGCGAGTATTCTTCGTAGAAGGCCGGGGACTTCTCAAGGATCTTGACGGCCATGCTCACTTCCCTCCTTCTGCGGTCGCCATCCGGCGCAGGTGGTCTTCCAGGATCTCCCTGGGAGTGGGCACCACGCCCCCCATGCGCGTGTAGGACAACACGGGGCGGCTGCATTCCACGGCCAGACGCACATCGTGCAGCATCTGGCCATTGTTCATTTCCACGACGGTGAAGGCTTCGGCCGTGCCTGCCAGGCGGAAGAGGGCCGCACTGGGGAAGGGCACCAGAGTGATGGGGCGCAACATGCCGGCCCGGATGCCCTGGGCGCGCAGATCGTCCACCACACTGCGCAGCAGGCGCGAGACGATGCCGTACCCCACGAAGACGTGTTCGGCGTCCTCGCAGAGATACTCTTCCCAGCGTGTCTCGTTGCGTTCGATCTCGGCGTATTTGTCCTGGAGATGCAGGTTGTGTGCTTCCAGGTCTTCGGGGTTGAGGTGGATCGAGGAGATCAGGTTGTGCTTGCTCTCCTTGTCGCCGTAGAGGGCCCAGTCCTTGCGCGGGTTTTCCAGCAGGGCCTTGGGAAACTCGACCGGTTCCATCATCTGGCCAATCACGCCATCGGCCAGCACGAAGACCGGCGTGCGGTAGCGGTCGGCCAGTTCGAAGGCCAGCGCCACCAGGTCGGCCATGTCCTGCACGCTGGCGGGGGCCAGCACGGGAGTCTTGTAATTGCCGTGTCCGCCGCCCTTGCAGACCTGATTGTAGTCGCTCTGCTCGGGAGCGATGTTGCCCAGGCCGGGGCCCCCGCGGTTGACATCCACGATCACCATGGGCAGCTCGGCACCGGCGGCATAGGAAATGCCTTCCAGTTTCAGGCTGATGCCCGGGCTGCTGCTGGCGGTCATCACGCGGATGCCACTGCCGGCCGCGCCGTAGACCATGTTGATCGCGGCCACTTCCGATTCGGCCTGGAGAAATGTGCCACCGATGCGGGGCAGGAACTTGGCCGCGCTCTCGGTGATTTCGCTGGCGGGCGTGATCGGATAGCCGAAGAACAGCCGACAGCCAGACAGGGCTGCGGCGCGGATCACGGCATCATTGCCCTTGAGCAGTTGCTTGGCCATGTCAGCACCCTCCCTTGACACCGGGTTCGGCGTGATTTGCCGCCAGGAAATCATCGACCACTTCCGCGGCCTTCTTCCAGACGATGATCGCCTCGGGTTCGGGACAGGCGTAGAAGCAGATCCCGCAGCCGGTGCAGCCCTCACCCGCGTAGGCCGCGTAATGGTAGCCCTTGCTGTTGAAGGCGCTGCTGAACTGGATGACCGATACGGGACAGTTCGCGATGCAGAGCCCGCATCCTTTGCAGAGCTCCGGCTTGACCACCATGGTGGGATTCGTGAGGACTTTCATTGCGTCTCCTGACCTTCGCGATTCGGGGACCCGGCAAGCTTGGCATCGGGTCTCGGGCAGGATCGCGGAACCTGCGCGATCAACTTCCGAAAGCTGCGATCGCCGCGGGTTGACGGATATCAAACCGGAGCCTGACGCCGACAGGATGAGGGCTGCCCAACGGATGGATTTTTCCGTCAGTCTCCGCAGTCTGCCCTCCCGGAACGCGGAAAAGTCCGCTTCGTCGCAGTTTTTCCGCCCGGGCCTTTGATGGGCTGGAATTTTTTCTATTTTCGCCCCGCGCTTCCGGATCGTCGCCGTCGGTCAAGAGCTCCTCGCGGTCCGCCAGACCGCGCATGGGCCCCGATCCGGTGGGGGTGGCGCCGCTGGCGAACGTCCCTTTCGATGGCCGGTCCCCGGCCCCCACCACAGGAGAGCCCGCTGATGCCCACTGACATTCAGGAGTATTACGCTTCTGAACAGTTCGCCCGCATGAAATCCTTCGCCGACACCCGTGAAACCCCCTTCGTCGTGATCTCCCTCGACGGAGTGACCATGGCCTACGATGACCTGGTGCAGAACTTCCCCTACGCGGATGTGTACTACGCCGTCAAGGCCAACCCCGCCCCCGAGATCATCCGCCTGCTGCGCGACAAGGGTTCCTCCTTCGACATCGCCTCGCGCTACGAACTGGACAAGGTGCTGGCCCAGAACGTGGGGCCCGACCGGATCAGCTTTGGCAACACCATCAAGAAGAGCGCCGACATCCGCTACTTCTACGAGCACGGCGTGCGCATGTACGCCACCGATTCCGAGGCCGACCTGCGCAACATCGCGCGCGCGGCACCCGGCTCACGGATCTATGTGCGCATCCTCACCGAAGGCACCCAGACCGCCGACTGGCCCCTTTCACGCAAGTTCGGCTGCCAGAGCGACATGGCGATGGACCTGCTGATCCTGGCCCGTGATCTGGGGCTGGTGCCCTACGGTGTGTCGTTCCACGTGGGCAGCCAGCAGCGCGACATCGGCGCCTGGGACGCGGCCATCGGCAAGGTCAAGGTGATCTTCGAGCGCATGCAGGAAGAAGACGGCATCGAACTGAAGATGATCAATCTGGGAGGCGGCTTTCCGGCCAACTACATCTCCAAGACCAATGATCTGTCGACCTACGCCGAGGAAATCACGCGTTTCATCCAGGAAGACTTCGGCGACGACTTCCCGCGCATCATCCTCGAGCCGGGTCGCTCGCTGATCTCCAACGCGGGCATCCTGGTCAGCGAGGTCGTGCTGATCTCGCGCAAGTCACGCACCGCGCTGAACCGCTGGGTCTACACCGACGTGGGCAAGTTCTCGGGCCTGATCGAGACCCTCGACGAATCCATCAAGTACCCGATCTGGTGCGAGAAGCACGGCGAGGAGGAGGAAGTCGTGCTGGCCGGTCCCACCTGCGACAGCGCCGACATCATGTACGAGAACTCGATGTACGAGCTGCCCCTCAACCTGGCCATCGGCGACCGCCTCTACTTCCTGACCACGGGCGCCTACACCACCAGCTACAGCGCCATCGAGTTCAACGGCTTCCCCCCGTTGCGATCGTATTACATCTGATCTTCTGTCAGCACTCAATTGCGGGCCGGATTCCTTCACGGGAGTTCGGCCCGTGTTGCTTGCGACTGGTCACACACGTTCCAAAAAAACCGTCATCCCCCCCTCCACTGTCATCCCCGCGCAGGCGGGAACCCCGATGGGTTACACGGCAAAGCAACTCAATCGCACCCCCATACCCGTTCCAGCCGCCCGTCGGCCGGCGTCGCTGTGCGCCAATTCAGGTGCCGTCTCACGACGGGTTTCGTGATGCCTTCCTCGGCCCGGGATTGCCTCCCGTGACGCATCGTTTTCCACCTTTCTTTGGACGGGTCCAAAGCAAGGTGGAGCCAAAGAAAGACCCTCTTCGCAGGCCTCGCGCCGCGCTAACTTGGCCCGCGCTGCGGTCCTTCGGGCCAAGCGCGGCGACCCACGCTCCCTGCCCGACCGTTCCGTCTCGATGGTTCCGCCACCGGCGTCACCGCTGCGGAAGTGACACAATCAGTGTCATCCCCGCGACGGCGGGGATCCCGAGCGGTTGCACCGAAACTCATTCGCGTTCGGAACTGCTGTGCGCCGGACGGTGTGCGTGTCACGGAAGCGGGCGAGGTGGTGGAGGAGATGGCGGTCGAAACGGTCGGTGCCGCCTTGCACAAGGTGACGGTCCCATCGACCGCCACCACGACCGTCATGCCGTCTGACGAAACCGCGGACGAGATGGTGGACGAGATGGCGGTCGAGACGGTCGATGCCCCCTTGCACACGGCGACGGTCCTTTCGACCGTCGCCCTGACCACCCCCGCGCATGGTTCCGATTGTCCCGGGCATCCACGCCCACCCGTGGATTCCCCACGGGCTATGGATGTATGATGCCCCGTTCGGGGCTTGGTGGGGGAGAGGGTGGGCGTTGGTTTCCGTGTGTGTTGGTGGGCACGCTGCGCTTTGCCCACCCTACGGGGGGAAGCGTCATACAAACCGCCCCGCAGGGACACACCATCAACAGCCGCGGGGAGCATTGCCAAAGCGACGCTTTGGGGTGAATGCGGCGGTTCGAGAGAAACAGGGTGTGCGGTGTAAATGTTCGGGCCCCCCGCTTCCGCGGGGGTGACGGTCATGCAGGGAATTCTCGGTGTCACGCATGATCCATCCCCTTCCACAGCGGTGACGCCGGTGGCGGAACCATCGAGACGGAATGGTCGGGCAGGGAGCGTGGTCCGCCGCGCTTGCTCGCCGGACCGCGAAGCGGGGCCAAGTTTGCGCGGCGCGAGGCCTGCGAAGAGGGTCTTTCTTTGGCTCCACCTTTCTTTGGACCCGTCCAAAGAAAGGTGGAAAACGATGCATCACGGGAGGCAGACCCGGGCCGAGGAAGGCATCACGGGCCCCCGTCAGTGACAGGATACCAGTGGAAGAGATGGAAGATTGAGGGTTCGAGGACTCCGGTGCGGCCGATGTCCGCATTCCCCATTCCGGGCGACCCGGATTTCGCCGGAAAATCAGATGACGCGATCACGTGTGTGGGGCTGCATCGGGCCCGGCTGGAAGCTACGGCTCTGTCTCTGATCAATCTTCTTCCAAAGCGGTGACGCCGGTGGCGGAACCATCGAGACGGAACGGTCGGGCAGGGGACGTTGGTCGCCGCGCTTGCTCGCCGGACCGCGCAGCGGGCCAAGTTTGCGCGGCGCGAGGCCTGCGAAGAGGGTCTTTCTTTGGCTCCACCTTTCTTTGGACCCGCTCCAAAGAAAGGTGGAAAACGACGCCTCACGGGAGGCAGTCCCCGGCCGAGGATGGCATCACGGGCCATAGTCAGTGACAGGATACCGGTGGAAGAATGACCGGTGGAGGGTTCGTCCAGTCCGGTGCGAGCGGCGAGTCATGGCTCCCGGATTTCGCCGGAACACAGGCGATTCGGCAACAGATAGCGGGCTGCATCCGGGCTACGTTCTGATCGTGCGCATCCAGCTAGAAACCGGCGAGCCAGCCCATGGTGCTCTGATGGATCAGTTCATACACTGCCGGCACCACACCTGCCAGCAGAACGGTCACACCGCCGAAGGCGATCACGAAGGCGGTGCTGCCACCACCGGAGCTGCGCCGCGTGGCGGGCTCCGGGTCTTCGATGTAGGCCTGGCGCAGAATGCGCAGGTAGTAGTACAACGAGATCGTGGAATTGATCGCGCCCAGCAGCACCAGCCAGTGGTAGCCCACGTCGGCGGCCACGGAGAAGAGCAGGAACTTGCCGGTGAAACCCGCCAGGGGAGGGATGCCGGCCAGGCTCAGCAGACCCAGCAGCAGAGCCACGGCCAGCCCGGGGCGCTCGCGGCTGAAACCGCGGAAATCTTCGACCTCGCGGGCCCCGGCGGCGCGTTCCCAATACAGGATCACACCGAAGACCGCCACGTTGCCCGCCAGGTACACCAGCAGGTAGTACAGCATGGCGCCGATGCCCATGGTGCCGCTGGGGTCGAGGAAACCGAAGAGCAGATAGCCCGCCTGGCTGATCGAGCTGTAGGCCATGAAGCGCTTGAGGTTCTGCTGGACGATGGCCACCAGGTTGCCCACGGTCATCGTTATCGCGGCCAGGCCGGCCAGCAGGGGACTGATGTCCCAGAGGGCTTCGGGGAAGACCCGGTAGACCAGCTGCACCAGAAAGGCCAGCCCGGCGGCCTTGGAGCCCATGCTGAGCCAGGTGGTCACGGGGGTGGGTGCGCCTTCGTAGACATCGGCGGCCCAGAGGTGGAAGGGGGCCAGGCTCATCTTGAAGGCCCCGCCCGAGAGCAGCAGGGCGAAGCCCAGCCAGCCGATGGGCTGCGAAAGTGCCGTGATGCCCGCCTCGAAGGACAGGCTGCCATGCAGTCCGGCCATGAGTGCCAGACCGAAGACGATCAGGCCCGAGGACAGCGCGGCCAGCAGCACGTACTTCAGTGCGGCTTCCGCCGAAGATTCGGACTGGCGGTTCCAGGCGCTCAAAAGCACCAGCGGCAGAGTGGCCAGTTCCAGCCCGATGAAGAGGGTCAGCAGGTCGCCCGCGGACACCAGGAAGAGCATGCCCAGCAGGCTGCCCAGCAGGGTGGCGAAGTATTCGCCGCCCGCGTGGCCTTCGTGTTCGCTGCGCGGGGAGTCGGCGGCCAGCAACACCACCAGCAGGGCCGAGACCAGCAGAATGCCCTTGAACCAGAGTGTCACGCTGTCGAGATGAAAGGCGCCCCCGAAGAGGCTGCCCTCGGTGGGCAGGTTCAACAGGGCCAGCAGGGCCAGCCCCAGGCCCACGGCGCAGAGTCCGGCGGAGGCTCGCAGCGACCCCTCGGGGCGGAAGGCGGCCAGCAGCAGGCTGAGCACAAGGGTCGTGCAGACCAGGACTTCGGGCAGGATCAGCAGCATGACGGCCTCTCAGAATCCGTTCAGGCGCGCCAGCATGGGCTGGAGCGAGGTTTCGATCAACTGGGTCAGGGTGGCGGGAATCATGCCCACCAGAGCCAGAGTGGCGATGAGAATGCCCGTGGCCAGCTTCTCGTGCCACAGCACGGGCGGCAGAGTCTCGAAGTGCGGGTTGGTCACCGGGCCGTGGAAGACCGTGGCCAGGCCGCGCAGCACGTATACCGCGGTGATCACGATCGAGGCCGTGGCGATGACCGTGAGGGTGCGGGTGAGGGTCTGCGAGGTCCATGGATTGCCGAAGAAGCCGCCCAGGAACACATGCAGCTCGGCGATGAAACCGGAGAAGCCGGGCAGCCCCAGCGAAGCCAGACCGCCGATGTAGAAGCTCACGGCCAGCCATGGAATCACCTTCGCCAGGCCACCCATTTCACTGAGGATGCGGGTGTGCGTGCGTCCGTAGACCATGCCGATCAGGCCGAAGAACAGGCCGGTCATGATGCCATGGCTGAACATCTGGATCACCGCGCCCTTGAAGCCCATCAGATTCAGGGTGCAGAGGCCGAAGAGGATGAACCCGCAGTGGCTGACGCTGCTGTAGGCGGTGAAGTACTTGAGGTCCTTCTGACGAATCGCACCCAGGCTGCCGTAGACGATGTTGATCGTGGTCAGCACCAGAAAGGCCAGCGCCCAGTGCTTGGCCCCCTCGGGCAGCAGATAGATCGCGATGCGCAAGACACCGTACCCCCCCAGCTTCATCAGCACGCCCGCGTGCAGCATCGAGACGCCCGTGGGGGCCGAGGCGTGGCCGTCCGGGCTCCAGGTGTGGAAGGGGTAGAGTGCGCCGATCACGCCAAAGCCGATGAAGATGGCGGGGAAGACCCACTGCTGGAAGGCTGGCGGATAGTGCACGCTGCCCAGCGCCAGCAGGTCGAAGGTGGCCAGCCCGCTCTGGTGATACAGGGCCAGAAAGCCCACGATGATGCCCGCGGAGCCCAGCAGCAGCATCAGGGTCAGTTTCATCGCCGCGTACTTGCGCTGTCCCGTGCCCCAGATGCCGATCAGCAGGTACATGGGCAGCACGGCCACTTCGTAACAGACCAGGAACAGGAACAGGTCGAAACTGACGAACACGCCGAAGACCCCGGCCACCAGCACGAAGAGCAGCACGAAGAATTCCTTGAGACGGTCCTCCATGGTCCACGAGGCCAGCACGGCGGTGAAGATGATGATGCCCGTGAGCACCAGCATGGCCGCCGAGATGCCGTCCAGGCCCACCAGATACTGGATGCCCAGACTGGGAAACCAGAGCAGGCGCTCACTGAAATGGAGTACGGTGTCACTGCCGATCGCCGCTGGGTCGGCCCCGCGGACGGCCTGCTGCCAGTACATCACGGCCAGCACCAGACTGAGCACGAGCGTGGCCAGTGATCCGACGAAGGAAATGCCGCGCAACAGGGGCTTGTTCTCGCCGGGCACCAGCAACAGCGCCAGGGCAGTCAGCAGGGGCAGCAACAGAATGAGGGATACGAGGCCCATGGGAGTCCTGAAAAGTTGTTCCCGGCAGATCCGGGCGTGAGGTCAGGGCAGCAGGAACCAGAGCAGCAGGCCCAGGCCCACCGCACCGCTTACCAGCCAGGTGGCGTAGGCCTGGACCTGGCCGTTCTGGATCAGAGTCAGGCCGGCACCGCCGATGCGGGCCAGCCAGCCGGTGAGATTCACGGCACCGTCCACCACGTTGCGGTCGAACCAGGCAATGGGGGCGGCCACCAGATTGAAGACGATCTTCCTGGTGACGAACAGCCAGATCTCATCGATCCAGAAGCGCGCGTCGATGGCTCGCCCGATGGGACCCAGTGCGGCAAACAGCGAGTCACGGCGTGCTGCCGATCGCGCCGGATCACTGCCGTGGAGCCACCAGGCCAGACCCAGTCCCAGCAGCGAGGCCAGTGTGGCCGGAGCCGCGATGCTCCAGTCGATGCCGTGTGCGCCCGCGTGTTCGGCACCCGTGCTCACGTATTGGCCCATGGGCAGCCAGCCCGCAGCCACGGCCAGAGCAGCCAGCACCAGCAGGGGCACGGTCATGGTCCAGGGGGCGTCGTGGGCGTGCGCGGCCGCCTCGCTGCGCGGTTCACCCAGGAAGGCCACCAGGTAGATCCGCGCCATATAGAAGGGAGTGAGCACGGCCACCAGCATGCCGGTGGCATAGACCCAGGTGTGTCCGCTTTCCAGCGCCGCGCGCAGGATTTCGTCCTTGGAGAAGAACCCAGAGAAGGGCGGCAGGCCCGCGATGGCCAGCACGGCCAGCAGGAAGGCGAGATGGGTCAACGGCATCTTTCTGCGCAGCCCGCCCATCTCCCGGATCGAGTTGCTGTGCACCGCGTGGATCACCGCGCCCGCGCCCAGGAAGAGCAGGGACTTGAAGAAGGCATGGGTGAACAGGTGGAACAGGCTGGCGGTGTACCCCAGCGGGTGATCCATGCTGGCCACGCCCAGTGCGAACATCATGTAGCCCAATTGACTGAGGGTACTGTAGGCCAGCACGCGCTTGATGTCGTCCTGACGGCAGGCCAGCAGCGCGGCGAAGAGGCAGGTGAAGGCCCCCACGAATGCCACCACCTGTAGCGGCTGGCCCGCGGCGGCGAAGGCCGGGAAGAGCCGGGCCACCAGATAGACACCGGCCACCACCATCGTGGCGGCGTGAATCAGGGCCGAAACGGGTGTGGGGCCTTCCATTGCATCGGGCAGCCAGATATGCAGCGGGAACATGGCGCTCTTGCCTGCTGCGCCCATGAAGACCAGCAGCAGCGACAGGCTGAGCAGGCTCAGGCCGCCCACGGTCCAGGGCAGGGAGAGCACGGCGTCGTGAAAACCCGCGGAATTGAGCACGGCAAAATCCGCGGGCATGCTGTCCGCCGCGGCCATGCCCGTGGCCTGCAGGCCGGGCAGCAGTTGCCAGCCCATCCATGACAGCAGCAACGTGCCCAGCAGGAGCCCCAGATCGGCGAAGCGTGTCACGATGAAGGCCTTCTTGGCCGCCGCCACCGCCGACGGTTTGCTGAAGTAGAAGCCGATCAGCAGGAAACTGCTGGCACCCACCAGTTCCCAGCAGACATAGAGCTGCACCATGTTGGACGCCAGCACCAGCCCCAGCATGCTGAAGGTGAACAGATTCAGAAAGGTGAAATAGCGCGCCTTGCCCGGGTCGTCGGCCATGTAGCCGATGGAGTACAGGTGCACGAAGGCGCTCACCGTGGTCACCACCACCAGCAGCAGCAGCGAGGCCGGATCGAGCAGGGTGCCCATGCCGAAGACCAGATCGGGGCTGGCCTGCAGCCAGGGCAGCTGCCAGCTCACCAGAGCAGGATGTGCGCCACCCGCAGGGAAGAAGCTGTAGTAGCGCAGGGCCAGCAACCAGCTCAGCACCATGCTGGCGAAGACCAGCGTGGTGGCCAGCGGTCCGACCCACTCCTTCTTCAGCGGACGGATCACCAGCCCATTGAGCAGGAAACCCGCCAGCGGCAGCCCGGGCACCAGCCAGGCCCGGCTCAGCAGAGGATCACTGGCGGCCTGGGCCAGCTGGGGAATCAGCTCGCTCATCGCTCAGCCTTTCAGCGAATTCATGTGGGTCACATCCGTGCTGTGCCGCGTCTTGAACAGGGTCACGAACACGGCCATCGCCACGGCCACTTCGGCGGCCGCCACGGCGATGATGAAGAGCGCGCCCAGCATGCCCTCGACGCGCCCGGGGTGCAGGCAGGCGAAGAGCGCCACCAGAGTCAGTGCGCCCGCGTTGAGCAGGATCTCAATGCTCAGCAGCACGCCAATGGCGCTGCGCCGGCTGAGCACGCCGAAGATCCCGATCGAGAACAGGGTCAGCCCCAGCAGCAGCCAGTGCGCGGCCGTGGGTTCCCAGCCGGAGGGCCAGTTCATGCGGGGGTCTCCTTGCTGGAATCCTTCTCCGAGGTCTTGCGTGCCACATAGACCCCACCCACGGCGGCCAGCAGCAGCAGCACGCTCAGCAGTTCGAAGGGCAGCACGCTGCCACCCTCACCGGCCGAGAGCAACTGGCGGCCCAGCTGGGCCGTGACACCGTCCAGGGGTTGGGCCAGTGCGTTGGGTGTCTCGGAAAGGGCCGACGCGCCCACCATCCAGACTCCCAGGCCCAGGAAGGCGAGGCTGGCCATGGCCGCGCCCAGCAGGCGCAGGGTGGCCGGAGGTGCTTCCTCGAGCTCGCTGCTGTGGGTGAGCATGATCGTGAACACCAGCAGCACCACGATGCCGCCGATGTAGACCAGAATCTGGATGCCCGCCAGGAATTCGGCGCCCAGCAGCAGATAGAACACGGCCCCGCAGAGCAGCACGCCCGTGAGATACAGGGCACTGCGCAGGATGCGCCGCGAGAGCACCACGCCCAGGGCAAGTGCGATGCTGGCGAGGGCGAAGCACCAGAAGAAGGGAATCGCCAGGTTCATTCCTTTGTCCCCCCGCGGCTCTCGAGGGCGGGCAGGCCGTCCATCGCTGTGCCCGAGAGCGGCAGTGCGCCGTCGTAGCGTCCCACGGGCACCATCGAGGCGGCGCGGGCTTCGGGATCCTCGATCTTGGCCGCCAGAGCGGAATGGGGGCCGGCGTAGGTGTTGAGGTTGTAGACCAGCAGGCGGCGGTCGAAGACCGAGCTCTCGAACTTGCCATCGAAGATGATCGCATCGTGGGGGCAGGCCTGCACGCAGGCATTGCAGAAGGTGCAGGTGTCCAGTCGCCATGTGTAGCGTTCGATCTCGGGTTTCTTGCTGGCTTCGCCCTTCTGGGTGGCGATGATGATGGATGTGTTGGGGCAGGCCTTCTCGCAGATCCGGCAGCCCGTGCAGCGATGCAGGCCATCTTCCTCATACAGGAAGATCAGCCGGGCCCGGTAGCGCTCGGGCATCTTCAGCGTATCACGGTTCTCGGGGTACTGGCGCGTGACCACCGTCGAGGGCTTGCGGAAATAGCGGAAGGTGATCCGCATGCCGGTGAGCAGGCTGCCCAGTCCGTTGACCGTGCGTCCGGCCAGGCCCTGGGGGATCGGGCGCGGGGCCCGGATCACGGACACCGACTGCCCGCCCACTTCCTGCTGGCCGCGCAACCCTTCCCGCGCGGCGGTTCCCAGGTCAATCAGGGGCATCAGAATCCTCCGGGGAAGATCACGCCGCCCAGCAGCACCAGCAGGGCGCAGAGCAGCAGGTTGAGCAGGGAGACGGGCAGCAGGAAGGTCCATTCCAGGCGCATCAGCTGGTCCACCCGCAGACGGGGGAAGGTCCAGCGGAACCACATCATCAGAAAGATCAGCCCGCCGGTCTTCAGTCCGAACCAGAGCACGGGGGGAATGAGATCCATCGCGCCGTTGAAGGCCTGCCAGTCGCCGATGTGGAAAGGCAGCCAACCGCCCAGAAACAGGGTCGCGGCAATCGCGCTGGCCACGAACATGTTGAGGAACTCGGCCAGGAAGAAGAAGGCGAAGCGCAGGCCCGAGAACTCGGTATGGAATCCCGCGGCCAGCTCGCTCTCGCCTTCGGGAATGTCGAAGGGCGTGCGGTTCACTTCGGCGGTGCTGGCGATCACGAAGAGCAGGAAGCCCAGCAACCCGGCCACGGGAGCCCGCCAGATCCACCAGCCCGCCTGCTGGCTCTGGATGATGCCGTTGAGGCTCATGGAACCGGCCAGCATCACCACGGCCAGCACGGCCAGGGTGGCGGTCAGCTCGTAGCTCACGATCTGGGCTCCGGCGCGCATGGCTCCCAGCAGCGACCACTTGTTGTTGCTGCTCCAGCCTCCCAGCAGAATGCCCAGCACACTCAGGCTGCCCACCGCCAGCACGAAGACCACGCCGATCGAGAGGTCCGTGACCTGCAGCCAGGGGCTGGCCGGTACCAGAGCCATCGCCAGCAGCGACCCACTGAGCACCAGTCCGGGGGCCAGGAAGAACAGCAGCTTGTCGGCGCCCGTGGGCACCAGGTCTTCCTTGGAGAGCAGTTTCACCGTGTCGGCCACGGTCTGGAAGATGCCGTGCGGCCCCACGCGCATGGGACCCAGGCGGCACTGGAAGTGAGCGGCCACCTTGCGCTCGGCGTAGACCAGCACCAGACCGAGCACGGTGAAGGCCGCCATCACGCCTGCCAGTGACACGGCCATCCAGAAGGCGGCCAGCCAGAGGTTGTCGGGCAGGGCGGCACTGGCACGTTGGCTCACGGGCAGCGAGAGCGTGACCAGCAGCGTATTGAACAGGTCAAGGGGCGAGCCGCCCGCGGGCAGAAGAGGCATGTTCATCGGTCGATGTCCGGCACTACCAGGTCCAGTGTGGAAGCGATCGCCACCAAGTCGGCCAGACGCCAGCCCCGGGCGATTTCCGTGATGCACCACAGGTTGTTGAAGTTGGGCGTGCGCAGGTGCGCGCGCCAGGGGAATTCCTTGCCGTCGCTGACGATCTGCAGGCCCAGGATGCCGCGCGCGGTTTCCAGTTCGCCGTAGAACCGACCCTCGGGCAGGCGGATCTTGGCGGCGGGTTTCATGGTCATGAAGGGGCCTTCGGGAATGCCGTCCAGCAGCTGTTCCACCATGCGCAGCGACTGGCGCATTTCTTCCACGCGCACGTGGTAGCGGTCCCAGCTGTCGCCCACGGTGCCCACGGCCACGTCGAAGTCCAGTTGATCGTACACACCGTAGGGGCGCACCTTGCGCAGGTCCCAGGGCACTCCGCTGGCGCGCAGCACCGGTCCGGATGTGCCCAGGGCCACGGCGCGTTCGGCGCTGAGCACGCCCACGTCCACCAGGCGTTCGTGCACGATCAGGTTGCCGCTGACCAGCTGCTCGTATTCCTCGAGGTGGGGGCGGAATCCAGTGATCCAGGCCTTGACCTTGCGCACGAAGTCCGGGTGGATGTCACTCATCAGCCCACCGGGCTGGATGTAGTTCATGGTCAGGCGGGCGCCAATGGTCTCTTCCAGGATCTCCGTGATGCCTTCGCGGTCACGGAAGCCGTAGAGGAAGGGGGTGAAGGCGCCCAGGTCCATGCCCAGCACGCCCCACCAGAGCGTGTGGCTCTGCAGGCGCTGCAGCTCGGACATCAGGGTGCGGATGTGCTCGATGCGCGCGTTGGTCTCGATGCCGGCGGCCGCTTCCACGGTCTTGGCCACGCACCAGTTGTTCATCAGGCAGGACAGATAGTCCAACCGATCCGTGAGATGCACGAACTGACGGTAGGTCTGGTGCTCGGCGATCTTCTCGATGGAGCGGTGGATGTAGCCCAGCACGGGAATCACTTCGCGTACGGTCTCGCCATCCAGCTTGAGCACCAGGCGCAGCACACCGTGAGTCGCCGGGTGCTGGGGCCCCATGTTGATGAAGTATTCCTGGGTGGCCAGGGGGCCATCGGCGCCCCGGGGTGGACGGGTCACCTCGTCCAGGCTGGTCAGGCGCACGCTCATCGCCGGCCTCCACCGGGTTCGGTGATCATGAAATCGTCCTCGTAGTCCTTGCGCAGCGGCCAGCCCTTCCAGTCGTCCTCGAGGAACAGGCGGCGCAGATCCGGGTGGTTGTCGTACAGCACACCGAACAGGTCGTAGACTTCGCGTTCCTGCCAGAGGGCATTGGTCCAGATGGTATGCAGGCTGGGGCTGACCGGGTTCTCGCGGGGCAGTGTCACGCTCAGAGCCAGGCAATGGTTGTGAGACGTGGAGTCCAGTTGCCAGAGCAGCTCGATCTGCTGCTCGGCAGGCCGGTCCACGGCGCAGTGGTCGCTGAGCAGGTCGAAGGCCAGCTCGGGCGTCCGCCGCAGCAGAGCGGCCACGTCCAGCAGGCGCTCTGCCGGCAGTGTCAGACAGAGGCGGTCGCTGGCCTCAAGAAATTCCAGTCCTGGCAGCAGGGCTTCCAGGCGACTGCGCAGGTCCGCGGGGCTCATTGTGGAGTCTCCCTGGCTGGAGGGTCCGGGTGGTATCGGCCCTGGTCACCCGGCCTGGCCACACGGTCGGCGAAGGGGTCAGCCAGGTCCACGCGATTTTCGGCCACCAGCGGGCCGCAGAGTTCCGCCCGGATGTCGTCCACCCCGATGCCCGGAGGCAGGGCGGCCATCACGGGAGCATGGCGCCGCTCGGAGTGTTTCCAGCCCGTGCGTTCGCGAATCAGTTTCTGCAGGGTCAGAATGCCGTAGAACAGCCCTTCGGGGCGCGGGGGGCAGCCGGGAACGTAGACGTCCACGGGAATGATGTCATCCACGCCGCGCAGGCTGGAGTACGAGTGATACACGAAGGGCCCGCCCGAAATGGTGCAGGAGCCCGTGGCGATCACGTAACGCGGTTCGGCCATCTGCTCGTAGAGCGTGCGCAGACGCGGAGCCATGCGCTTGACGATGGTGCCCGCCAGAATCAGCAGGTCGGCCTGACGCGGAGAAGGCCGGGTGACTTCGGCGCCGAAGCGGGCCAGGTCATTGTGCGAGGCACCGGCGGCCATCATCATTTCAATGGCGCAGCAGCTGGTGCCGAAGGTCAGGGGCCAGAGGCTGTTGGAACGCGCCCAGGCGATCACGTCTTCCAGGCGGGTCAGAAGCACATTCTGGGCCAGTTCCGGATCGGGACTCACACCCATTGCATCACCCCCCGTTTCCAGGCATAGACCAACGCCACCAGCAGCAGGGCCACGAACAGCACCACCTCGATCAGTCCGGCCATGCCCAGTTCTCGGATCACCAGGGCCCATGGGAAGAGGAAGGCCGCTTCCACATCGAACACCAGAAACAGCAGCCCGATCAGGTAGAAGCCGGCATTGAACTGCAGGCGGCTGCCGCCGATGGTCGTTTCGCCACATTCGTAGGCACGCCCCTTGACCTCACCGGGAGTGCGCGGGGCCAGCAGGCGGGAAATCAGCAGGCCCACCGCGACCAGGCCGAAAGCCAGACCGGCGAAGAGCAGCAGCACCAGGTAACTCATGGAAGACTCTCCTGACGGACACCAAGCCAGATGCGAAGCCCCAGCATAGGTAGCATGATCTGGCCCTTTCTTGACCAAAGTCAGGTTGCGATCTGACACTGCTTGGCAGAGCGTGCCTGAACATCCCACGAGTTTGCCAACCGTGACACACACATCCCGACACGTTTTTCCTGAACGGGTACCACAAGGACTTGCGAGGCCCTTCAAAGCAGGAAAAGTTCGGGGTGGGCGCAAATTGTTTGACTTGAATCAAGAAAGAGCCTTGGTCGGATGGCTAATCTGATTCCGTTCCGTCGAACGGCACCTTGTTGAACTGAAGGATTGCCCCATGACCCGACATGCGTCATCGTCACGCTGGAAACGCTTCCTCCTGCCCGGCTTTCTGCTTGCCGGTCTGTTGCTGGGAGCCTGCGAGCGCATCCAGCCCAGTACAAGCGGATCGTTGAGTGGCGACGAGGTGCTGGTTTCCTGCGAGAGTTGCCATTCCACGCGCTCCTGGCTGCAGAGGCTGGCCGTCGAGGAAGTGGAGGAAAGTTCGGGCGGTGGCTGAGGCGGTACCGTGGCTCAGTTGGAGTCCTGGGAAAAAGTATACATGGATCACCCCGACGGATTCGCGGCCATCGAGCCGGTGCATTCGCGGGTGGGCTGCGTGGGATGTCACGGGGGAACCGACCCGGTGGTGGCCCGCAGCGAGAACATCAACGATCTCTTCACCGCCATGATGGAAGCCCACGAAGCTGACATCACCTATACGGCCACAGGCACACCCGATCGCACTCAGGTGGACGACCACGCCATGCTGCGCGATCCCAGTATGCTGCCCGAACTGAATTGCAATGGGGCTTCCTGCCATGCCGACCACGTGGAGAAGGCGGCCAGCAGTCTGCACAACAATCTCTGGGGCGAGAAGCACAAGGTGGCCCTGCGCGCCGGATATCCCTCCTTCGAAGCCTGTCCGGCCGAGCTGAAGGAAGCCTATTCTGCCGAATGCACCTCCTGCCATGCGAGCTGCGGTCAGTGTCACATCTCGCGCCCACTGAGCGTCAAGGGCGGATTTCTGGACGGCCATCGCTTCCAGCGCACGCCCGACCAGGAGAACAACTGCACGGCCTGCCACGGTTCCCGCGTGGGCAATGACTACAGCGGCCACATGGAAGGCAATCAGCCGGACGTGCATCAGCAGCTGGGCTTCGACTGTCTGTTCTGCCACCAGGAGAACATGCACGGCGACGGCCGTACCGACTACACCAGTCGCTACGAGGTCGAGGGCCTGCCCACCTGCACCCGCTGCCACAGCCAGAGTGCGGACCGCAACATCTACCACGACACGCACTGGCAGGGCAGTGGAGCCGAAATGGGCCTCTCCTGCAACGTGTGCCACAGTCAGCCCTACACCAGTTGCATCAACTGCCACACCGGCGGTGTCTGGAGCAGCGACGATCCCCAGGGCTATGCCGAGTTCCCCAGTTTCCGCATCGGACGCAACAGCGGCAACTGGAGCACGCATCCCTCCAGCGAGGAATCCTATGTGGTGGTGCGGCATGTGCCCATCAGCGAAGACAGTTATGCCCCCTGGGGCTGGCCGCGCCTTGAGAGCTGGGCCGCCTTCGAAACCTGGGAATACGCCAGCCCGCACAACATCGCGCGGATCACGCGGCAGACTCAGGTGGCGGCCACCGGGCCCGTGGACGCAAGCAACTGCTGGATCAGTTGCCATTCCGACCGCAATGGGCCTTTCGCCGAAGAGAATCGTGGGCTGTTCCTCTGGGAGAGCTTCGTGGACAGCCTGGGTCAGCACGTCAGCAACACCCGTCAGACCGAAGGCGCTGCCAACCGCAACGTCGTGGTTGACCGGGGGCTGCCCGACAGCTGGCTGAGACCTTGACAAAAATGTGACCGCAATCCGCGGAAACACTCTTTTCAAACAGTGACGAGGTATACAAATGAAACTGTTGAAGGGCCTTGTGGTGGCCTCTCTGGTCGCGTCGCTCAGCTTGTTCACGGGCTGCTCCGATGATGACAACAACAACGATCCGGCGCAGACCCAGTTCGACCTGCTTTCTGCGTACACCGATGCCCATCTCGCCGACTGGACGGCCAGCGGCTGGATCAAGGATGCCTCGGATGTCTACAACAACCTTGCCGCGCGCTATGTCATCGACATGCGTTCGGCAGCCGACTACGGAACCGGACATATCGAAGGTGCCGTGAACGCCACCCCGTCCACCCTGCTGAGCGTTGCCGGCAATGCCGGCGGCAAGACGATCGCCGTGGTCTGCTACACCGGCCAGACCGCCAGCTGGGCCACCATGGCCCTGCGCATGAGCGGCTACGCTGACGCCTATGCCATGAAGTACGGCATGTCCGCCTGGAACCAGACCTACGCCGGTTCCTGGGACGGTGGCTGCTCCGACACATACGTGGCGGATTTCGTCACCACCGCGCCGCCCGCCCTGCCCACCTACGATGCCCCGGCGCTGAGCGGAAGCCAGACCTCCGGTGCCGACATTCTGGCCGACCGCGTGCAGGCCGTGCTTCAGGGTGGATTCCTGACCAAGACCGCCGCCAGCGTGTTCGCCGACCTCAGCGGCTACAACGTCATCAACTATTGGTCCGAAGCCGACTATACCACCTTCGGTCACATTCCCGGCGCGCTGCAGGTCAGCCCGGGCACCCTGTTCGCCGACCAGAACCTGAGCGTGCTGGACCCCGCCGGTCAGAATGTGCTCTATTGCTGGACGGGCCAGACCAGCGGTTTCATGTCCTTCTACCTGAACGTGATGGGTTATGAGACCTACAGCCTCAAGTTCGGCGCCAATTCCATGATTCATGGAAACCTCGGTGGCCATGCCTGGGGCACTGGCGGCATCGTGGACTACAACTATCCCGTGGTGACCAACTGAGACGCTTCGTGTCACGGGCAGCGGACGGTATCCGTTCGCTGCCCGTGTGTCTGACAATCCGTTTTCGCAGTGCCAGCCTGGGGGATTGAGATGTCCGTTTCGACCGCACCTCACGTCGTGTCGCCCGGCCTTGCCGGATGGGTGACGCGCGGATTGTCCCTGGTGTGGTTGGTGCTGGGCCTGCTCTGGCTGGGGAGCGCGCCCAGTCAGGTCCTGGCCGGTCCGGATGCCGCCGGTGCCCCCGCGGACTGGTCGGCCCCGGGAATGCCCGATTCGCTGTTCGATGGCCGGAGTGTCACCGTGCCCGGCAGCCCCGATCCTCACGGTACCGCCTCTGCCTGCCTTGCCTGCCACCTCGATCGGGGTCTTCCCTCGATGTCCAATGTGGACGGCACACGCTGCGTGAACTGCCACGATGCCCGGGCCCATTCCCTGCGCGTGCACAGCGTGGACGCCAGCCTGCCAACCGGCAAGGGATTTCTGCCCCACGTGGATCTGCCGCTGGTGAACGGACGCCTCGATTGCCTGACCTGCCATGGCAAGGTCTGTTCCCCCCAGCGGGCCAATCGCGCCGCCCTGCGGGGGGGGCCATTCACGCGGGAGCAGGGCTTCTGCTACCAATGCCATACCGAAAATGCCTTCCAGGGGCTCAGCCCGCATGTCACCCCGCTTCCGACTGAAAGCCAGCAACGACTCACGCGGGAAGGCATGGACACTTTGTGCGCGCTCTGCCATCAGGGCGATGCACGGCCCGGCGAACCCGCGCTGCGCATGGAATCCCGCGCGCTTTGCGGCCGCTGCCACGCGGCCGACCAGCATCAGCATCAGCATCTGGGTGTGTCGCTGGACTCGCCGGGCGTTGATTCCGCCATTCCGGCGAGACTGGAAGAGTTCGAGCAGCGCAGCCAGTTCCGGCTGCCGCGCGACACGGGCAACCGGATCGGCTGCACCACCTGCCACCTGCCCACGGTGGCCTGTGATCCGGCCGGGGCCATGGCCGAGTTTCCACCCAGCGGACTGCGACTTCCCGCTGAACTGATCTGCCTGGCCTGCCACAATCTGTCGGTGACCACGGCTCCCAGACCCGCGGCCCGTCGATGAGCGCGGGACAGTATCCCAGGACCCCGGTGTTTCAAACGGACACGATCGCCTTCCCGGGCGAGCAACCAGGACCGACCCTCATGAACCTCCTGCCTTTCCCTGTCCGCGTCGTGATCGTTGGACTGTTGTTGTGTCTGGGGCTGACCGCCCGAGCGAACATGGACCCGGAAAACTGCCTCTCCTGCCACGGCCTGCAGGGGTTCGCCACCATGGACGCCGACGGTGAAGTCCACGGGTTCATGATCGACGCGGACAAGTGGGCCGACACGGTGCACGGGCGCCTGGCCTGCAGCCAGTGTCACACTGACGTGGACCAGATTCCCCATACCTGGCCGGTGGCCGAGGTCACCTGCACCATCGCCTGCCACCTGATTGACCCCTACACGGGCAACGATTTCAGCCATCGGGCCATGGGCGACGCACTGGCGAAGAGTGTGCACGGGGCCGACCGCGAATCGAAGCACGCCGACCGCAAGCCCGTCTGCAAGGACTGTCACACCAACGTCAGCTACCGGAGCGAACTGGCTCCCGCGCTGCGGAAGGTTGAGAACAAGTGCATGTCCTGTCACGACGGGTTCAATGATCTGGACCAGAGTCTGCGGCACATGTCACTGCATCTGGGAGCCGACGAGTACTGGCACCAGAAGCAGAACTACGAGACCTGCGTGCGCTGCCACAAGGAGAACGAACTGCTGCCCGACAGCCTGCAGGCCCTGCTGGAAGACGACATGGTCACCAGTTTCCTGCGCTCGTTCCATGGCCGGGGCTACCAGATGGGCGACAGGCGCAGCCCGGTCTGCAGCAATTGCCACGGGGATCACAACATACTGCCGATGGAAGATCCCGCCTCGATGATCCATCCTTCAAACCGTCAACAGACCTGTTCCACCATGGGGTGTCACGAAGGGGCCAGCCTGGCGTTCGCCACCGAAGGCTCGATGCATGACCTGTATGCAGGCTGGAAGGCCAATCTGCTGGTCTGGATCAAGCGGATCTACATCATGCTGATCTTCGGCACAATCGGGGGCATGCTGCTGCACAACCTGCTGGAGCTTCTGGCGCACCGCCGTCATCAGGCTCATCTGCCCAAGCCGCCCGAAGGCGCGCGCAAGGTCAAGACCGGCAAGGTCTTCCTGCGCATGACGCGCAACGAGCGGATCTCGCACATCGTGATGTTCGTCTGTTTCACCCTGCTGGCGATCACGGGAGGGCTGCTCTGGCTGCCCGTGGAGTACATCAATCCCATGGGAACCGTGGACCGCACCCTGTTGCTGGAGATCCGCGCCTGGAGCCATCGCATCGCCGCCGTGCTGATGACGCTGGTGAGTCTGTACCACATCGGCTACACCCTGCTGACCCGCCGCGGACGCGAACTGCTCACCGGCTTGCTGCCACGGCCCCGGGACATCGTGCAGACCTGGCAACAGGTCCTCTGGCTGCTGGGTCTGCGCAAGGACCCGGTCCGCTTCGGCTTTTTCAACTACGGCGAAAAGATGGAGTACTGGAGTTTCGCCTGGGGGACCATCGTGATGAGTGCCACCGGACTGATCCTCTGGGCCGAGCATCTGGGGCCGAAGTACATTGTCGACATCGCGCGCCTGGTGCATTCGATGGAAGCCATTCTGGCCGTCTGCGCCATCGTGGTCTGGCATTTCTGGAATGTGCACTGGAAGCCGGGTCGCTGGCCGATGAGCGAAGTCTGGATCACGGGACGCATCGATCGTGAACAGATGGAAGAAGAGCATGGTGCGGTCCTCGATTTCATCGAGACCGGCGAAATGCCCTGGGCCTGCCCGGTGTCCAACCTGGTGGAAGAGGATCAGAAGCCGCACAACCGCAAGGATGACGGCATCCGCAAGCCCGTGCTGCGTGTGCTGGGCTACTCGATGGTCGCACTGACCATGCTCTCCTGCCTGGTGATGGCCTGGAGCTTCACCAAGTTCCTGCGCGGCACCGAGAATGACCCGGGACCCAACCGCCCCAACCATGATGCGCTGGTGGTGAAACAGGATCTGCGGATTCTGCCCGGTGATCCTTCCTACACCCTGGCCGTGGCCGCCGAGGATCCCGACTGGCAGCACGAGCATTTCCACGTGCCCCAGTCTCTGCTGCATGTGGATGAAGATCTGCGCCGCAGCGAATGCACCCTGTGCCACGCCGGTCTGGCCCATACCCAGGACCGTTCCGTGCGGGCCGCGCTGAACATGCACAGCCGCTACATGGCCTGCGAGGTCTGTCACAGTCCACTGGAAGGAATGGGCGAGAGCCGCGTGATCTGGGCTGACCTGCGGCGTGATCCGGTGGGCGACCCCGGCACTCCCTATGGCCTGGACCGCCACCCGCTGCAGACCCAGGAGAATTTCACCAGTTTCCTCGTGCTTGAACAGAACGGCAAGTCGCTGTTCCAGGATCAGGGAAGCGAACGGGCGAAACAATACCTTGCCGTGCGCGACGAGTTGACCCCGGAGCGCAAGGAAGCCTTCACCAAGGACTTCCATGACACGGTCGCCCCCCTCAGTGAGCGCAGTCTGAGTTGCGATGATTGCCATTCCCGCGAAGGCTGGCTGGACTTCCGCAGCCTGGGCTTCAGCGAAGAACGTGTGAACCAACTGGAAACCGAATCCAAGGCCGCGAGTGTGACCAAGTATGAATCGTTCTACCTGCCGCTGGATCACTAGCCTGCTGCTGTTGCTGGCAGTGCAGCTGTCCGCCTCCGGGTTGCGGGAAATCCGCATCACCCAGAGCTGGAGCGCCAGCATGAGCTACCCCACCGACCTGGCCCTTGATTCTCAAGGGCGGGCCTGGGTCGTGGATGGCCTCAATCGACGCCTGCTGGTGTTCAGTGCCGGCCTGGAAACCCCGCGCGAGATCGCTCTGCCCACGGTGGGCAAGGCCCTGGGGATCGACATCGCGGACGACCGGGTCTGGCTGACCGACACGGCGGGGCCACGCCTGTTGGTCCTGGATCTCGAGGGACATCTGCAGCGCGAGATCACGCTGCCGCCCGATTGTGATCCGGTGGATGTGCTTGCCACGCCCCGTGGTGTGGTGATTGCCGACAACGACAACCAGCGCCTGCTGATGCTGGATGGGCAGGACCGCCTGGTCCGCACCATCGGCAATGGCGGAGGCAAGGCGGAATCCCTGGTGCCGATCTCCGAGGCCCACCCGCCCGAATGCCGCACGGGCAATCGCCCCGCGGAGTTCTCCTTCCCGGGAATCCTGGCGCGCCTCGAAAAGGATTTCATGGTGGTGGACGTGCTGGGAGGACGAATCCAGGTCTTTCAGCCCGATGGCAGCCTGTCTCACATCTATGGCATGTTCGGTGCCGATGGCGAGTCGCTCTTCCGGCCCAAGGGAGTCTGTGGATGCCGCGTCGACGGAGGAGTCTGGATCACCGACAGTTACACCGGACTGATTCACGGGTACGACGACTACGGCAAGCGTCAGGAATCGCTGGCTCTGGACGGAGCCCCATGGCGACTGGAAGGCCCGACCGCCATATCCTGTTGCGGCGAGGGAATCTGGGTGGTGGACTGCCGTGCGGGCAAGCTGTACCGGAGCGTGCTCAAATGACATGCGGACACCCCTACGGATCACGCCTGCTGACCGCCGGTCGCGCCATTGGCCTGCTGCTGGGGCTGGGCTGGCTGGCAGGTTGTGCTCCGCTGCTGAAGCAGGGTCGCGAAACAGGTTCCGGGTCCGCCCGGCCCGCCGTGCTGGCTCACGCCGACACCGTGTACGTGGCCCTGGGCACACCCGTGGCGCAGCCTGCCCATGAGGGGCTGGAACGCGTGCTGCGCGTGGTGGGCGGGTCGCCAGAAGCGCAACGACTGGCTGCTCCCCGGGCACTCTGCGCCGATTCTCCCGGCACCGGGTTCTGGCTCAGCCGCGAGCAGGGGCATGGAGTGGAGTATTGGCAGCCCGAGGCGGCGGGGGCCTGGAGCATGAGTTCCGTGCTGTCCGATCTGGACGCCCCATCGCTGGTGGCAGCGTCTCCCGACGGCCTGCGGCTGGCTCTGGCCTGGCCGAGCCCGCCCCGGTTCCTGCTGTGCGCTCACGATGGCTCGGACCGGCGAGACCCTGCACTGAGTGAGATCCGCGCACGGATCGCCGCGCTGGAGTTCATGGATGACGGCAGCCTGCTGCTTGCCGATGCGGGCGGTGCCCTCCTGCACTACAACACGGAGGGCGTGCTGCAACGCCGCGTGGAACAGGTCGGGGGAGTCCCCCTGCATGGTCCGCTGGATCTCTGCCGCGATGACATGGGCGGAGTCTGGCTGCTGGATGGCCTGGCCGGCTGCGTGTGGCACCTTGATGGGCAACTGGCCAGCCGAACCGCCGAGCCTGTGATTTCTCGTCTGCGCCTGCCGCGCAGTCTGACTCTCGATGACGATGGCCACCTGCTGCTGAGCGTGGCCGGCGAGATGGGCCTGCGCGTCCATGATGCCAAGGGCATGCTGGTGTACCACATTCCGGCCCGACTGGCGGGCCCGGCACCGCGACTGGTGCGAGCTCTGGGCAACGACCGGCTCTGTGTGGAGAACCCCGACGGCCTGCGTCTGCTGGGATACCGTCCCGCAGACCGCGCCGCCGGTTGGGAGACGAGCCGGGAGGTGCAGCCATGATCCGCCCCCTTCCTCTGGTCACACTGGCGCTGAGCTGTCTGCTGCTGTGCACCCAACCGGGACACGCGGGGGATCCTGATCTGGCCACACGTCTGCGCCTGCGTCCGAGCGTGATCCCTGCCAGTGCGCTGCAGTTTGGTGGCAGCTTCTCCTGGCGCAGCACCCTGAGCAATCCCGGTGCCGACGCGCCTCGCTCCGGGGCCGGCTTCGAGGATCAGCGCCTGCTGCTGCACAGCGGTCGCCTGCTGGTGGGAGCACGCACGGCGAACACCGGGGCGCGCCTGCGCTGGGGCCTGCAACTGGGCGGTACCCTGGCCGAAAACAGTCTGTACTCGCAGCGGATTCTGACTCCCGAAGCACGTCTGAAACTGGATTGGCGCCAAAGCTCCACTCTGGACCTGAGCCTGTTCAGTCGTCATGGCTGGACCGAAGCCAACCGCTTCATGGCCGACAGTACCCGCCGCCGCGACTGGATCACGGGCATCGGTCTGGACTGGCGCAGCGAATGGCTGGGTCAGGTGGATCTGCGCGCGGGCAACCGGCGTTCCTGGGTGGAAGGAGAGGCCGAAGACACGCGCTTCCTGCGCGGGGAACTGCGCGCCACCCTGCCCGGAGACATGCGCCTGCGAGCTTTCGGCGAAAGCATGGGCTACGGACTGCAGGATTCGCTGGATTTTGATCTGGCCCGCAACCAGGTGGGTGTTCAGCTTTCCGGCGCGCTGCCCTGGCAGGGGCGGCAACACGGCGAACTGCAGCGCACCTGGCGGGAAGGCCGTGTACGCTGGCTGGTCTCCGAAGGGCTGAGCCTGCGTCCGTTGCCCGATCACCTTTTCGAGGCCCGCTACAGCAGCGATTGGGGCGAGTGGCAGGATCAGGACCTGTTCCGTCGCGACTGGCGTGCTGCCTGGAACTGGAGCCCCCGCGCTTTCTGGGGTCTGCGCCTGCTGGGCGAAGGATCCTGGACCCAGATCGACCAGGAAGACGTGGATCACGAGCGCGCGGTGCTGGTCGGACCCTGGCTGCACAGCCGTCCGCTGGAACGTTTCCGCTTGCTCACGGGTCCTCTGGCGGCCATGTCCGCCCTGCAGGTGGATGGGTCACTGGACGCTGGACTGAAACAGAGTGCGCGCTGGGGAGACGGCGTGGACGTGCAGCTGCGCGATGCGGTAGAGCTTCCCGTTCAGCTGCACCCATTGTACACCCTGCGTGTCGAGCAGCGTCTGAGTGCCGAATGGCTCATGCTGCAGGACGGGGACGAGCTGGCCGCACTGGGGCGCCCGCTGGCCACCGAGACACCCCATGAGGTGGATTCCCGCCTGGCGCTGGGAGGCGAAAGCGGCCCGGTACTGGTGCAGGGCCTGCGCCTGGGGCACCGCCACAGCTGGCAACGCCATCTGGGCAGCGAGATCGTCTTTCCGCTGGACAGCCTGCGCAATACGCTGCAACACGAAATCTGGGCACGCCAGACCATGGGCGGTCAGCAACTGCGGCTGAGCCTGAGTCACATCCGCCACACCCAGCAGATCGCGGAGCGCGCCATTGAGTATCGCTGCGCTCTTGGCTGGCAGGCGATCGCCGGGCGGATGCTGCGCGGCGGAGGCGATCTGGTATGGCGCCCCGAACGCGGAGCGTTGAGCGAGCGGATGTGGCTGCGCCTGCATGGCGAACTGCACTGGCGCCAGCTTGAGGGACGCCTGCAGGGCGAGTTCAGCGGCGATCCCGCCGATCTTGGCCAGCGGGACACGCGCTTCTGGTTGCAACTGACACGAAATCTCTGGTAAACCATGCGGCACTCCGGGCACCCTTCGCACATGCTTTCTGACTTGAACCCCAAGCGGGCAACAGCAGCCGCGGGCCCACGTCCGTGGCGCGGACTGCTGGTCCTTGTGACACTGCTGGGGCTGACCTCCGGGGCCATCGCCGCAGATTCCCGCGCTGCGGCGCTGTCGATTCTGAGCGAACGCGCGGCCGCCGGACTCGATGGCAGCCCGCACGATTTCCGCTATCCCGGGCCGCTCTCCGCGGGGGGCGAACTGCAACCTGCCTGCGCCGTGTGCCATCGTGATCCCGGACTGGATGCTCCCGGCCCGCGCTGGCAGCGCGACGCGGTGGGCGCCCTGGACAACGGCCTGGGCGGTGCCGCGCTCTGCATGGCCTGCCATGACGACCGCATCGCCTCCGGTTTCGGTCCCGCGGAACTGTGCACGGCCGCGACTCCCTTCGCGCTCGAAGAACGCTCCGGCGATGGGGGGGCGCTCAGTGCCCACCGTTTCGCCTGGCCCGAGAACGGTCTGGACCGTGCGGGCAACCCGCTGCAGGTCCCGGTGGATCTGGTCCTGGCCGGTTCCCCCGAAGCCGGTCGCGGCGTGGATTGTCTCACCTGCCACAACCCGCATGACAATTCCCGCGGGCAGTTTCTGCGCATGCACACCGAAGAGGGTGCCCTTTGCCTGCAGTGTCATGCGTTCAAGGGCTGGTTCCTGTCGGCACACGGCAATCCCCTCGAGGAGGTCAATCCCGTCCTGCGGGACAGAGCCTGCGAAGCCTGCCACGACCTGCACGCCAGTCCGGCCCGCCCCGCACTGCTGAAGGCCTCGGAAAGCACACTCTGTCTTTCCTGCCACGACGGTCGCAGCGATTGCGAGCAGGAAAGCGCCGCCCGTTTTGACCTGCGCCCCGAATTCGAGAAGCCATACCGCCACCCGATCGGCTTCGATGGCTCGGCCGTGGCCCGTGCCGACGAGGATGGCCTGATCGGTTTCTTCGCCGGCAGCGGCGAACGCTCGCTGGTGAGCTGCAGCGACTGCCACAATCCCCACGAAGCCCTGCGTGATCCAGGCGACTGGAATGGCCTGCCTGCGGCCCTCGTGGGTGCCAGCGGGGTCGATCCGCTGGGCATGGAGCGGCGGCGTGCACTCAGCGAAGCGGACGTCTGTCTCAAGTGCCACGGTTTCAGCGGCGAGCTTCCGGTGGGCAATCGGGCCGTCGACGAGGACTTCTCGCTGCGCAACGCCAGTTTCCACCCGGTCCTCGGTCTGGCCACTCCCGCTCTGGGCGTTCCCAGTCTCAAACCGGAGGTCTCACGCCTGCAACAGATGACCTGCGGCGACTGCCATGGCAATGACGACCCGGCGGGCCCCCGCGGTCCTCACGGATCGCAGTATGCCGGGTTGCTGCGCGCTCCCTGGACGGATTCGCCCTGGAGCGAGGGCCGCAGCGACGAGAACGCCCTCTGTTTCCGCTGTCACGATGCGGGTGTGCTGGCCAGTGGGTCCTGGCGTTGGCATACCCTGCATGCCAGCGCTGGCTACTCCTGCGCCGCCTGCCACGATCCCCACGGCAGCCGCGAACTGCCCGGCCTGCTGGCACTCAAGCAGCGCCCGTGGGTTCAGGCCCTCGATGGTGTGCTGGAGGTCCAGGCCCAATCCCTGAGCCAGGGCAACTGCACCCTGACCTGCCACGGTCACGAGCATCGCAGCTCGGCCTGGTAAGAAGCTCTTGAACCGTTCTGGAACGGGGGGCTTCCGCAGGGAAGGCCCCCGTCCTTTTTTGCGACCTGCGGGCGCGCGGCACCCACGGAGCCCCGCCTTGAGCCAGCCGGTTCTTCTGGCTGCCTCTTCTGTTGTTTTTTCGTGACATTGGCGGCCATTGCCAACACCAGATTCAAGCCGTCGTTATCCTCTGGAGACATTCATGCCCGCAGCCTCCCCGTCCCGGCCGCTCCCCGGTCGGACCGTGCTTGTCATTGCATTCCTGTTCCTGCTGATCCAAAGCCCCGCGGTGGCGGCGCAAGTTCCCGTGGTCCCGGGGCACTTCTACCTGGATCCTGTACCGGGCCTGAGCGGGCTGGACGCCCGTGATTGCCAGCAGCGGCTGGATCAGGCGGGCCTGGGGCTGCACGTGCAGGCCATGCGCCCACTGGGCACGCACATCGACTTCGCCCGCCACGGACACGGGGTGGACCTCTCGCGCCTGGTCCGGCTGGAACTGGATCCTGTGGACGGTGATGCATTCACGCTGGCCGACGAACTGGCCGCGCTGCCCTGGGTCGGCCGCTGCGAGCCGGTGTTCGCACGGCCGGTCAGTGGCTGGCACCCCGATGACCCGGGTCTGACGGCCCAGTGGCATCTCGACGCCGTGGACGCGGTGGGTGCCTGGCAGATCCGCACGGGCAATGCCTCGGTCAAGGTGGCCATTCTCGACACGGGCACCGACATGGATCACGAGGACCTGATGGCCCATCTCTGGGTCAATCCCGGGGAAGACCTCAACGGCAATGGCGTGGCCGATCCCGAGGATGAGGACGGACTGGACAGCGACGGCAATGGCCTGATCGACGACCTGCGGGGCTGGGACTATGTGGATCTGAACGCCGCCAGCCTCTGGCCGGGCGAGGATGGTGCCCCCGCCGACAACTGGCCCGACGACTTCAACGGACACGGAACCCACTGCTCGGGCATTGCCGCGGCCGTGGGTGACAATGGCACGGGCGTGGCGGGGCTGGGATTCGGTTGTTCGATCCTGCCGATCCGCGTGGGATACCAGGCTCCCGATGGCCAGGGCTATGTGGGCTACAGCATCGAGGGACTGATGCTGGCCGCCGAGTACGACGCCGACGTGGTCAGCATGAGTTACGGCTCCACGGGCTTCAGCAGTTTCGAATCCGAACTGTTCTTCATGCTGGCCCAGAACGGCATGGTCTGCGTGGGCGCGGCCGGCAACGAGAATTCCACCGACGATTTCTACCCCGCCGCCTACTCCCAGGTGCTGGCCGTGGCGGCCACCCGTCAGGGCGACAGCCGGGCTTCCTATTCGAATCACGGCGACTGGGTTGATGTGGCTGCACCGGGCAGCCAGATTCTGGCCACCACCGTGGGCGGAGGATACGGCCGGCTCACGGGCACCAGCATGGCCTGTCCGCTGACCGCGGGTCTCTGCGGGCTGCTGAAGAGCGCGCATCCCGAATGGAATTTCAGCCAGGTGAAAGCCAGAATCCAGGCCACCTGTGATCCGGTCACCAGCGACGCCGCCACCATGGGTGCGGGCCGCATCAATGCGATGCGGGCCCTGGATCTGGTGCCCCGCGTGATCGCCGTGGACGTGGCCGACATGGGCCGCCGCCTGCGCCCCGGTGTGGACGAAACGGTCCAGTTCACGGTGCGCGTGCCCGGCGAAGATCCGCTGGGCAGCGCCGTGATCCATCTGTCCAGCGACGATCCCGAGCTGGTCCTGCTGGACAGCCAGGTGGAAGTGGGCATGCTCTTTCCCCAGCAGCAGGTCACCGTCAGCGGACACCTGCGTTACACGGGAACCACCGTGCGAACCCTGCACATGGCCCTGAGCCTGGTCGACGGCGACACCATCTGGAGCGGCGAGAGCCTGCTGGGCGCGGGCCAGGCCGCCACACTGCTGATCGACGCCGACCGCAGCGCGAACTGGGATGTGAGCCCCTGGCTGCGCCAGGCCTTCACCGATCTGGGCCAGCCCCTCGAAAGTTTCTCCTGCCGCCTGCCCGAAAGTCCGCTGCCCTCTCTGGGGCGTTTCGAGCAGATCGTGCTGATCACGGGCAGCGATCTGGAACCCGAGCTGGAGGGCGGCCCGCTGCCCGATGCGATGCTCGATTCATTGCTGGCCTACGCCGACAACGGCGGGCGCCTGCTGCTCAGTGGCCAGAATCTGGCCGATGCCCTGCCCGGATACTTCCTTGAAACCCGGGTCGGTGCCACGCGCAGTGGTCAGGCCGCCGCGGCCATCGTGCACGGTGTGAGCGGGGAGAGCACCGAGGGCATGCAGCTGCTGGTGATTGGTTCCGGCGGAGCCGAGAACCAGGAGGAGATGGACCAGTTCTTCGCCACCACGGCCCTGCCCGTGCTCAGCTGGTCCGCGACCGATCTCAACGACCTGGCCGGCGTGCGCAGCCCTGATGGTGCGATCACCGTGCTCGGGTTCGGACTGGAGGGTGTCAACGCGGACCCCGAGTGGGCCACCTCGCTGCCCTCCCTGCTGACGGCCCTGCTCGAGCTGGAGACCGGGCTGCCCGATGTGCGCCAGACGCTTCCCCGCGGCATGGAGCTGCTGGCCGCCTGGCCCAATCCCTTCAATCCGGAACTGGGCCTCAGCGTGCAGCTGCCCACGGCCTCCCGGGTCGAGCTGGCGGTCTGGGACCTGGGCGGCCGCCGGGTGGCCACCCTGCATCACGGCCCGCTGCCCGCCGGTCTGACCCGGTTGGCCTGGCGCCCGCAGCAGCAGGCCTCGGGAGTATACCTGGTGACTCTGGACGGCCCCTGGGGGCAACGTTGCCAGCGAGTCACATACCTCAAATGAAACCGGCCAGCATGGCCGAGGTCAGAGTTGTCCGTGTCTGCAGGAGCGTTCGGCTCGACTCGAAGGAAAGGGAGATTCCATGAAGACTGCACTGATCCTTTTGTCCGGACTTGTCGCACTGTCGGCCCCCTTGCGGGCACAGGTTCTGTATGAGGAGCACTTCGCCGGGGGCACGGCCGACCTCGGCTGGGTGAGTCACTGGGGCGAAGAGAGCAACATGGTCGTGGTGGATTTCGTCGTTGGCAATCCCTCGGGCGACGGTTTCGTGGGCAAGCTGGGCAACGATCTCTCCGGCGGCGGCGTGGGCTCGGTGTACATGCCCGCCGATGCCCTCGAGGACTACACGGTCAGTGCCCAGGTCCTGCTGGTGCCCGGCGAGGCCCACTATCGTGGTGTGATCGGCCGCAGCACGGGTGTGAGCGGCGAGACACCGTTCACCTTCTACAGTTTCGTGGCCCAGCTGGCCGATCCGGGCACGGGCGGCAACCGTTTCCGTCTGCGCAGCAATGGTCTGGGGCCCTTTCCGACCACCATCCGCGATTGGCCGGCCGCCGAGCTGGGTGCCCTCTATCCCACGACCGAAAGCTGGGTCAAAATGAGCCTGCGCATGGAAGGCAACCAGATCTGGTGTTACCTCAACGACACCCTGCTGCCCGGCTGTCCCTTCACCGATTCGAACATCACGGCGGGCGGTCCCGGTGTGTACTTCTGGAGCTTTGACAGCTTCGATCAGTTCCTGCGCTTCGACGACCTGATCGTGGAAGGCACGGGAACCGCTGTGGCGGCCGGGCCCGGCCTGCCCTCGGGCATCGAGCTGCTGCCCAATACGCCCAATCCCTTCAATCCTTCGACCTGGACCCGGTTCCGGCTGGACCATGCGGGCAGCGTGCGACTTGCCGTCTACAACCTTCAGGGCGCACTGGTGCGCGAGCTGAGCCACGAGCATTTCCCGGCGGGCGAGCACCGGGTGCTCTGGGATGGCCGGGGCGAACGCAACCAGGCACTGGCCAGCGGCACCTACCTGCTGAGCCTGGAAAGCGGGGGAGAGCGCAACACCCGCTCCGTGCTTCTGCTGAAGTGACTTCCCGATGAGACAGATGCTTGCCACCCGGCGGCCGGTGTCCGGCCCGGACCCGCGATGGGTCCGGGTCGGATTTTCCGTGCTCTGCTGCCTGCTGCTGGTCTCGCTGGCACACGCCGAGGGAGGAACGATCCGGGGCCGGATCACGGCCGGAGGCGAGGCGCTTGCCGGGGCCAATGTGCAGCTGCTGGACAGCCGCCAGGGCAGCGCCACCGATCTCGACGGACACTACCTGCTGCTGGCCGTGGCCCCGGGTGAACGTCGCCTGCGGATCAGCCATGTGGGCCTGGAAAGCCAGGAGCGCACACTCTTCGTGCGCAGTGGGACCAGCACCGTGCTGGACGTGGACCTGAGCCTGGCCGTGCTCAATGCCGACACCCTCGTGGTGCGCGCCCAACGCCCGCTCACTCCTCTTGATGCAACCTCGAGCCAACTGCTCATCGACCATCGCCGGCTGGAGGCCAGTCCCGTGCACGGGCTGGTGTCGCTGCTGGCCACCCAGGCGGGCGTGCATCTGGACGAGGACGGTGGCCTGCACATCCGCGGGGGGCGCCGGGGCGAGGTGTCGGTGATCCAGGATGGACTGGTGCTCGCGGATCCCGTGGATGGCGAATTCCTGACCGGACTCAACGAGGACCAGGTCAGCGAACTGGTGGTGGAATCGGGCAACTTCGGCGCCCGCTACGGAGATGCCCTCTCCGGAGTGGTGCGCATCTCCAGCCAGGAACTGGTACCCCGGCCCGAATTCGTGGTGCGGGTCCGCAGCGCCAGCCTGCTGAACTCGCCCTGGAGACACGCGGGTGCCTATGGTGTGCCCGAAACCGGAAGTTGGCGTGATGTGGAGCTGACGGACCGGGTGTCGACTCACATCGGGGCCTTTCGGCTGGCTCAACCCGGGCGCCTGCAACTGAAGGCGGCACTGCCCGCGAGCCTGATCGGGGCCGATCTGATTCTGACCGCGCTCAGCGAACTGGAAGATTCCCACCTGCCCCACGGCTACAGCAGCACGGGTGATCTGGGGCTGGGGCTGGGCCGTGAGCTGCCCGGTGGCGCACGCCTGCAACTGAACGCGGGGCGCCAGGAGGTGGAACGGCAGGGCTACAGCCACATGTGGAAGTACCTGCCCGAGAACCAGTCGCTCAGCCTGCGCGAGCGACGTCACGCCAGTCTGTCGTTGCGGCTGCCCCACGGCACCACAGCGGTCAGTCACTGGCGCCTCAGCCAGATTGACACACGGCGCCGCGTGGGCGTGCGTGCAGGCGACCAGTGGTTGCCGGTTTCCGCCTACCGCCAGCCGGCCAGCACCAGCCAACAGGATTTCTATGCCAGCGGCACCGAGCCGCGCTGGTCCACCCATCACACGGACAGGCTGGAAATCGCCGCGGACCTGGAATGGCGCCAGAGCCAGCTGCTGGCTTTCTCGACAGGCATTGAACTGCGCCGCAACCATTTCGAGCGCGAGCAATGGGAACTGGTCTTCGGCAACACCGAAAGCCCCGATCTGGCACACAGCCTGCACGAAACCATTTCCCGTGATCCACGCCAGGCAAGTCTCTGGCTGCAGCAGAAACTGGAACTGGACTGGCTGGTGCTGGACGCGGGCCTGCGCCTGGATGCCTTCGATCCCGTCGCCTCCGCCTGGGCCTCGCCAGAGGAGCTGTTTGACGCGCAAGGGCAGGAGAGCCCGCTTGAGGCCGTGGATCCCTGGCGCGTGCTTTCGCCGCGACTGGGGCTGGCCTTTCCGGTGGACGAGCGCACCGTGATGCATGCCAGCTACGGCAAGTTCGTCCAGTTCCCGGATTTTGATGCATTGTACACCAATCCGGAGCGCTCGCTGGACCTGGTCCGGGTGCCCCTGTTGGGCTACCCGGGACTGGCACCCCAGGAGACCGTGGCCTTCGAGCTGGGCTTCAAGCGCCGGGTACGCCCGGGAGCCACCTTCGAGCTGACCGCCTGGCACAAGGACATCCGGCACCTGATGTCCACCGTGCTGGCCCGCCAGTTCACACGCGAGTTCGTGGTGTACGCCAACACGGACAATGGCCAGGTCAGTGGGCTGGATCTGGCGACCCGCTTTCCGCTGACCCGTCACAGCAGGCTCTTTCTCGATTACACCATCATGACCGCGCGCGGCACCGGGTCCACCAAGCACGAAGGGTATGAGGCGATTCTGGCTGGTGGCGAGATCGACAGCGACGAATTCCCGCTGGATTTTGACCAGCGCCACGACATCAGTGCCGAGCTGGAACTGGATCTGGGGCACGATCTGAAAGCCAGCCTGTTGCTGGAAGCCGCCAGTGGATTGCCGTACACGCCGTATGTGAGCCCGGCCGTCGACCCACCACGGAACTCTGCCATACGCCCCTGGACGCGGCGTGCCGATGCCTCTTTGCGCTGGAGTCGCGCCGTGGGCAAGACCCGGCTGGCCCTGCGCCTGGATGCGGAGAACCTGTTGGACCGGCGCAATGTGGTGGAGGTGTTCGCCAGCACCGGGGATCCCTACGTGGACACCCAGGACCTGATCGGCAATACCGAGGATCTGAAACACAACCCATCCCACGTGAGCGCCCCGCGCTCGCTGCGGCTCGGGTTCGAACTGCGGTTCTGACATGCACCTGTTCCAGCGTTCCGTGCTACTGGCACTTCTGATGGGACTTCCCGCCCGGGCGGCCGTCGATTGCGCGGCGTGTCACGGCCAGGCGGGACTGCCGGCCCTGCCCTCCAAGGCCCGACACCCGGCCACCGCGTCGCTCGAAGACAATGGCGTGGCCCTGATGGATCGTGGACAACTGGGCAACTACGGCAGCAATTTCGGCGACATGGCCGACTTCCACGTCTGGAGCACCCAGGCTCTGCACTGGCCGGCCGAGGCCTCCGATGTGGTCCAGTACGGATTCGGGCTGGGGCTGTTCGTGGCCGCACGCGGGCAAGTGGTGGAAAGCACGGTCAATTCCACCGGTGGACTGCGCGACTGGAGCCCGCGCGAGGGCAGCCTGGGCAGTCTGTTCAGCGGCGACCTGCGGGCCGGCGACGACACGCCCTTCGTTGCGCACAGCCACCTGCCCGACACCTGGCCCGGACCCGAATGGCCGGGGCCCTGGGCCGAGGCCTACATCGTGCCCGGCCTGGGCAATCCGGACGTGCCCGTGGTGAGCACCCCGGGCCAGTTCACCAGCGATGCGGATTCCTGGTCGATCTTCGACGACCGCGACAATCCGCGCGGCAGCCTGGGCCTGGAAGTGAGCCAGGCCGGCTACAGTTACGGGCGCCCCTACGCCAGCGATCATCTGGTCTGGCGTTCCTGGATTCACAATCGCTCCGCGGTGGACCTGGATTCGGTCTGGGTGGGGTATTACGTGGTGTTCAGGCCCGACTTCGACAATCTGGACCGCATCGGTCTGGAGTCCACCCAGGATCACGGATTGCCAAGCGGGCGCCGCAATGACATCGTCAAGGTCTGGGACAGCAACAACCGCCTGGATGGAGTCTGGGCGGACGAGGACATTCCTCTCGGGGTGCCCGCGCTGGTGATGCTGGAAACTCCGCGCAACATGGGTGTGAGTGATTTTCACTGGTTTCCCGGGCAGCTCAAGCCCGATACCGAAAGCCTGCTGAACGCGGTGGTCACCAGCCAGCCTGAGACGCTGGATGCGGAACGGCGCGCGATCTACTTCCATGGCGCCGACCCGCGCATGGATGACACGGACACCACGCGCCAGCGTGAGCTTTTCGGCGATGGCGAGCGCCTGAACTTCGTGATCGCCAGCGGCCCCTTCACGCTGGCGGCCGGTGATTCGGTGGTCAGTACCTGTGCGGCCGTGCTGGGAGAAACCGGCGCTCTGGCCTGGCAGCCCGATTTTGACGATCTGGCTCACAACATCGCCGACCTCTGGAACAGCTACGTGAATTTCCGCTTCGGCGGCCCCGGGCCTCCACCGGCTCCCGAGCTGAGTGCCGCGCCGCTGCCCGCCGGCGTCCGTCTCTGGTGGAATCCGCTGCCCAGCGAGAACGCAGCCGATTTTCAGGGATACCGCCTGTTCCGCAGTGCCGACCGGGGCCGCAGTTGGGGCAACCGGATCACGGACGACCAGGGCCGCCCGGTGGGCTGGGTTCCCGTGGCCCAGTGGGACCGCGCAGATGGCATTCTGGGACGTGACCCATTGGGCTGGCTGAATCTGGGCGATGACAGCGGCCTCGTCCACACCTTCGAGGACACGGATCTGGTGCCGGGGCTGGAGTATTGGTACAGCCTGTGCGCCTATACCTCGGGTCAGGCCCCGGCCAATGGAGAAGACGGTCTGCCCAGTCAGCAGAACTCACTGGGATCGCCGCTGGACGGCAACGGCGTGTCCGTGACTCCGGGGGCCAGGGCCGCGGATCGTGTGCCCCTCACCGACACACGCCAGCAGCCCCTGCCCGAACATGACGCCCTTTGTGACGGGCTGGTCCTGGTGCAGGTCATGGACGAAGACAGCCTGCGCGACACCGAGTGGAGTCTGGTGTTTCACGAATCGGCCGACGGCGACAGCGTGCTGCGGTTCAGCCTGCTGGATCTTGAAACGGGAGACAGCCTGTTCGCCACTCAGCGGCTGGCCGCCGACGGCGCCACCATCCTGCCCGTGCGGGCGGGGTTCAGGCTGAGTCTCACGGATGCCCCCGCGGGGGTCCGCAGTCTGGGCTGGAACCCGGACAGTCCCACGACCTTCGATTGGTGGATGGAGTGGCGCAGTGGCCTGGTCAATGAATACGGCGAACATGTGGTGGGCGCCGACGACTGGCGCGTGCGCATCACGGAGCCCGGCGAAACCATCGCGCTGCCCTCGCATGCCCTGTTCTTCGGCTACCGTGATCCGGATCCTCTGCTGAGCCAGGTCCCGATCCGCGTGGAACGCCGACCCGTGGACAGTGATCAATGGCAGGATGTGAGCGCCTTCGCCGGCAGCGAGGATCTGCAGCTGGTCTTCGGGGGCTTGCCCCAACTGAGTCCGCTGGGCTGGGATCTGCTGCCCGGAGGAGCCGCCGGCAGCCGGGTGCGGGTCAACTACGAGACCTATGCCGATGCGCTGTACCTGACGGACAATCCCGACCCGGACACAGGCAGCCAGATCCTGATCAAGACCAACAATTTCGACTGGATCCTGGACGCAGCCGGCGATACCCTCCGGGGTGTCGCGCCCCGTGTGGGTGATGTGTTCACCGTGTTCACCACCAAACCCTTCAGGACGGGACTCGAGTATCGTTTCCGCACGGCAGCACCTGGACTCGCCTCCGCAGCCAGCGCCTTGCCGGCCGTGCGCGCGGTGCCCGATCCCTACCTCGCCGGCAGTCTGCTGGACACGGAGACCGGGGTGCACCGCCTCTACTTCGCGCCGATGCCGGGGCGGGCGACGCTGAGGATCTACACCGTCGCCGGTGATCTGGTGCGCGTGCTGGAACACGACGATCCCTCCTCGGACCGGCTGGACTGGGACCTGCGCAATGCCAGTGGTCAACACGTGGCCTTCGGTCTGTATCTGTTCCAGTTGGACGACCACCGCGGCCACGAACAGGCGGGACGATTCCTGGTGATCCGATGAAAGGCCGAGCATGAGCCTGAAGACTTCGATCCTGCTCGTGATGTGTCCGCTGGCCCTGGCCTCGGGATTCCAGCGCACGGGCACCACGGCGGCCCAGTTCCTGAAGCTGCCGGTGTCGGCGCGTGCGGCGGCCCTTGGAGATGCGGGCTTGGCCCTGTCATTGCCTGGAGAATCGATCTGGAGCGGTGCTGAAACTCTGCTGCTGAATCCGGCCGCACTGGCTGACAGCCGTGGTCCGCGAGTGGCCGTCTCGCAGCAGCGCCTGCTGGGTCAACTGGATCACGGGGTCGCTGCCTGGACGCGACCGCTCGGCGATCATTCGGCCTGGGGACTGGGCCTGAACTGGCTGAGTGTGGCCAATCAGGAGATCACCACCGAGACCGAGCCCAGCGGCACGGGTGCCGAGTACAGTTACGGCGATCTGGCGCTGTCCGTGGGCGGTGGCTGGCGTCTCAACGAGCGCCTGAGCGCCGGGCTGACCGGGCGTTACCTGCGCCAGAGTCTGCACAACGAGGAGGCCAGCGGACTGTCCGCGGACCTGTCGCTGCTGCTGGCACTTCCCTGGCGTGAGGCGCGGCTGGCGGTGGCGATCCAGAACTTCGGCACGCGCCTGCAGCTGGAGGGCGATGACCTGCTGCTGCCGGGCTCCAACCAGCAGCTGGCGACTCTCAGCACCCAGGATTTTGCCCAGCCGCTGATCTTCAAGCTGGCCATGGCGGGAGAACTCTGGCACGATGGGGGACAGCGCCTGGAGTGGAGCGCCCAGGCCGAGCATCCCAATGACAACCGGCGCCGCCTGGGGCTGGGGCTGGAGTACAGCCTGAAACAGCAGCTGGCCCTGCGCGTGGGCCGCCGCTTCCGCAGCGATCTGGAGAGCTGGTCGGCGGGCGTGGGTGTGCGCTCGGCCATCCCGGGCACTCCACTGACTGCAACCGTCGACGCCGCCTGGGTGGCCACCCGCTATTTCCAGGATCAGCGCCTGTTCTCGCTGGGAGTCACCTTCTGATCCACAGGCTTTGCCCGATCCGTGGATCAGCTGTGCTTGGTGTCCAATTTTCCTGACACTCCCGGCATGCGGCACTCAAGGTTGCTGGCGTCACGCCTGCTGCAAGGCCAGCATCCTCCGCTGGCGTCATGCCTGCTGCAAGGCCAGCATCCTCCGCTGGCCTCACGCCTGCTGCAAGGCCAGCCGCTGCAGCACCCTAAGGTGGATAGCCAGTGGACAAGTCCCCTCTGCTGTCACGAAATCCGGACAAAGGAAAAGCGCCACCGGAAGTCCGGTGGCGCCTGGGAAGTCAGACTGCAAACAGGATCACATGGCGTCCATCATGGTCTGCACGGCGGCCAGATTCTTGCGCACGGCGTCCACGCTGGCATCGAACTGAGCACGCTCGGTGGCGTCCAGCTTCAGTTCCAGCACCTGCTCGGCGCCATTCTTGCTGATCTTGAGCGGCACACCCATGTAGACGTCCTTGACGCCGTACTCGCCGGTGAGCCAGGCGGCGCTGGGCAGCACGCGATTCTGATTCAGGATCACGCTGGTGGCCATCTCCACCGCGGCGGCGCTGGGGGCGTAGAAGGCGCTGCCGGTCTTGAGGTAGCCCACGATCTCGGCACCGCCGTCGCGCGTGCGCTGCACGATCTGGGCGATCTGCTCGGCGGGCATCAGCTCGGGCAGGGGCACTCCACCGATCATGGTGTAACGGGGCATCGGCACCATGGTATCGCCATGGCCGCCCAGCACGAGGGCCTGCACGTCGCGCACGCTCACGTTCAGGGCTTCGGCGATGAAACTGCGATAGCGGGCCGTGTCCAGCACGCCGGCCATGCCGAAGACGCGCTGGGTCGGGAAGCCGCTGGCCTTGAGGGCCACATAGGTCATGGCGTCAAGGGGATTGGACACCACGATGATCACCGCATCGGGGCTCTGCTTGGCGGCCTGGGAGATGCAGGAGTGCACGATCTGGGTGTTCATCTTCAGCAGGTCGTCGCGGCTCATTCCGGGCTTGCGGGCCAGGCCGGCGGTCATGATGATCACATCGCTGCCGGCGGTGGCGGCGTAGTCGTTGCTGCCCACCACGCGGGTGTCGTAGCCTTCGATCGGGGCGGTTTCCCACAGGTCCAGAGCCTTGCCCTGGGGGATGCCTTCCAGAATGTCAATCAGCACGACCTGTTCGACGATGCCCTTCTCGGCGGCACGCTGGGCGGTGGTGGCGCCCACATTGCCGGCGCCGATCACGGTAATCTTGCTCATCCTCTGCCACTCCTTCTTGTCGGACCCGTCGGGCGGTGCCCAGAGGTTCCGGTCCGGTTGCCTTGAGATAACAGCTGAGACTGGCGAATGCCCGCCTCACGCGGCTTGATATTTGTCAGGAAGCCATGGCCATGCCGCGCGCCTCGCGGATCACGACCACCTTGATCGCCCCGGGGAATTCCATTTCCTCGCTGATCTTCTGGGCGATGTCGCTGGACAGCTTCTCGGCCGACGCATCATTCACCTTTTCGCTTTCCACGATCACGCGGATCTCGCGCCCCGCATACAGCGCATACACGCGGGATACCCCCGGGAAGCTGTCAGCAATGCCTTCGAGAGTTTCCACGCGCTTGGTGTAGCTGTCCACACTGTCGCGGCGGCTGCCGGGACGGGCGCTGGACAGGATGTCGGCCGCGGTCACCAGCTCGCTGATCGGGTCAATGGGCGGCGCCTCCTGGTGGTGAGCCATGATCGCGTTGATCACCACCGGATGCTCGCGCACCTTTCGGCAGATTTCCACCCCGATGGTCACGTGGCTCTTGTCGCTGCCGTTGGAATCGGCCTTGCCCACGTCGTGCAGCAGACCGGCCCGCTTGGCCAGCATCACATCCATGCCCAGCTCGGCGGCCAGGCCTCCGGCGATGCGTGCCACTTCGGCGCTGTGATCCAGCACATTCTGGCCATAGCTGGTGCGAAACTTGAGCCGGCCCAACATGCGCACCAGATCCGGGTGGACCTTCAGTTTCAGGTCGCGCAGCACCTTGTTGGCCGCGTCGCGCATCTGGTTGTCCACCTTGGCCTGGGCTTTCTTCACGGCGTCTTCCACCGTGCGCGGACTGAAGTTGCGGCTGCGAATCAGACTTTCCAGAGCCACGCGGGCCACTTCGCGCTTGACCGGGTCAAAGCTGGAAATCAGGATCGTGTCCGGTGTCTCGTCCACGATCATCTTGGTGCCCGTGATCAGTTCAAAGCTCTTGATGTTGCGCCCCTCGCGCCCGATCACCATGCCCTTGATCCGGTTGTTGGGCAGGCTGACTTCCTTGATCGTGGCCTCGGAGGTGGTCTCGGCCGCGTGCTTCTCGATGGCCGTGGTGATGATCTCGCGCGCCAGCCGACCGGCGTTCTCGCGGGCGTCGTTCTTCATCTCGGCGGCCAGGGCGGCGGCTTCCGATTCGTAGCGCTGGGCCGCCAGTTTCAGCAACTGCTGGCGCGCCTCTTCCATGTTCAACGAGGCGATGCTCTCGAGCCGGCGCTGCTGTTCTTCCACCAGCTCCTGGAGCTCCTTCTTCTTGGTCTTCTGCTCTTCTTCCTTGTGCTCCAGCATCTTCTCCTTCAGCTGGAGCTGCATTTCCAGTTCCTGGGCCACCTTGGCCTGAGCCCGGATCTCGGTCTCGCTGGCCTTCTGCTGGCGCTCGTGCTGGGTGATCTTGCGCTCGCGCTGCTTGAGCAGCTCCTTGCGCTTCTGCTCCTTGAGCGCCCATTCTTCGCGGGCCGCGTTGAGTGCGGCCTTCTTGAGGATTTCAGCTTCCTTGCGAGCCATTTCCAGTACATCCTTGCCCGAGCGCTGGCGCTGCTTCTCAAGGAAGATCAGCACACCCGCGCCCAGCAGGCAGCCGGCCACCAGGCCCACTCCCAGCCACAGCCAGATCGATTCGTTCATGGTGCTCCCGTGGTGCTCCTGGCACCGTGTGTCATGGCCGGAGCGGCATGGGCCGCGCGTGCGCGCTCGCCCAGTGGTCCGCCCAGGGACTCCAGCGTCATCTCCGGCCGCAGGTACGGTTCCCGCCGGTCCGGTCGCCCGTGATAGTCGCTTCCCGCCGTCTGGAAGCGTCCGTGGCTGGCCGCCAGCTGCGCCAGTCGGCGCGCGGTGGCCCTGGAATGGGAAGGGTGCAGGCACTCCAACCCGTCCACGCCCGCTTCGAGCAGCGAGGGCAGCGCCTCCGGCGGCAGGGTCTTGCCGGGGTGAGCGATCACGGACAGGCCGTCCTGTTCACGCACCCGCTGGATCACCTCCACCGTGGCCGGAGCCTCCTTGGGCAGCCAGGCCGGCGCGCCGTCTCCCAGCCAGAGCTCGAAGGCGGTGTTCAGATTCGTCACATACCCGGCCTTGATCATCAACCAGGCCAGGTGAGGTCGGCCCGCGTTGCCGTGAGCCAAGCGCTTCTCGAGTTCCGCCTCGGGCAGCGGACAGCCCTGTTCCGCCAGCAGCGTGGCCATGCCGCGAAAACGGCGCTCCCGGGCTGCGCGGATTTCGGCCAGCAGGGGACGGAAGATCGGGTCTTCCTCGTCCAGCCCATAGGCCAGCAGGTGGACTTCCTTCTCGCCCCAGGGGCCGCGATGCAGGGTGCTGATCTCCACCGCACTCAGCGTGGCCACGCCCAGACGGCGACAGGCCCTGCGAAAGAGGGGCACGCCTTCCAGTGTATCGTGATCGCTGAGCGCCGCCAGTTTCACTCCCGCGCGGGCAACCGTGTCGGCCAGCAGATGCACGGGAAGATGCCCATCGGAAAAGGTGGAATGCAGGTGCAGATCCACCCAGAGCTTCGGGGGCGCGTCGTGCCGCCTATTCAAAATGTTTCAGCAGCTCGAAGGCCAGATGGACACCCACGCCGGTCGCGCCCGGCACACAGCCTTCGCGGTTGACGTTGCGTGTGGCGGTGCCCGCGATGTCCACGTGCACCCAGGGCGTGTTCTCCATCAGGGCTTCCTTGAGGAAGGCCGCCGCGGTGATCGATCCGCCTTCGCGGGAGTTGGTGTGGTTGCGGATGTCGGCCACCTTGGACTTGACCATCCGGCAGTAGGGCTCGGTCAGGGGCAGGGGCCAGCAGAGATCACCGGAACAGGTGCCCGCCTCGACCACCGCATCCAGCAGGCCGGGGTCGTTGCCGAAGACGCCGCTCATCTCGCGGCCCAGACAGATCAGCATCGCCCCGGTGAGGGTGGCGAAGTCCACGATCGCATCGGGCGAATGTGTCTTCTCGACCCAGGCGATGGCGTCGGCCAGCAGCAGGCGGCCTTCGGCGTCGGTGTTCAGGACTTCCACGGTCTTGCCGTTGAACAGGCGAATGATGTCACCCGGGCGCAGCGCGTTGCCGTCGGGCATGTTCTCGGCGCTGGGCACCACACCCACCACGTTGACCTTCGGCTTGAGCTGGTGGATCACGGAAAACAGCCCGAAGACGGCCGCCGCTCCGCACATGTCGTACTTCATGTCTTCCATGTTGAGCGCGGGCTTGATGCTGATGCCGCCGGTATCGAAGGTGACACCCTTGCCCACGAAGGCCACCGTGGGCGCCTTGGGGTTGCCGCACGTGTAATGGAACACGCTCATGGTGCTGGGCTGGCGGCTGCCCTGCCCCACACCCAGAATGCCGCCACACCCCAGGCTCTTCAGCTTGGCCTCGTCGAACACGGTGACCGACACGCTGGAACCTGCGGCTTTGGCGATGCGCCTGGCCTGCTGCCCCAGCCAGACCGGGGTGGCCAGATTGCCCGGCTCGCTGGCCAGAGTCCGGGCCGTGTTGGCGCCTTCCGCCAGCACCAGCGCCTGCAGGAAGGCGGCTTCCAGCGCGGACTGGCGTTTGCCACCGGCGCGCAGGGAGCAGCTGGACAGCCCCTTGCCCTTCTGTGTGCCCCCACTGCGATGATGATCGAAGGTGAAGGCGCCCAAGCCCAGGCTCTTGCCGGCGCCCATGGCCAGCTGCCCGGCTTCGGGACCCGTTTCGAGCGCGGGCAGTTCGAGCACGCAGTCGGCCAGTTCGCGGCCCTGAAGCCAGATGCCCAGCTCGCCCACTGTCTCACGCCAGACCTGGGCCGTGAAATCCTTGCTCTCGCCCAGCCCCAGCAGCATCACACGGGCAATCGTGGACTTGCCGGCCGGAAAGAGCAGCAGCCGTTCTCCGACATTGCCGCGAAAATCGGCACCGGAAAGGCGGCCGGAAATGCCGAAGGCCGCCAGCTGGCCGAGGCTGGTTGCATCGGGTGCCAGGTCCTTGAAGACCGGCAGGACATACAGGTCGGTCTTCAGCTTGCCCAGACCGACGCTCGTGAATGCTGCGCGCATGATGCTCCTGAAAATGTGCTCGACCCCATGGAGCACGACCGGCCGGAATCCCGCGGGGCCCGGCCGTCCGTGTCATGTCAGTGTCGGCGAGAATGACGACTCACAGTTGCAGACCCGCCTCTTCGCTGCGGACCTCGCGGGTGGGCCGGGTTGCGGCCTCCTCAAGCAGGCGGGCGGCCAGGCGCCCACCGGTCAGACCAGCCAGGTCCAGCAGGATCTGACGGTCGCCGTGTTCGATGAAACGGTCGGGAATGCCGGCCAGGCTGAAGCGCCCCGTGTATCCTGCTGCATTCAGGCGCGCCAGGAACTGGGCGCCGAAGCCGTTGACTTCGCTGTTTTCTTCCACGCTCACGATCCAGGAGTGGCTGGATGCCAGACGTTCGATCATGGCCTGGTCCATGGGCTTGACGAAGCGCGCATTGACCACTTCCGCGGAAATGCCCTGTGCTTCCAGCAGCGTGGCACATTCGAGGGCTTCCTCGACCATGCTGCCCACGGCCACCAGGCAGAGGTCGGCTCCGCCGCGCAGTTCGACCCAGCTGCCCACGGGCAGATGACGCGCGGGCGAGTCGGGATCGAAGTGATAACTGTTGTCCTTGGGGTAGCGGATCGCGAAGGGGCCTTTGTCCCAGTGAGTGGCCGTCTCCAGCAGGTCGCGGAACTCGTTGCCGTCGCGCGGGGCGGCCACCACCATGTTGGGAATCATCGGCAGGTAGCTGAGATCGTAGGAACCGTGATGCGTGGGGCCGTCGGCGCCCACCAGACCCGCCCGGTCAAGGGTGAAGATCACGGGCAGCTTCTGGATCGCACAATCGTGCACGATGTGATCGATGGCGCGCTGCAGGAAGGTGGAATAGATGCAGACCACCGGCCGTCCCCCGCCCGCGGCCAGACCGGCGGCGAAGGTCACCGCGTGTCCTTCGGCGATGCCCACGTCGATCACGCCCCTCGGATGGGTCTTCTCCAGCTTGGCCAGGCCCGTGCCTTCGCTCATGGCGGCGGTCACCGCCACGAAGCGCGCGTCCGATTCGATCAGTGGACGCAGAAGGTCGGGCAGCAGGTCGTTGTAACCGGGAGCCGTGGGACGCTGCGGGCGTTCGATGTGAGCGGGCATCGCCGGTTTGATCTTGCCACCCACCGCGTGATGCTTGAGATGGTCCTCGCGGTTGCCGGGCATGCCGCGCCCCTTCTCGGTGATCACATGCAGCAGCTTGGGACCCTTGATGGTCTTCATCCGGTTCAGCACGTGAATCATCTCGTGCAGGTCGTGTCCGTCGATGGGGCCGAAATAGCGGAAGCCCATGTCGGTGAAGAACATGCCCGAGACGACCATGTTGCGTGCGCTGTCTTCGAAGCGGCTGGCCAGTTCACGGGCCAGCTTGTCGCCACCCTTGGGCAGCTTGCCCATCAGGTCGTACACCATGTCTCGCATGCGATTGAGCATGGGGCTGGTGCTGGCTTCGGTCATGTAGCGCGAGAGGCCGCCCACGTTGGGGCTGATGGACATGTTGTTGTCGTTGAGGATCACCAGCAGGTCGCTGTCGCTGTTGCCCGCGTTGTTGAGCGCTTCGAAGGCCAGCCCACCGGTCATGGAGCCGTCGCCGATGATCGCCACCACGTGGTGGTCCTGCTGCATGCGATCGCGGATCTCGGCGAAGCCCACGGCGGCCGAAATCGAGGTGCTGGCATGTCCGGCGCCGAAGTGGTCGTGGGGGCTTTCCTCGCGCTTGAGGAAGGGACTCAGACCCTTGTACTGGCGAATGGTGGGCAGCTGGTCACGGCGCCCCGTGAGCACCTTGTGGATGTACCCCTGATGCCCCACGTCCCAGCAGAAGACGTCGGTGGGGCTGTCGTAGACCTTGTGCAGGGCCACGGTCAGTTCCACCACGCCCAGACTGGCACCCAGGTGGCCGCCGACGCGCGTGATGGTTTCCACCACGTACTCGCGCAGCTCCTTGCAGGCACCCAGCAGGGCCTCGTCGGACAGCAGTTTCAGATCGGCCGGCGAATTGATGCGGTCGATGATGCGATTCATGAACACTCCTCAAGCGGACGGATCCATTGGCCGTCCCGGTCCAGAAACTGCTCCAGGCGCACGACCCGTTCCGGCAGCAGGGCCGAGTCCGGGCCGCCCAGCAGTTCCTCGGGGCGGGCGCTGCGTCCTTCCACGATGGCCAGATCCACCAGCAGGGACGCTCCGCAGCTGGCGGGATCCGCCGGATCCAGGCGCGAATGCCCCAGGTAGAATGGGCGCAGATCCACGTCGGTGCGGCGGCCTTTTCGTTCGCGGGGCACAATATAGGACTCAAGCCCCTGAAGCTCCTCCAGGTGCCGCTCCAGCTCCCCGGGGGAATTGCTGACCAGTCCCAGCTGCTGGCGCCCGAAGCGCCCGGCCACGGTGGGCAGTTTGTTTTCGCTGAAGGACCAGCTGCCCAGCACGAGACCTTCGGGCATGTGGGCGAAGAGCCGCTCGACATCCGTCCAGGGCTCGGCCAGCTCGATGTCCAGCACCTCGTTCGAGCCGACCCAGCCCAACGGCAGGGGCGGGCCGAAATTGAGCCTCATCCGCGGGCTGAAACCCTGGGTCCAGGCCACCGGGGCCTTGACGATGCCCAGCGCGCGGGTCATGTGTTCCAGCAGGTCCAGGTGCCCCACGAAACGGGCCACCCCTTCCTTGCGGTAGGTGATGCGCAGGGTGTGGCGCGCGGTGGGCAGCTCGCGCGAACGCTTGACCACGTTGTCGCGGGCCTTCAGACGCTCGTCCGAGCGCTCGCCGATGGGGGTCAGGCTGCCCACCACCTTCTTGACCATCGCGGGCGTGCAGGCGCCGCAGGCGGTGCAGTTGCTCTCGCGGCAGTCGGGTTTCCAGACTTCCAGCTTGGCCTGGTGCCAGCTCTTCAGCAGCCAGCGCTTGCTCAGGTGCCCGCTGGTGTGCTCCCAGGGCAACACCTCGTCCTCGGCCCGCTCGCGCGTGAATTCGGCCATGGTCAGACCGCAGTCCTCAAAAGCCTTGACCCAGAGATCGTAGTTGAACTCGCTGGTCCAGGCGTCAAAACGCGCACCCAGCTGCCAGGCACGCTGGATCACGCGGCTGATCCGGCGATCGCCGCGCCCCAGGGCGTCTTCGACGAAACTGACTTCGGGATCACGCCAGTCCAGATGGACTTCCTTCTCGCGGCGATGGGCGCGCAACACGGCCACCTTGTGGTGAAACTCCTCGATGGTGGGCTGGCCGAACCACTGGAAGGGCGTGTTGGCCTTGGGGCTGTGCGGGCTGACCGCCGCCTTGACCTTGACCTTGCCGAACTGGCGGCCGATGCGGACTACCGTGTTGGCCGTGTCCACGATGCCGCGCACATCGTCGTCGGTCTCGAAGGGCAGCCCGATCATGAAATAGAGCTTGATGCTGCGCCAGCCGTACTCGAAGGCCGTGCGCACGGCGGCATAGAGATCCTCGTCCGTGTTGCCCTTGTTGATGATCGCACGCAGGCGCTCGGTGCCCGCCTCGGGTGCGAAGGTCATGCCCGAGGTACGCATGGAACTGGCGGCCTGGGCCATGCGCGGAGTGAACATCTCGGTGCGCAGGCTGGGAAAACTGATGGCCGTGTCACTGGCGGTGAACTCGTCCAGCGCCGTGTCCAGGAACTCGGCCAGGGGCTCGTAGTCGCCCGTGCTGAGCGAGAGCAGCGAGACTTCCTTGAAGCCCGTCTTCTCCAGACTCTTGCGCGCCTGGGCCAGCACATCCTCGGGCTTGCGCTGGCGCACGGGGCGGTAGACCATGCCCGCGTGGCAGAAGCGGCAACCCCGGCTGCAGCCACGCATCACCTCGACGGAGAGGCGCGTGAAGGTGGCCTCGATGATGGGCACCAGCGGTTCATCCGGGTAGTTGGCCGGGTCCAGGTCGTCGATCAGCGCGGGCATCACCTTCTCGCGCGCCTCGGGCTGGGTGCGTTCCATGCCCAGAAAACGCTGGAGGCCGTTGTCGTCCTGGCCCCAGGTCGAGCGATAGAACTGGGGCACGTAGACATTTTCTTCCTTGGCGAAGATCTTCAGCCGTTCCAGCCGGGGCAGTCCGCGCGTCTCACGCACGAGCTGCAGGAAACGCGGCAGGGCGCGCTCGCCATCGCCGGCCAGCACGCAGTCGAAGAAGTCGGCCGCGGCTTCGCAGTTGTAGGCGCAGGGACCACCCACGATCACGAAGGGATCCTCCTCGCCGCGCTCCTCGGCCCGCTGGGGAATGCCGGCCAGATCCAGCATGGTCAGGATGTTGGTGTAGTGCATCTCGTACTGCAGGGTGAAGCCCACCACCTGGAACTCGCTCAGCGCATGGCGGCTTTCCAGCGAGTAGATCGGCTGGCCGTGCTCGCGCAGGCGCGCCTCCATGTCGGTCCAGGGAGCGTAGACCCGCTCGGCCAGGGCGAAATCGAGGGCGTTGACCAGCTTGTACAGAATGCCGAAGCCCACCGTGTAGCTCATCCCGATCTCGTAGACATCGGGAAAACAGAGGGCCAGGCGCACCTCGGCGCGGTCCCAGTCCTTGACGATGCGGTTCAGTTCGCCGCCGATGTAGCGGCCCGGGTTGTTGACCCGCGGCAGGATGTGATCCTCGATCAGCTGGAAGTCGACGGACGGGCGGGGAGTGGCCATGGTGGGCCTCCTTTCTGACGTGCTGCTGACGAACACCCACGCGGGTGCGGCGGAGTCAAACCGCCGGTATCAGCCAGGATGGCCCTGTGGGGCCGTGTTCAGGATACGCTGTGTGAGTCCTTGACCAGGGCCACGGCGGCCTCTTCGATCAGGGCGCGGCCTTCTTCGACGGGCAGAGCCAGAGTCAGTCCGGCCGCATTGCGGTGTCCGCCGCCGCCGAAACCCGCCGCAAGGGCGTTGACATCGTAGCGGCCCTTGCTGCGCAGGCTGACCTTGCAGCTGCTGGCCGAGGTCTCGGTGAAGAGCAGCGAGATTTCGGAGCCGGCCACTTTCAGCCCGTTGCTGACGAAGCCTTCGGTGTGCTCGCGGCCGGTGCCGGTCTTCGCGAACATGTCCAGTGTGATCATGCTGCTGTGAATCGTGCCGCCCGCCAGGCTCTTGAGCCCTTCCAGCATCCAGCCCATGAGACGCAGTCGGCCCAGGGGGTGCTGCTGGTGGATCCGGTCGTGAATCCAGACCGGATCGGCGCCCGCACCCACACAGCGGGCGGCGATCTCGAGGTTGATGCCCGAGGTGGCCGTGTTCGAGAACCCGCCGGTATCGGTGTAGATGGCCGTGTAAAGCGCCCGAGCGATCGGCTGGCTCAAGGGAAGTGCGAGGGCGCGGACCAGCGAGTGGATCACTTCGCCCGTGCTGCCGCTGCGCGGGAAGATGTAACACAGCGCACCCGTGTACTCGCTGGAGACATGGTGGTCGATCACCAGCTGGGGCAGATTCTGCTCGCGAAACAGTGGATCCAGAACGCCCGTGCGTTCCCGCGTGGACACATCCAGGACCACCGCACGGTCGACTCCAGCGGGCAACTGGGCACGCGCCTCGTCCAGGTCGGCGGCGCAGGCATGGTCGAGCCCGTCCATCAGGTAGGTGTAGACATCATCGACCTTGGTCGGATTGATGATCTTCACGCTCTTGCCCAGGGCCAGCAGCGCATGGGCCAGCGCCGACTGACTGCCCAGTCCGTCGCCATCCGAGTGGATGTGGGTGGTGAGAACGAAGGAGTGGCCGCCGCGAATGAAGTCCACGACCGGTTGCCAATCGACGGTGAGCGGAGTCGCCTCGGGCGAATCGGCCGGCAATCCAGGGGTGGCGGGCCCGGAATCGAGCATGCTCATGAGAAGCCTCTAGTATGGAAGGGGGGCGCTGTGGGTACTGCAGGAAATCACGGCTGTCCGGACTTGGCAACCGGCAACCCACCGGCGACCCGCCAGAGTAACAAAGCTCCCAAGCATCTCCAATGCGCGCGGGCGTGCCGCTCAGGCTCGTCTGAAGAGGGTCAGCAGCGCCGCCTCGTCGACTCCGTCGGCTTCCAGTTGCTCGAAGGCCAGGTGGTAGCGCACGGGGTCCTGGGGATCCAGCAGGGCCAGGTTGCGGGTCGCTTCGCTGACCGCCCCGCGGTTGCAGATCTGGCGCGTGCTGATCTTGAGTGCCAGCATCAACCGGTGCTGGCTGCTGGACAGCGGCAATTGCAGGCGCGAGGCGGGCGGCTGGCTCCACAGTCCGGTGTCGACGCCATCGTCGGGGCGCACCATGTGCCGCAGGAAAAGATGCAGCCGCCTGACCGGACTGCCCTTGGCGGGCCGGGGCAGCAGATGGGCCAGCCCGGGGCGCGCACGCTCCTCGGCATTCAGCACCCGGCCGATCAGGATCATGAAGCGGTCCAGGGTGGCCAGCGAATTGCGTTTGCCGCCCTCGCCGCGCGCATACTGGTAGAGGGCTTCCAGGCTCTCGTGCTGGCGCAGCGTCACGCGCAGCGCATGCAGCAGCAGCGCGCTGTCCTCCGCCTTGAGAAAACCGAAGGCCATGCCCTCGGCCAGTTCGGCCAGCATGGTGCGATTGCTGCGCGACAAGACGCGCGCCGGTTTTTCACCCAGCCGGTTGAAGAGCCGTTTCAGCGCATCGTGGCGCTCCGCCTCCGGCCCGAAGTCGTAGAGCGCGCACAGCAGTGCACAGAGTTCCCGGTCCCGCGGATGGGCAAAGCCGCGGCTCAAAGCGAAAGGATCGCTGGCGGGGCGCTGGGCCTGATGGCGCGCCACCAGTGGATCCAGCAGGCGGCGCAGACGTTCGATGCGGGACTCGTTCACTCACTCTCCGGATTTGGCCCGCGAAGATATGAAAGCCCGGCCGCGCAGCGAGCAAAGTTGGGCCAACCACCTCCGTCACCCCCGCGCAGGCGGGGGCCCATTGCATGGCGCCCCGGCAGTTACACCGCACACCTTCTTCCTCCCGGCTCATCCACACCCGCCCGTGGATTCCCCACGGGCTACATATGCACGATGCCCCGTTCGGGGCTTGGGCGGATGGTATTTGGTTGACACGTCCCATAAACAACGTAGCCCGGATGCAGCGCAGCGAAACCGGGGCGCCATGCAATGGAACACACACTTTCTTCACCCGATTCATCCACACCCGCCCGTGGATTCCCCACGGGCTACATATGCACGATGCCCAGTTCGGGGCTTGGCAGTGGACGGTGTGTGGTTGACACGTCCCGTAATACGAAGTAGCCTTGAGCCGGGTCCGATGCAGCGCAGCGAAACCGGGGCGCCATGCAACGGGAACACACACCTTCTTCACCCGATTCATCCACACCCGCCCGTGGATTCCCCACGGGCTACATATGCACGATGCCCCGTTCGGGGCTTGGCAGGCGACGGTGTGTGGTGTGATCGCTCGGGATTGTTGGGAACACGGTGTACAGTATAACCGCCGAGGCCCCCGCCTGCGCGGGGGTGACACGTGTCGGGCTTGCCTCTGATCCATCTTCTTCCGCAGCGGTGACGCCGGTGGCGGAACCATCGAGACGGAACGGTCGAGCATGAGCGTGGGCCGCCGCGCTTGGCCCGAAGGACCGCAGCGCGGGCCAAGTTTGCGCGGCGCGAGGCCTGCTGAGCCTTCTTTTGGCCTACCTTTTCTTCGCGAAGAAAAGGTTGAGAGCGCCCCCCGCGCAGGGGACCTTCGCACCAGCGGAAGAAGGCATGCCGCAGACGTGATGCAATGGGGGCAGTTTCGTGGCCCGGGGTGACCGGTGAAACTGCCGGGGCGCCATGCAGTGGGCCTCCATTCTGGGCGACCCGTTTCACGGGGGTGACGTTTCTCTATGGTTGCAACTTGTGCGAAAGTTGTGGGTTTGGGCAATCACCCCACGGGAATCCAGTAGCTGAACTTCATCGCGATCAGGTTGTCGCCGCCGACTCCCAGAGGGTTGCCCAGATTGAGACCGTCCTCGGGGTTGCGCCGGGAAGCGAAGGTCTCGCGGTTCTGTTGCCACACCAGGTAGAAGCTGGAGCCCAGACGCCAGTCCCAGCGCAGGACCAGGTTGCTGCGCCAGCTGGCGTAGCGCACGTCGGGGCGGCTGAAGGAGAAGTCACCCTCTGGATCGCTCACCGTGTACGCGAAGTCCTCGCCCGGCTCCAGCAGACCTTCCGCCTGGAAGCGGCGCAGGTTCTGGCTGCCCCGGGCCACAGGTTCGCCAAAATCCGTGAAGCTGGCGCTGGCGATGTAGGGTTCCAGGTAGGCTTCGACGCGCAGCCGGGGGCTGACCGTATGACGTACGCGGAAGGCCAGGCGCTGCTCGCGGGAATCCAGCCGGGCGAAGACCGTGCGGCTGCGGCCCGCGCTGTCGGTGGTGCGCGTGACGTACTGGGCCGGTTCCAGCAGGCGTGTCACGCTGGGGTTCAGGCGCAGTTCCCAGCGCGAGCCCATGCGCATGCGCACGAAGACCCACCCTTCCTGGGTCCAGTACTGGTCGGCGCCCCAGCCGCCGTTGGCTCCGGCGGCCACCGAATTGGGCTTGCGCAGCTCGTCGCTGTGGACTTCGGCCCAGTAGCGGTGCCGTCCCCCAAGGCCCATGGATTCGCCCCCGCGCGTGCGGGAATCGCTCTGGGTGGGCAGGTCGCGCCCCAGCCCCACGCTCATGTTCCAGTAGCTGGGAAACTCGCCCCAGAAACTGCCTTCGAGCTGGTGATACTGCGGCTCGCCGCCAAAATTCCAGCCCAGATACTGTGAGCCATTCAGGTTCCAGCGGCGGAAGATGCCGGCGCTCTCGTTCTGGACCCAGCTGAGTTCGGTCCAGCCGTCGATGTCGTCCGCCGAATTGAGGCTGCCCAGATCGTTCAGTTCAAAACCCGGGGATTCGGCGGCGGCACCTGCATTCCAGCGCCAGTGCCGGCCACCGACGCGCGCGAATGATAGCCTGGAGGTCCACCCACTCAGGCTGGTGCGCGTGGGGTCGTAGTGGATGTGATCCGCATCCGGGCGCTGGAAGTAGTGGGCCGGACGCAACTGGATGCGTGCGAGGGCGTCCTCGCTGCCGCTGACCTGGCTGAAGCCCCAGTAGCCATCCAGCGAGTACAGGCCCTGGCGCAGGTTCCAGTCCCAGTCCACCCCGCCCGACCAGGCCTCGCGGGGCAGCAGGTCCTGAAGCGCGGTTTCGCCCTCGAACCAGCGGCCCGTGTGTGTCAGACTGAGCCCGAAGGCCGATGCGCTGGCTTCCAGATCCTGCTGCAGGCGCAGCACCTGATAGGCCGAGAGCGGTTCCACCACCTGTTCGCCGCGGACACCGTCAGCGGCGCGGAAGGTGCGCGATGTCTCACGGTCCGAGAGGGCGCCGAGCACAGCGATGGACAGCCCCGAAGGCAGACGCCCGCTGAGCTTGGCCGCACCCAGGATGCTGGAATTGTGGGGACGGTCCTCGTGCGTCACACCGGGATCGCTGATCAACCCGCGCGGCGAGGCTCCGATCCGGCGCGAATAATAGTAGGTGGGGCCGTTGCCGCGCAGCAGGCGGTCGCCCTCGAGAAAGAAGGGCCGGCGCTCGTTGAAGAAGGTCTCGAAGGCGGTCAGATTCAGCTCGGCCGGATCCGCTTCCACCTGGCCGAAGTCCGGATTGATGGTGGCATCCAGGGTCAGATTGCTGCCCAGGCCCATCTTCAGGTCGGCGCCGATTCGCCCGTCCAGTTCGCTGGAGTCGTGAAAAGGATCCAGCGGATCACGGCTGTGCGGGAACAGGGCCGAGCCCGCCGCGTAGGGCATCAGTTCGACCCGGTGCGAAGGTGTCAGGCCACGGATCCCGTGCAGTTCCCCGAAGCGCGAGGCCCAGCCGGTTTCTTCCCGCGGAATCCAGACCCAATAATCCTCGGTGCCGCGCTCGGGGCTCCAGCGATCCAGTTGCAGCCCCCAGACCTGCTCGTCCACCGGGTTGAAGCGCAGTTGGGAGAAGGGAATCCGGGCTTCCACGATCCAGCGATCCGGTTCCACGCTCGTGCGCACTTCCCAGACCGGGTCCCAGGTCAGGATCTGGAAGAATTCTTCGTCGCGCGGATGGTAGAAGTCCACCTGCACGCCCGCGGCCGTCACACCGAAAGTATAGGCCGTGCGCCGGTCGTGGTAGGTATCCAGCGAGATGAAGAAGCTCTGGGTCTGACCCATGTCGTCGCGCGGACTCATTCGCGTGGAAAGCTGGCCCGAGATCGGGGTGAACAATTCGGCCGCGATGTACAGGCTGTGTGCGTCGTACACGAATGCCACGCGCGTGGGTTCGCCCGCGGGCAGTCCTTCCTCGGGGTCCTTCTGGGTCAGGCCCTCGATCCAGCGGGCGTCCCGCCAGGCCGCATCATTCAGTTGCCCGTCGAGGCGCGGTCCCACGTCCACCCGCAGTGCCTCGGCCCGGTGATCGCTGGACGGTGCCGCCTGCAGCGGAACGGCTCCCAGCAGGGCCGTCAGCAGGCAGCGCAGCCAGAAGACCCGGCGCAGGATCTGGCGACGCTGCCCCTTGATCGTGCGATTCGAGGCCATGAGCATGACGGACTTCCAGACAACCGTTCCAATCGAATCCACGGTGTTCATCTGCGCTCCCGAAGCTGTGGACGGAGTGCGGCCCGGCCCTCTGACGAGGGTCTGGCGCAGGGTGAGTGGAACGGAAAACGCGGGCTTGGACAGGCGGTTTCATTGTGGGGTTTCAGCCGGATGCAAAAAAATTCCCCGGGTTTGAAACCCTGCCTGCCGCTTGCCTGTCTCTGGGTCCTGTCGCGCGCCTCCGGCCGCGCATCTTGTGCACCCCACACTCAATCGCGAAACAGGAGAACCGAACCGTGAGCCAACCACGACGCATCGCACTGGCCGGCTTCCTGAGCCTGGCGCTGGCCACTCTCGCCCTGGGGCGCGGGTACATGGGCATCTATCCCGGCGAGCAACCCGTATCGCTGGACGACCGCGGACTGGAAGGCACCGGCGTGCTGGTCACGCGCGTGCTGCCCGACTCCCCGGCCAAGGAGGGCGGCATGCTGGCGGGCGATGTGCTGGTGCGCTTCAACGATCACCGCCTGATGGACGGCGACGACCTGCACTACTTCCTGCGCAAGCAGGATCCGGGCGACAAGGTCAGCATGGGAGTCTGGCGCGACGGCAAGGAAGTCACGCTCTCGCTGGAACTCAGCGGCCCCGTGGAAGAGAATGATGTCTCACCGCTGTGGTCCAAGGCGATGCGCGAATCCGCCGAAGACAGAGGATTTCTGGGTGTGGTGGCCATGGAAGTCAGCGACGAGGTGCTGGCCAGCCTCAAGGTCGAGCCGGGCTACGGCGTGCTGATCAATGAAGTGGTCAAGGAGAGCGGCGCACTGAAGGGTGGCGTCAAGCCCGGGGATGTGCTCTGCGAACTGGACGGCAGCCCCGTCTACAGCATCTCGCGCCTGGGCAAGCTCTGCCGCCGACTGGAACCGGGTACCGAAGTCAGTCTCACACTGTATCGCGCGGGCAAGCTGATCACCCTGAAGGCCACCCTGGGCAACCAGGCCGATTCACGCGGGTGGTTCGGCGACGCGGACCTGCCCTTCGGCGGCCCACACCTCCAGGGGTTGAGCCAGTTGAGCAACCTGAGCACGGTGCTGGAAGGCATCCACGGCCCCACCGACTCCGAGACCGATCTGGACGCCCCCAACGACATGCACTTCCACTTCGAGTGGGACTCGCAGGAGAACGAAGCCCAGTAGTCGCCGCCATCAGACCAACTCAAAGGGGAGCACCGTGTGCTCCCCTTTTCTTTGCAACAGCCTCGCCAGAACAGGCGCCCGTTCCGACACGAGGTTGGAATCGGGCAGAGTCACAGCATCCGGTTCCTCGACTCACGCGCCGATTCGCACGCTGGGTTTCCCGGACATCCACCCATGGAAAAGGCGGGACACCAGTTGGGTGTCCCGCCTTTCGGATGTGGGAAGACGGCCGGCAGAGCTCCGGAGGCATGAAGCCTACTCGCCGACTTCCAGGGCCAGATACCGGGTATTGCGCCCATTGGTCACCAGCAGCAGCACGCGGCCATCCCCCTTGAGGCCACGCACGATCTTGTTGAAGTCGTCCACGGATTCCACCGTGCGACGTCCTACTTCCAGAATGATGTCTCCGGGCTCCAGTCCGGCGCGGTCGGCGGCTCCGCCCTGGTCCACGCTCTCGACCATCACGCCCGTGCGTCCGCGTCCCAGGCGGGACTGGCTGCGCGAATCCAGCTCGGCCACGGTCAGGCCCAGACCCTTGCTGGCCGTGGCCAGCGGGCCGTCGGGACCTTCGCCGTCGCGGTAGCCCACGGTCACGGGTACGCGCAGGTTCTGGCCGTCACGGCGCAGCTGCATGTTGACCGTGGTGCCCGGGGCGGTCATCGCGGCACGATTGCGCAGCTGGCTGGCGTTCTCCACCGGGTGGCCATCGATGCTGGTGACCACGTCACCGTTCTTGAGACCGGCCTTGTCGGCGGGCGAGCCTTCCTGCACGCTGGCGATCAGCACGCCCTTGTTGTCGGGCAGTTCAAACGCGTGCATCAGGTCCTGGCTCACATCCTGGATGCTGACACCCAGGAAGCCGCGCGTGACACGTCCGTCGGCCAGCAGCTGCTCCTCGACCGTGCGCACCATGTCCACGGGAATCGCGAAGCCAATGCCCACGCTGCCCCCGCTGCGGCTGAAGATGGCGCTGTTGATGCCCACCACTTCACCCTTGAGGTTCAGCAGGGGGCCGCCCGAGTTGCCCGGATTGATGGCCGCGTCGGTCTGGATGAAGTCCTCATAGTCCACCAGCCCCACGCGTGAGCGGCCCATGGCGCTGACGATGCCCGCGGTGACCGTGCTGCTGAGGCCGAAGGGGTTGCCGATCGCCAGCACCCAGTCGCCGATGTCCAGCGCACTGCTCTGGCCCAGCGGCAGGGTGGTCAGGCCCTTGGCATCCACCTTGATCAGCGCCACGTCGGTTTCGGGATCGGTGCCCACCACGGTGGCTTCCAGCTCACGCCCGTCGGTGAAGGTCACCTTCAGGCGATCGGCCTTCTCCACCACGTGATTGTTGGTCAGGATGTAGCCGTCGGACTTGTAGACGAAACCGGACCCCTGGCCCGCGGGACGGTAGGTTTCGTCACCCCCGCGCGGAGTCTCGGGCTCGCGCTGGGGAAAGAACTCGCGGAAGAAGGGGTCGTTGTAGAAGGGATGCATGCCGTTGATGTTGCCGCGGGTCTTCTGCTCGGCTTCGATGTAGACGACCGCGGGAGCGGCCTGCTTGGCGATGCGCGCGAAAATCTTGCCGGACTTGTTGAGCGCATCCAGATCCACGTCTTCAGCCCAGGCGTGGGACGCAAGCATCATCAGGAGCATGGCGGGCAGCGCGGCCAGCCGGACGAGGGTGGCAGGGCGAGCGTTCATGGTGTTCCATTCCTCACAGTTGCATGTCCAGTACGGATCAGGGTCCGTCACCTGTGTGTCTTCCCGGCGTCGATGCTGTGGGCCCTCAGCACGTGCGCTCGGTCCGGGGGCTGTTTACACCGCTTGCACGCCGCAGGTTTCCCGAATTGGGCAATCCGAACAAAAAAAGTGCCGATCGCCTGAAGAAGAACACCGCGCCCCCGGAAAACCGGACGCGCGGTGCTGTGTCGATCCGAATGGAATGAATGGATCAGGCTCCGCTGGCGGACAGACCGTTTCTGAAGCTCTCAGGGTCTCCCACCGGGGCCTCCACGGGCTCGCTGGCCGGAGTGCCTTCCGCATCGAGGTAGATCCCGAGCCGGGCACCGCCATCGGGATCGAGGACCCGCGCGAATTCACGCTGGAACTGCTCCAGACTGAGGGAATTCAGGGCCTGGATGACATCCTGCTTCCAGGCGAACCGGCCATCGAGCCGGACGCCCTGATCCAGCAGTTTGCCCAGACGCTCGGACAGATCCTTGTCGGGCTGGTCCAGCTGCTCGACGATGGCGGCCTTCAAGGCGGCGAAACTGCCCGCGTCCAGAGCCGCCAGCGGCTCGCGTTGTTCGGCCAGCCAGATCCGTGCCCGCGAGCGCAGTTCCGTCGCCGGTTGCACCGAAGACTGGATCACGAACTGCACTCCCGGCAGGGGATTCTGCAGCGTGGCTCCCGAAAACACGATGTACCCCAGTTGCTGGTTGGTCCGCAGCTCTTCATAGAAGCCCGACTCCAGCCAGGTGGAACCGACGCGCAACACGGCCTCCAGTTCGGGGCTGCGCGCGCCCAGCTGGGTGCGTTCAACCCAGCAGGCATTGTTGCAGCGAGTCTGGAAGACCCAGCTTCGTGCCTGATCGCTGGCCAGAGCCACTTCCAGATCCTGCGGGCGGTCCGCCAGGGGCAGCTCCCCGGCCTTGAGACCCGGGCGCAGGGCCAGCAGGGCCTCCTTCAGTGAGGCTTCTTCCAGATTGCCGGTCGCCGCCCCTTCAAGGGCGACACGCGTGTACAGCGTGCTGGCGAAGGTCCTGACCTCGTCCAGACTGACGCCATCGATGAGCGCGCGGTAGCTCTGGCGATGATGCGCCCCCGGGCTGAGCAGGATGCCCAGTTCGTAGAAACACTGGCTGTATCCCTGATCCAGCGCGGTGTTGTCCAGTTCGCGCCCCAGCTCCGTCCGCAGCACCTCGAAGCGGGCCTGATCCAGATCCAGGGTCGTGAGACGCTGGGGCAAGCCTTCCAGCAGATCGGGAATGCGCTGGGAGAAGCCTTCGATGCCCAGACGAATCCCGCGGGCTTCATCGGAAATCGTGAGATACAATCCAGCCTCGCGCACATCGTAGCGCCATTCGTTGAGGCTCTCGTTCAGGGCGCGCACATAGAGCTTGGCCAAGAGGCGGCTGCGCGGTGTGCGGTTGATCTCGGGGCTCAGCAGCAGCAGCGAGAGATTGGCCTTGGGCAGTCCGAAACGGGTGTTGCATTCGAACCAGAACTCGCCCTCGCTGGCCGGAATCAGCGAGCCCGGCTGGTCGGAGGCCTGAGCCTGAAGTTCGAGGCGATCGGGCAGGAAGGGATTGGGCGCGGGGAAATGGATCTCGCGGCGCGCCTTGGTCTTCTCCAGCCTCTGCACCAGAGTCGGGTCCAGCGTGCGGCGCGTGTACTTTGTGTCGTAATCGGGGTCGACGAGTACCGTGCCCGGATCCAGCTCGGGGGCCAGCAGCACCACGCGCAGATTGGCGGGCGCCATCCGCTCGAGCAGCTCCCGGAAGCCCTGGGGATCGTAGGTGCTGACCAACCAGGCCCGGCGTTCGATCTCGGTGCCCGGATTCTCCTGCATGGCCGCGGCGTACCAGGAGGCCAGCTGGGCGCCTTCCATGTGCTCGCGGAACACGTACTCCAGCTCGCCCATGGCTTTCTGTTCGGCCCAGTACCAGCGCGGCAGGCCTTCTTTCAGCAGCATCGCGCGGCAGGCATAGAAGGCACTCAGCACCTCGTCGGTGCGCGCGCGTCCTTCTTCGGTCAGATCGATCACCACATGGAAGTAGGTCGCCCAGGTCTCTTCTTCATTGCTGATCGACAGTCCCGTGGCCAGACCCCGGCGCTTCAGCTCGGAGAGCAGCGAGCCCTTGCCTTCATAGCCAATCACGCTGCCGATCATGCGCAGGTTCTTGGCGGCCCAGTCGTCGTTCTGGGGCGGCAGCGAGAAGAGCAGGCGCAGCTCGCGCACATCGCTGACCGCTTCGACTTCCAGCATTTCGGGCAGACTGCCCTCGGCATACAGGTCCTGGCTGTACTCCAGCGGCCCGCGATTGGTGTTGGGCACGCCGCTGAAATAGGTGCGGGCCAGGTCTTCCAGATCATCCAGGCTGGAGGACGACAGCAGACAGAGCCGCATCACGTTGGCCGAATAGAAACGCTGGTAGAAATCCATCACCTGCTCGCGGCTCACATCCTTGAGGGTGGCCATGCTGCCCGTGGCGAAACTGGTGCGCGGGTGACCCGGCTTGTGGGTGATGCGCTCCACATTGCGGCGGCGCCAGTAGTCGTTCTGCAGATTCTTGGAGTGCTCGGAATCCACCGCGTTCTTCTCGCGCTCCATGAACTGGGGGTCGAAGACCGGGGCGATGAAGAACTGCGAGAAGCGGTCCAGGGCGCCCTCGTAGGCCTCGTGGATCACCTCGAAGTGGTAGTTGGTGTGGCTGCCGTCGGTGTAGGCGTTGGACCAGCCCTGGTTGGCGCTGAGGTATTCGCCGTACTCGCCCACCTCGGGATACTTGCGCGTGCCCAGAAACAGCATGTGCTCGAGATAGTGGGCCACCCCGGCTCCGTAGCCCGGGTCTTCCATGCTGCCCACCGCCACGTCCAGCGCGGCGGTCGAGGTGCGCGCTCCGGGGTCGGAGACCAGCAGCACCTCCATGCCGTTGGGCAGGGTGACTGCGCGGAGTTGCTGATTGACTCCGGGACGGTGGCTCAGGTCCACCACGGGGGTGTCGCCCGCCTTCGGGGAGCGGGCCTGGGCCGGGCCGACGCCCAGCAGACAGAGCGCCAGCAGCAGCCAGCGGAACGTGGAACCGGTGATGAACGAGTGGCGGCGTGCCATGGAGGATCCTTCCAGAAAGTGAGCAATGGGTGTCGGGTTGGTGAACGGAAGCCCATGGACCCAGAGAACGGCCCGCGGTTTCGGTGCGGCGGACAGTTTGTTACACTGCGCGCTGTTGGCCAAGTCCCGAAGGAGCGCCCCATGCGGGACCCCTATCCCCTGCTGAGATCCCTGCTGTTTCAATTGCCGCCGGAAATGGCCCACGGCCTGGGTCTGCATTCGCTGCGCCTGAGCGAAGCCTGCGGGCTGGCGGGTCTGCTTGCAGGTCCACCGGCTCCGCGTCCGTTGACCCGGATGGGGCTGGACTTTCCCAATCCGCTGGGGGTGGCCGCCGGGCTGGACAAGGACGGCATCGCCGTGCGCGCGCTCTTCGCCCTGGGATTCGGCTCGGTGGAAGTGGGCACCGTGACCCCACGCCCCCAGCCGGGCAATCCGGCGCCGCGCCTGTTCAGGCTCAAGCCGCATCAGGCGCTGATCAACCGGATGGGTTTCAACAACGCGGGCATGCACGCGCTGGCAAACAGGCTGGAAAAGTTGCGGCGTCACCCTCTGCCCGGTGTGCTGGGTGTGAATCTGGGGCGCAACAAGAGCACCTCCAACGAGGATGCGGCCAGCGACTATCTCGCCGGAATGGACTGCCTCTATCCGCTGGCGGACTATCTCGCGGTCAACATCAGTTCGCCCAACACCCCGGGGCTGCGCGAGCTGCAGGCAGCCTCGGCCCTGCGGGCTCTGCTGGAACCGCTGAAGGAGGCCCAGTCCCGGCTGGCCACGCGCCATGCACGGTACGTGCCGCTGGTGCTGAAGGTCGCGCCCGATCTGGAAGCCGCCGAGATCCAGGAGATCTCGGAGCTTCTGCTCCAGCTGGAACTGGATGGCCTGATCGCCACCAACACCACACGCTCCCGCACGGAAGTCGCGGGGCACGCCCATGCCGCCGAAGAAGGTGGACTCTCCGGCCGTCCACTGGAAGCCCGCTCGCTCGATGTGCTGCACCAGTTCTCCCGCCAGCTGGAGGGCCGGATCTGCCTGATCGCGGCGGGCGGACTGCACGATGCGGCCGGTGCGCGCGCACGACTCGACGCCGGCGCGGACCTGCTGCAGGTGTACACGGCTTTCATCTACCAGGGGCCGGCCCTGGTCCGCCGGATTCTCGCAGACCTGTGATCCAATGACTTGTTCAAGCCAGGAGCCCCCATGACCGAGCCCTTGCACTCAGATCACGAATTCGAACGAGCGCTGAATTTCGGTGAAGCCTTCGAGCGTGTGCTCGCGGTGACCGGCCAGGGTGGCAAGGCCCTCGCGGGCGCTCTGCTGCTGGGCTGCGCCCCCTTCACGATTCTGCTCTTTCTGTTCCAGCGCAGTTTCCAGCCCACCATGCTGGCCTGGCAGCAGCAGATGACCCAGGGCCAGCCCAGTTTTCCTCCCGCGGTATTCATGTTTCTGCTGCTGATCCTGCTGGTCGCGCTGGTGCAGATGGGTCTGGTGTCGGCCATCAGCCTGGGCGTGCTCAGATTCCATCAGGACGGAGAAGCGATCCGGACAAGCAGCCTGTTGCACTGGGGCTTTGCCCAGCTGCGCCGGATGGTGCCGGCCCTCTTCGGCCTGTACCTGCTGTGGATGATGGTGTTCATGGTCCTGCTGATGTCGGCCATTCTGATTGGCATGGCGGGTGTTCTGGGCACGATCGTCGGTGGAATCCTGTTCGTGGCCGGATTCTGCGTCGCCTTCCTGGGTCTGAGCCTGGCACCCGCATGCATGCTGCTCTGGGACATGCCCTTCGGGGAGGCGGTGGGCAGCAGCCTGCGCTGGATCCGCCGCGCATTCTTCCAGACCCTGTTCCTGCTGCTGTCCTTCGTCTTCATGTTTGCCGTGCTGAGCATCGCCGTGAATCTGCCGGTGTATCTCAGCCTGTTCAGCAAGACTCTGGCCGGAATCGGCCAGACCGGGCTTGCCCCCGATCCGCTGGAATTGAGTGCCGGATTGGCGCTCTGGCAACAGCTCTGGCAGCTGCTGGCGGGATTGCTGGTCGTGCTGCTGCAGGCTCCGATCTGGATCGCCACGGGCGTGCAGGCCATGAACCTGAGGGCCCGCGGAAACTGACACGATACCCCCAGCAGAGCACAGCGCCCCCGACCGTTGCCGATCGGGGGCGCTGTGTCTCATGCCGGCGTGAACCGGATCATTTCAGCAAGGTCAGGCGCTGGATGCCGCGATCAGGGCCGGCAGTCAGTTCCAGCAGATAGATCCCCGAGGAGAGTGCACTGCCATCCACGCTCAGGCGATGTTCGCCCGCCGGCAGGGCCTGGTCCAGCAGCAGGGCCACCCGGGCACCCGTGATGTTGTAGAGCGTCGCCTTCACCGAGCTGGCCCGCGGAAGGCCGAAACGCACCTGGGTCACGGGGTTGAAGGGATTGGGCACCGGCGCTTCGAGGAAGAACTTCAGCGGCAGACCGGCCTCGAGGGAAACGGCGTCCCAGAGCACGCTCACGGCTGCGCTGGGCAGGCTCTCGCCTTCATCGTAGAGCGAGGTGATCCAGTACTCGTACTCGCCCCCACCGGGCAGGGTATCCGTGAAGTCCGGCTCCGTGGAGCTGCCCACGACCTCGCCATTCCGGTAGACGGTCCAGGAAAGAAACTCGCGCGAAGCCGGGCTGGCGGGGCGCTCGCTCATCGGCAGACGGAGGCGTTCGCCGTGTTCCCGGCTGGCACTCGCGGGGCGAGTCGGGAGCACGGGCTCCAGTCGGGCCATGCGACCCGAATCGTATACCACCACGGCGCGAATCATGTAGGCTTCGTTCCAGGGGGTCCAGTTTCCTTCGTGGTCGTAGTCCCAGCTGCGGCCGTGATTCAATGAGCCATCAAAGGCCAGATGGGCCCCGGCGTTCAGTGATCCGAAGCCCGCCATGAAATCGCCGGACGAGTGCAGGTCCAGCCCGCTGCAATCCACGCTGACCCAGCCATTCTCCAGCGCCACTGCGGGCAGGGAAGCCAGCAGGGTGGTGTCGGGCACACCTTCGGGGCAGGCGTAGACCTCGGCCTGGAACGGACTGTCACCCACGGTATCCGTGGTCCAGTACTGAAGCTCGATGATCCGGCAGGGCTCCTCGGGAGACATCTGCACGGCCATGGCCCAGCCTTCGTAGGTGTAGGCACCGTCGGCCGTGTCGTTGTCATAGACCAGGGTCTGCGGGATGTGGCTCATTTCCCAGGACAGTTGCACCTGGCCCGTTTCCGGGTCCAGCTGGGCGGCCAGATTCACGGGTGTGTTGAGCATGACCCAGTGCAGGGGCAGCGGCTCGCTGGGCAGGGAAAGCCCCTCGTCGTACACGGCGCTCACCGTATACGAGAAGTCCCCTTCCTGATGCAGAGTGTCGCTGAAACTGGCTTCGGCACTGCTGCCGATCGACTGACCGTTGCGGGCCAGTTCGAAATGCAGGAACTCGCGCGCGGCAGGCAGTGGCTGAAACGGCACCTCCACACCCCCGAGCCGTCGTTCGCTCACGGGGCCTGTGGCGGTTCCCAGCCGCGAATCCCGGCGCACGGGTGCCGGGTCCAGCAGGGCCACGGACTGATCGAGATATCGCACCACGGCCCTCACGAGGCAATTCGCGGGCACGGCCGTCCAGGTGCCCGTGCTGTCCTGGCTCCAGCTGCGGCCCGCATCATGCTGAGGGTCGCGTCCCAGCAGCACGCTTGCGTTGACCGAACCGAAACCGACCACGAAATCCTCTTCGAGATACAGTTCCTCGCTGTGCACGGGCACAAAGCTCCAATGCTGGGTTTGGGCCAGCACGCTGCGGGTGAAGAAGGGTTCGGCCGCGGGTGCACTCCCCTCCCAGGAAAAGGCCTGGGCCACGAACTCGGGATCTTCCTGATCGTTGAAGAGGAAGTAGGCCAGGCCGATCAGCTGACAGGGGCCCTCGGGACTCATGCGCACCGCCTGGGTCAGGCCCGGCTGCGCGATCGCGTCCCAGGCCACTCCGGGATCGTAGGACAGGGAGATCATGTCCTCGTACCAGGCCCATGACAGGTTGGCGACTCCTGTATGCGGATCCATGGTCCCCTCCAGCGCAAAAGGCGCCAGCAAGGGTTCAAGGACCAGCGCGATGGTCTCGGAGACCTCACACTCGCCGTCCGTCACGGTCACGTCGAACTGCAGACCGCCCTGGTAGTTCTCCGGGATCTGTACCAGCACATCCTCGGCACTCAGCGGGTCCCCTTCCGGATCACTGAAGTGCGCGGCGATGGTGGCGCCGGGCAGGGTCCATTCCCACGAGCCCGGACGCGTGTTCTCCACCAGGCTGAATGGTTCGGCCAGATCCGGGCAGAGATTGGCCGTGCAGCTCATGCTCAGACCGATGGCTCCTTCGTTGGCCGCATACCCGGTGGCCAGCACCCAGTAGTGGCCCGCTTCCAGCCGCGCATCGATGGTGGAGCTCAGGGTGCTGAATGCGCAGTCGGCGTCGTCGTTGGTGTCCAGGTAATCCACTGTGGGGTCCGTGGGACAGCGGTCAAAGAGGTAGAGCTTGGTGTCGATGGCCGTCTCGGCCGCACAGGTGCTCAGCAGTACCTGGCTGCGCGCGTCAAGGTTGAAGTCGAACAACAGGTCACCGGCCAGTCCCGCATAGAAATCGGGAGCGCCCGAGTTGTTCACGCTGAGCACGTCTCCGCAGGTGATCGGCTGGGAGCTTTCACAGGGATTGACCCAGTTGCTGTCGACTTCGATCAGCAGTTCGAGGGCGTTCACGTCATCCTCGAAGTCCCCGCCCACCAGCAGGGTGTAGCTGCCTTCCTGGAGCACCGTGTTGAAGTCCACCGAATTGCCGTAGGCACAGGACGAACTGCCGGTGTTCAGCAGAATCTCCTGGGTGCCCTGCTCGCAGGGATGGCCGGAAAGAATGTAGACACGTGAATCCAGCAGATTCCCCGGCAGGCAGGTGCTGATGTGCAGCGGGGTCACCTGCTCAAGCGTCAGCAGGAAACCGATCTCGCTGCCCGAACTGCCCCAGACGTTGGATGCGCTGCCGTTGTCGCCGCTGTAGGAGAAGGGCAGACCGTCAATGGTGGTCAGGCCGGCGTCGAATGTCTCACAGGGTGTCGGCAGACTGTTGCGCGCCACCGAGAGGGTGTAATCGCCGCTGCGATTGCTGAAACCATCCACCAGGATGAAATAGGTATTGCCCGCGCTCAGCTCGAGATACTCCAGCCGGCTCTGGTCGCCGCAGCCGTCATCATTGCAGCCCACCAGGGTGCTGCTGTCATTCTCGAAGACCGAGAGGATGGTGTCGAACGAGGATCCGCAAAGATCCACATCGATCAGCATGTCTTCATCCGGCACGAAACTGTACACCACATCCGGAGCCGAACTGAACCCACAGCCCGGTGAGTAGTCGTTGAGCGCCGTTGCCGTGCTGCCACTGTCCGTGAAGGGCAGCTCGACGATCACCTCGGCGCCCTCGAAGGTTTCTCCGCCCTGGCGCAGCAAGCCGGGACGGGCGTCCAGGCCCGGGTTGGCCGCCCTGTGTTCGGTGTACAACTGACCGGAGTTCCCTGCAGGGCGTGCCGGCTCGTCCGCGGTTTTCTCGACTCCCCCACTGGCCATCGCCAGCGCGGGGCAGATGCCGACCCAGCATGCCAGGGTCAGATTCCACCAGGTTTGCGTTGCCATTCGCTCCTCCACTCGCTGGGGCCACCGGCCTGCAGGCATTGGCCCGATCACCTCGCGGGGACCATCGCCGATTGGCGACTGATCTGGCGAAGCCGGATTCCACCGGGTCGACCGCATCAGCGATCCCCGGAACTCAAGCGCTACATCGGCAGCAAAAAGGGGGAATCCAGCCATGGAGCATGATTCGTGCAAAAGGACGTAAAGTGGCCATGGAAGCGGTGTCGGAGAGCATCCTGGGGGTGTGCGCTGGAGCACGGAACCCGCCCCTCCGGGTCGGGAAGGACGGGTTCCAGCATGGCGGAAAATCGTCTCAGTAGGGCGGAGCCATCGAGGCGGCCCGGAACGCCAGCAGCGCGGCCACCAGCACGAAGGCCAGCAATGCCACTCCCGGGATCTGGCGCCGGAGTTCCTGCCCCAGAGTGCTGGCGGGCGGGAAGGCCGACCGCAACAGGGGAACCAAAGCCAGAATCAGGGCCATCCAGAGCGGCAGGCGTGCATAGAGATGGGCGATCCAGAGCTGGGGCAAGAAGAGCAGCGTGAAGAGCCAACGCCCCACATGCACCGCGTTGCGGCGCAAAAGCGCCGACGCGAACACCAGACCGCCGACCAAGGCGGCCAGCACTCCAATCTGCTGCCCGACTTTCACGCTGCCCGAGAGCGCCACCACGGCTGCGGCCACGCTGGCCGCGAGGGCGGCAGGCAGCAATGAACGCAGACTGGCCAGACGAGGATCCGCTGAGTCCTCGCCGGCGGTCGGTTCTCGGGAGAAGCGGAAGGTCCAGCCCAGCAGGAACAGACAGGCCAACACGGGCGCAAGCCAGTTCCAGGGACTTTGCCAGGTATGCATGATGTAGGGCCGCGCAAGAACGGGCAACGCAGCCAGAGAGAACAGAATCGACACATGGCCGGCCACTTTCAGGGGCAGCCAGGCCAGCAACGCACCCAGCAGGGCCAGGTGGACCATCCAGTGTTTCACGTCCGATGGCCAGAGCTGCCAGCCGCCGTTGAGGGCCCAGTGCCCCAGACCGAAAACCACCGCGGCCAGCCCGACCCAGAGGGCGGCTTCGCGCAGCTCGGTCTTCGAATCCGACCCCGGGTGCCTGGCGGCACCCGGGGCGAAAGGAATCAGCAGTCCGGTCAGCAGGGGCAGCACGGCACCCAGCAGAAGATAGAGCAGCATGTGGGATGCCTTAGTTGCGGATGGCTTCCATGCTCAGGTGCATGGGCACAACCTTGCCCAGGCCGTCGGGCATGTAGTTGATGCCGAAGTCGGTGCGGTCAATCGAGAACTTCGCGTCAAAACCGATCACATGGGCACCCCAGGGGGTGTCGCCCTCGCCGATCTTGACCACGGGAATCGTCAGCTCCTTCTTCACGCCGTGCATGTCCAGCGTGCCGGTGACATCCCAGCTGTCCGTCCCGGTGGACTTGAAGGACTTGGTCTTGAAGGTGATCTCGGGAAACTGGGCGGCGTCAAAGAAGTCGGCGCTGCGCAGGTGATCGTCACGCTTCTTGTTGTCGGTGCTGATGCTGGCGGTCTTGATGGTCAGCTCCAGCGAGCAATTGGCCGCATTGGCCGCGTCCCACTGGCCGGTACCGCTCAGCTCGGCGAAGCGTCCCTGGGAATTGGAAAAGCCCAGGTGATTGACGCTGAAGGTCAGAAAGGTGTGGGCACCGTCAATGGTATAGCTCTCGGCCGCGAAAGCCATGGTGGTGCTGACGCCCAGCAGGGCAGTGGCGACAAGGGTGCGAAAGGCGGTCATGAACGTCCTCCGTTGACTCATTTTGACTGTGTGTTGCGTGCGTTCAAGAGACTGCGAAGAGTCTCGCTGTGTTCCAGAAGCTGCTCGCGGGCCAGCTCGTCCATTCCGGCAAAACTGTTGCTCAGCATCTCGTGCATCGGGCCGTCCAGTCGCGTCAGGATCTCGAGGGCCTTGGGCGTGATCCAGCTGGTCATCACCCGGCGATCCTTGAGCGAGCGTTCGCGCCGGATCAGATCCCGGGCTTCCAGCCGATCCAGCAGGCGGGTGATGTCGGGCACCCGGGCCACCAGCCGTTCGCCGATCTCGCTGCAGGAGCGCCCCTGCTCCCCGGCTCCGCGCAGGATGCGCAGCACATTGTACTGGGGCTGACTCAGTCCCTCGACCTTGAGCAGCTGCACCAGAGCGTTGATCAGTGCTTCGGTGGTGCGCATCAGGCTCAGCAGCAGGGCTTCTTCGATACTTCTGAAGGGGCGGGATTGCTGGATTTCCCCTTTCAGCAGCGATGCGAGCGTCTCTTTGTCTTTCATGCCCCGATGATATCTGTTTGAACAACTTGTGTCAACACAGGTTCCGCACTTGCGAGCATTTTTCCGGAATTGTTGTCCGGGCTGACTTTGCATAGGACATCGCGGAATCGTAAACTCGGCGTTTCCATCTGGAGAACTCCAGATCAGGCAAGCAAAGCGGAGACTCGACCGATGGCCAAGGCCCAGCCTCGTGAAATGATCAAGATGCGCTCCACCGAGAGCCCCTACACCTATACCACCACCAAGAACAAGCGCAATCATCCCGCCCGGCTTGAGCTTCGCAAGTACGACCCCGTGCTGCGCAAGCATGTGCAGTTCAAGGAAACCAAATAGGTTTTCCGGCTCCAGCGCAGACTGTCCCAGAACCCTTTCGGTCGAGCCCAGGCTCGTTCGAAAGGGTTTTTGCTTGGGATCGGTCCAGGGTCAGGAATCAGCCGTGGTTGTGGGCGCAGCCCTGGTGGCGGGCTTTCCACCAGTCCAGGCCGTTGCAGAGAGCAATCAGCAGGGCGCCGGCCGGAATCAGCATGTGCACATCCAGCTCGAATCCCCGGTGATGGTGGGCATGATTGCCGAAGAGGGAGTGCAGATTTCCTGCCAGCAACAGCCCCAATCCCGCCAGCAATCCCAGCGAGATCGGATCCAGAGGTCCGCGGTGCCAGCGGGTGCGCAGGGTGCGCAAGGCGATGACGAAGATCGAGAGACTGATCAACAGTTCGAACCAGGGTTCGGCCACGAACTCCCAGCCGCTGGCCAGCAAGAGGGGCATGGCCACGGGCAGTGCAAGACAGTGAATGCCGCAGGCCAGCGAGGCCAGCATGCCCAGCCGATCCCAATTGATCCGGCGTTCGCGCTGCTGCAGGCAGACCCGATGGTCGTTCAGCGGCTCCGCAGACGGAACGGGAATCTCGTGAACGCTGTGCCCCTTGCTCATGCCTGCTCCTTGCCGCTGACTGCCCAGTTTCCCGTGGCCAGAGCCTGACGGGAACACTGATGGTAATTCATTATCATCAAGCGCACAAGGTGGGGTCAGGCACAGGCTCGACACAAGCCGAACAACAGGATTTCATGGGCTTCCAGGCGGAACCCCTCGGGGACCAGTCGTCCCAGTTCGCCGGGACAGGCCTTGATGTCAAAGACTCGATGGCAGAGACGGCAGCGGAAATGGTGATGGTGCCCCTTGCCCGCCAGCTCGTAACGCGAGGGTTCATCGGGCAGCAGCACGGGTATCACGGCTCCCTCTTCCACCAGGCGTTTGAGATTGCGGTATACGGTGGCAATGCCCAGGCCGGGCGCCTGCTGGCGCGCCTGCTCCAGCAACTCTTCAAGGCTCAAGGGACGGTCGGCGGTTCGCAGGCTTTCTTCAATGGCCGCCCGCTGGCTGGTCTTGCGCTGCATGCTCGTTCCTTTGTGTTCATCTCGCTCAGAGCGCGTGCTCCCGGTCCTTGAGTATGTCAAAACCCGGGTGCTCCGGAAAACCTTCAGGGCTGCGGCACCCGGCACGAGTCCGGATCTTCCGGCAGCAAGAAAGGATCATGGTCAGGATGCTGGTCTTCTTCACGATTTTTCTGAGCCTCTACGGCGCCGAACATCTGTACATCTACAAACGGCTGGCGCCCCTGCTGGGCTCGCCGCTCTGGTTGCTGGTGGCCTTTCTGGTGCTGGTGCCACTGCCCTTGCTGAGCCATCTGGCCCTGCATCAGGGGCAGTTGAGGGTGTCCCAGATTCTTGGCTGGATCGCATTCACCTGGATGGGCCTGGCCTTTCTGCTCTTCAGTTGTTTTCTGCTGGCGGACGTGCTGCGCCTGATCGCGTTCCTTGTCACACGTTCAGGTGCAGCATCCATCGCCTTCAATCCTCTGCTGGTCAATCGCTGGGCCCTGGGTCTGGCCTTGCTGGCGGGAGTCGGGGCCTTCATCATTGCCCGGGGGTTGACTGTGGTCCGTGTGCCACTGCAGCACCCGAAACTGGCCGGTCTGGAACGGCCGCTGCGTGTTTTGCAGATCTCGGACCTGCACCTTGGCCTGCTCAGCAGCGACGCACGCATTCAACGGGTCGCTGACACGGCCCGGGCCCTGGAGCCGGACCTGATTCTGTGTACGGGTGATCTGGTCGACGGCCCTTCGGCGCTGCTGCAGGCACAGGCAGCGATCCTGGCCGACCTGCACGCCCCGCTGGGCAAGTTCGCGGTCACCGGCAATCACGAAGCGTACTCCAACCCGGATGCCGGGCGCAGCACCATTGAAGCGGCAGGGTTCCGGCTGCTGCGCGGCGAAGCAGTCCAGATTCTTCCGGGCCTGAGTGTGGCCGGAATCGATGACCCCACCTTCATCGGTCGCGGGCCAAAGGCCATGGATCTGGAACAGGGTCTTCTCGCCAGTCTGCCGGCCACGGACTTCAGGATCCTGCTCAAGCACCAGCCGATCCTGCCCGAGAGCAGTGCCGGCCTGATGGAGCTGCAGCTCTCGGGCCATACCCACGGCGGTCAGATCTTTCCCTTTGGCTTTCTGACCTCCCGCGCCTACCCCGTGCGCATGGGGCTGTCTTCACCGCGCGAGGACTTCTGGCTGTATCTCAGCCGGGGCACCGGCAGCTGGGGTCCACCCATGCGACTGCCACTCTCCCCCGAACTGACCCTGCTGGAACTGTCCGGTCCCGAGCGCCCCCTGGCGGACTGAAACCATCCCTGATCCACGAGACGCACAGAACCCGCCGGAAGGCGGGTTCTGCATCACAGGGCGGGAGGAACGCCCGATCGTGACTCGATCGGAGACCGGCACTGAGGTCAGGGCCACCGGTGCCGACCGAGAGAGGCATCACTTCACAGGTGTGGAAGGCGCGGTTCCCCGGGCCGATGGCAGAAAGCACATGGCGGCGCCGTTGATGCAGTAGCGCATGCCCGTGGGGGCCGGTCCGTCGTCAAAGACATGCCCCAGATGGCCCAGGCAGTGGCTGCAATGCACTTCGGTGCGCTTGATGCCCCACTTGCGGTCCTCGCGCATCTCGACCGCGCCCTTCTCCGCCGGATTCCAGAAACTGGGCCAGCCCGTGCCCGAATCGAACTTCTGTCCTGAGCGGAACAGTTCCTGCCCGCAACCGGCGCAGTAGAACACCCCGGGCCGATGCTCGTCATTGAAGTTGTTGCCGAAGGGCTTCTCGGTGGCGCTCTTGCGCAGCACCGCGAATGCCTGGTCGTTGAGCCTGGCAGCCCAGGCCGCCTCATCCAGTGCGGAAGGGTTCTCGAGGCGCGCGGGCGGTGCCTGCAGCACGATGGCTTCGGTGCTGGCTGCCTGGGTCATCCTGAAGCCGATCGCAAGCAGGCAGGCCAGGGCTCCAATGGCGATGAGTGTTCGCATCATGTGCATCTCCTGATTCAGCTGTGTCCTGCCCTTACGACAAGCCTCCGGGGCTGGTTCCGGACATTGGCCGGACAGAGGCAGAATGAAATTGCCCCGGAGGGGTCCCCGGGGCAATCGACGTCGTCTTCAGGATGCGTGTGCTCACCCGCCGCTGGCGGTCAGCAGGGCGGACAGCGCGCGGCCCAGATACCAGGGCCAGATCACCATGGCCAGCACGCCCTGCCAGAAACTCAGTCCCACATAGCCGATGGTGAACATCCAGCCCACGAGCCAGCAGGCGCCGCCGCCCTTGGAACCGTGCACCCGGACCTTGCTCTTCTCCATGGCCACCTCCAGAACTCAGTTGAACTTGCTGGCGCGCTCGATCAGCTTGTCCAGGCCCTTTTCCGTGGGATCATGGGGCTTGCCCGGATGGATGATCTTCGCGCTGCATTTCTCCGCCGCCTTGACGATGTCCTTGAAGGGACCGCCCGTGGGGTTGATGATCACTGCCTGCTTGTTCTTGTTGTAGGCGAAGATCGCGGGATTGATCGAGGTGCATTCGTCACACGCCGTGCAGAGCGGAGTATCCAGCCAGAATTCATCACTGGAAACCTGGGGTTCGGGCTCGGCGGCACCGGGCGTCGGCGCGGAGGCACTGGCAGCGGGGGCGGCGGTTGCCGGACTCTTGCCGGCTGCCGACAGACCGCCCAGCAGGGCGCCACTGCCCAGTCCAAGCAGTTGGCGGGCCAGGTTCTGCATCGCCAGTTCCACGGCGGCCTGCTTTTCGGCCTCGAGGGTGCGCTGCAGTTCCTGACGCGCCTCAGCCAGACTGGCATCGCGTTCGGCGCGCATGCGTTCACCGGCGCTGCGTTCGGCGTGTTCCACATGCGGATTGTGCACACCGGCCAGTTCGCGCAGGGTTTCCCAGACCTGGGCCCGTCGCACGCAATGGGCCAGCAGTTCGCGGTCGGGAACCACGCGACTCAGGCGGTCCTGGCGCACGCGGTAGACAAAGGGAATCGTGCGCTTGCGCTCGGTGGCATCCAGACCGAACCATTCGGAGAGATGGCGTCCGCGATGTTCTTCTTCAAGGGTCGTGAAGCGGGAATCGGCGTCCACATCGCCCGCGTGATACTCGCCACAGGTCATCCGGGCTTCGCTGAGCAGGGGTTGGTTCGAGGCGTCGCGGTGATGCAGTTCCACGCGTGCCCAGGCGGCATCCAGATCGGGATTGCCATCCAGGGACAGCCGTTCAACGAAACGCTCACTGCGGTCGGGGTCGTAGGCGAAGACCGGAAACTCGCGCGCCACCACGGCCTGGTTTGCCCGCGCATTGAACTGCGCATCACCCGTGGCACCCCAGACCAGCGAGACCAGTGCCGCGCGCGGACTGGCCAGCGCGGCGCCCAGCAGTGTGTCGAATTGACTGCAGGCGCGCGTGCACTGGATCACGAAGACGGTCTGGAGGGTCAAGGGAAGCAGTTCCACTTCCAGCCCCGGCAAGCGGGAGTCGCTGCCCAGGCGCGGCAGGCTTGAGAGCAGCAGGACCTTCACGGGCAGTCCGCTGCCCAGCAGCTCCATCACGGTGCCCAGCACCTTGGCTCCCGAGGCGGGAACCAGGGCCAGCAGGGGCGGGCACAGTGCCAGTTCGCTGCTGTCCAGATGAGTGCGATTGAACGAGTCGAAGAACTGCCGGTGCAGTTCCTCACGATAGCGGCCATGACGCTCCATGGCGGCCTGACGCAGCGCGGCGAACACGGACGCCAGCCGGTCCAGTGACGCGGCCGCCTGCTCGAGGGCAGGTGTGGCACCGCCGTCCATGGGCAGTGTCACCGGGCCCCCCACGGCACCGTTCCAGTCCGACTGGACGGCTTCCAGGCGACCCAGCAGACTGGTGATCCGGCCGATCCGGGCCGGGTCCTGGACGTGACTGCCAGCCACCCGCCCCAGCACCTCGCTCATGGCACCAGAATCGAGCACCCCGCCGCCGAACGTACCCAGGGCCGCCTTCAGCTTTCCTTTCTCATGTCCCTCGCTGTGGTGTCGTTCCACGGCAAGGATGTCACGCAGCCAGTCGGCCGCCTGGTTCACCCGCTGCTGCAGGCGTTCTTCCCGAATGGCCCAGTCCGCATCGATGCGGAGTGCAAGCTGATTGTCCATGGGTGCTTCCCGTTTGTGTGCGCGAATCACGGTGTGACTCGCGTTGGGGATTCACTGGGTGAATCCCTGGCGTCTGTCTTGGTACAACTTCATCGCGCGTCGTTGCGCCGTGCTCAGTCCAGGTTCAGTTTCACGGCGAAGCCGTCCAGCATGCGGTCCAGGGCCGCGATGCGATCCGCGCCGTTCAGCTTGGTCACATGGCCATGGCGCACATCGTCATAGGTCTGGATCGCCCGGTTGTGGTACAGCAGCCCGAAGGGCGCCTGCTCGGTGTTCTGGGCGATCTCGCGGGCCCCGTGGATGTCCGAGGGATCGTGTTCCACCGCCCGGGCATTGCGCAGCAGGCCCTTGTCGATGGAAATGCCCTTCTCGTGCTGCAAAAACACAGCCGGGAAGTCGCTGCCGTCGCCGCCGAAGCTCTTGGGCATGTACACGGGGCATTTCTGCAGGATGCGCACGAAGGACAGGCCCTTGTGATCCCAGGCTTTCTGGATGGTGGCATCCAGGTGGCCGGGCAGCCAGGTGGCCGACTGGGCCAGGAAACTGCAATTGGTGATACCCAGAATCACGGTCAGGGGATTCAGCGCTTCCAGATAGGAACCACGCGGGCTGGTGTTGCTGAGTTGGCCCATCGGCGAGGTCGGCGAGGCCTGCTTCTTGGTCAGGGCGTAGATCCCGTTGTCAAAGACCAGCACCGTCAGGTCGATGTTGTAGCGAATGGCGTGCAGCCAGTGGTTGCCACCAATGGAAAAGCAGTCGCCGTCGCCCATCACGGTCAGTACATGCAGGTCGGGCCGGGAGAGCTTGACGCCCGTGGACACGGGCAGCGCACGGCCGTGCAGACTGTGGAAGCCATAGGTCTTCAGGTAGTGCGGGAAGCGGCTGGAGCAGCCGATGCCGCTGACGCAGACCACGTTCTCGGGGGCGATCTGGCGGTCGCGCAGCAGGCGCTGCACCGAACTCAGAATGCCGTGGTCGCCGCAGCCCTTGCACCAGCGCGGTGTATTCGATTCGTAATCCTCGAGCTCGTACTCCTTGACCTCGCATTCGGTCTCAAGCAGCTCGTCCAGAAATGTGGTGGACATGATCAATCCTTTCTGACGCGGCCTCAGGCCGAAACGGTTTCAGGGGCCAGTTCCTGCGCGATCACCTCGCAGATCTCACTGGGCATCAGGGGCCGCCCGGGCACGCGTGACCAGCAGTCGACGTCCACCAGGGTGGCGGCACGCAACACAGTGGCCAACTGGCTGTAACGCCGGTTCTCGGGGGTGATCAGCGGGTCGGTCTTCTTGTCGCTGTAGTTCAGTTCCACGGTCATCACCTTGCGGTAGCGCGAGAAGATGGCCTTCAGCCCGGGCTGCAGTGGACTGAGGAAGGCCAGGAACAGGCTGCTGACCGACGCGCCCTGACCGCGCATGCGGTCCACGGCTTCCTCGATGGCGCCCTTGGTGCTGCCCCAGCAGACCAGCAGCAGGTCGCCCTCGTCGTCGCCATAGGGCACCGGCGGCTTGAGTGCGCTGAACAGCGTGGCCAGCTTGCGGCTGCGCATGGCATGGCCCTGCTCGTTGCTTTCCTCGTCGTGGGTCACACCGCCCTTGCGGCCGTGATTCAGTCCGGTGACGACGGACTCACCGCCCGGCTGGCCGGGGATGAACCGCTTCGAGAGGCCCGTGACGGGATCCCAGGCATACGGGTCCTTGTCTTCCGGGGCCACCGGGCTGAAGTCCAGCGGTGGCGGCAGGCTCTCGGTCGAGAGTTGCGGACGGTCGAAGAGCTGCTGGCCGGTGGCCAGGTTGGCGTCGGTGAGCACGATCACCACGCTGCGGAATTCTTCGGCCAGCTTGCGGGCCGTGATCATCACGTGAAAGCAGTCCTCGATGCTGGCCGGAGCCAGCACGATCTTGGGGGCGTCGCCGGGCGCGGCATACAGCGCATGCAGCAGGTCGCTCTGCTCGATCTTGGTGGGCAGGCCCGTGGACGGTCCACCGCGCTGCACGTTGACGATGACCAGCGGCACTTCGATCATCACGGCCAGGCCCTGGAACTCGGTCTTGAGCGCCATGCCGGGGCCGCTGGTGATGGTCAGTGCGGTGCGGCCCGCGTAGGACGCGCCCACCGCCACACCGATGGCGGCGATTTCGTCTTCAGCCTGATGCACGAAGCCGCCGAAGTCCTCGAAGAAATCGGCCAGCGCGTGGCTGGCGCTGGTGGCGGGCGTGATCGGATACATCGAGCACAGTTCGAAGCCCGCGGCCACGGCACCCAGCGCGATCGCCGTGTTGCCGTTCATGGCGATCATCGGCCGCTTGTCTTCCATGGTGAGGATCTCGAACTCGATGGGCAGATTCTCCTCGCCCCAGTCCCAGCCCATCTGCACCAGCTGCAGATTGGGTTCCAGCACCTTCTTGCCCTTCTTGCCGAAGAGCTCGGTGACACAATCCTTCACCAGCTGCAGGTCACGCATGTAGAGCCGTGACCACACCCCCAGCGCGAACATGTTCTTGCCGCGCTTGGGATCCTCGAGCACCTTGGTGGTCTCCGTTTCGAAGGGCACTTCCACCACCGTCCCGCCCCGGGCGCGCACCTCGTCGAGCACCTCCTTGTAGGACTTGGCGTGGATCGGATGGTCGGCCCAGAGACTGTCGATCAGCACAAGCACATCGTTCTTGAGCATTCCGGTCTGCATGCGGCCCAGCAGGGCCATTTCGTTGAAGGCCACCACGCAGTCGGCCCGGTCACCCGTGTTGGTCATGGGGCGATTGCCCATGCGGATCCGGTTGCCCGAGGTGGCACCCACCGTGTGCGGTGGCGGCTGGATTTCCGCGGGAATCACTTCCACGGTCCAGAGCCCGTTTCCCATCAGCGCGCTGGCCTTGCCGAAGGCCACCGATGCCTTCTGGGCGCCTTCGCCGGAATCACTGACCAGTTCCGTGATGTGTTCTGGCAGCGTGATTCGCTTCTTCTCAACCATGGCCTTCGGTCCTTTCGTGACAGTGATGTGAGCAGCCGCCGCAGCCTTCGTCGCAGGCCATGCCCGCACGTCCGGCTTCACGCCGGGCCAGACTCCAGGCGAACAGGGCACCCATCCCAAATATGGCCAGCATGCTCAGCAGCAGGCGCAGCACACTCATTCTCCCCCCAGCCCGGCGAATCCCATGAACGACAGGGACAGCACGCCGGCAATCATCAAGGTCAGGGCTGTGCCCTTGACCAGACTTGGCACATCGGCAAGTTCCAGTTCTTCCCGCAGTCCGGACATCAGCACAAGGGCCAGGGTGAACCCACCGCCGGCACCCAGCGCGAAGACCAGCGACTGCACCAGGCTGTATTCGCGGTTGGTCTGGAACAGGGCCACCGCAAGGATCGCGCAATTGGTCGTGATCAGCGGCAGGTAAATGCCCAGCGCCTTGAACAGGGCCGGGCTGTATTTCTTGAGCAGCATTTCCACCAGCTGCACCGAGGACGCGATCACCGCAATGAAGGAGATCAAGCGGAGGTACTCGGCCCCCAGGGCACCCAGCAGCAGGTTGAGGGCCCAGGCGCTGGCGCTGGAGATCAGCATCACGAAGGTCACCGCGATGCCCATCCGGGTGGCGGTCTCGAGCTTGCCCGACACCCCCAGGAAGGGGCAGATGCCCAGAAACCAGGCCAGCACGAAGTTGTTGATGATGGCGGCCGAGAGAAAGATGAAGCCCAGGCTCTGCTCATTCATGGGCGTACCCTCCGGCGGCGAGTATTGATGGCGTTGACTCCCAGCAGCAAAGCGCCCAGCACGAAGAAACCGCCACCGGGCAGAATCATCACGATCCAGGGCTCGAAGGAGGGGCCGAACACGTCGATGCCCGCGAAACTGCCATTGCCCAGCAGCTCCCGGATCATGCCCATCAGGAAGATCGCGAAGGTGAAGCCCAGCCCGGAGCCCAACGCGTCCAGGATCGAGGGCCAGACGGGATTGCGCGAGGCGAAACTCTCGGCGCGCCCCAGGATGATGCAGTTGACCACGATCAGCGAAATGAAGGCACCCAGTGCCTTGTACAGGTCCAGACTGATCGCCTGGATCACATAGTCCACCACGGTCACGAAGGTGGCGATGATCATGATGTAGGCCGCGATGCGCACCTGGCTGGGAATGACCTTGCGCAGCATGGAAATCAAGGTGCTGGACATCACCAGCACGAAGGTGGTGGCCAGCCCCATCGAGACGCTGTTGATCACGGAATTGGAGACCGCCAGCGTGGGACACATGCCCAGCAGGTAGACGAAAATCGGGTTCTCTTTCCAGAAGCCCTTGAGGAATTCCTCGCTGTTGCTGGCGCTCATGGCCTGCCTCCCGCGGCTGGGGGCTGCGAGAGCCGCTCAAGGTTGCGTTTCAGCATGGGCAGTTCGCCCTTGGTCGAGGCCAGCAGCATGCGCCCGATGGCCTTGCTGCTGATGGTGGCCCCCGTGATCGCATCGATCTGCCAGGGCGATTTCTTCTGGCCCTTCTTGACCACCTGCAGCGGATTGGCCAGGTCATTGCCCGACGGATCGAGTGTCACATCCAGTCCCAGAAAGTTGGCCAGGAAATCGGGGTCGCTCTGGATTCGGTCGCCCAGGCCCGGGGTTTCCTTGCTTTCGAGCACCGTGTAGCCGATCACGGTCTCGCTGACCGGATCGTAGCCATAGATCACGCGGATCAGGTCGGCAAAGCCCATGCCCGAGGCCTCGATGGCAATGCCCGCCAGGCCGCCCTCGTCCGTGTACCCGGCGAACCAGCGGCGTTGGCCGGGGGCCACATCCCCGCTTGTGGGAACCAGTGTCTCGCCGTCCTGAACGAAGGTCACGACGGTATGCGCGTCGGGCAGCACCTGCAGCACGGCCTGGCGCAACTGCTCGCGCCGGTTGGCCTTGATCTTTTCAAGTGTCAGCTGCCAGCTGCCCACGATCAGGGCACCCGAGATGGTGGCCACCAGCCCCAGGGTCAGAATCATCTTCGTGCTGTTCTGGCTGGGGGCGGCCACAGCAGCCTGTGTCACGGAGTCGCTCATGCGGCTTTCCCTCCGCCATAGATCCGGGGCTGGGTCAGCTTGTTCAGCAGTGGAGTCAGGGAGTTGCCCAGCAGAATGGCGTACATCACGCCTTCGGGCAGACCACCCCAGACACGGATCACCACCACCAGCCCACCGATCGCCACCGCGTAGATCCAGGTGCCCAGCGGCGTCACCGGGGAGGTGACCATGTCGGTGGCCATGAAGACCGCGCCCAGCATCAGTCCGCCCGCGCCCAGCATGAACAGCGGCCCGGGAAGCGCCGAATTCACGGCATGCAGCACGGCGCTGAGCAGGGCCACGCTGCCCAGCATGCCCACGGGAATCTTCCAGTCCAGCAGCCCGCGCAGCGCCAGATACAGCCCGCCCAGCAGGATCAGAACGGCACCGGTTTCCCCGAGGGAACCGGGAATCTGGCCCATGAAGAGGTCGCCCGCGGGGGTGGCCAGATGATCGAATTTCAGCGCCGAGAGGGGCGTGGCACCCGTGAAGGTGTCGGGCACCATCCGGGTGAAGGGCAGGCCCAGGGTGCTTTCAGGCAGCTGCAGGAAACGGTCGGGACGGAAGGGGTTGCTCCAGCTGGTGATCGCCGCAGGAAAGGCCGCCTGCAGGAAGGCACGTCCCACCAGTGCCGGATTGAACACGTTGTGTCCCAGCCCGCCGAAGAGTCCCTTGCCCAGACCGACCGCCACGATGGTACCGATCAGGGCCATCCAGAGCGGGAAGGAGGGCGGCAGGGTCATGGCCAGCAGCAGACCGGTGAGCAGGGCACTGCCATCGCCCAGGCTCGAGGGTTCGCGACGCAGTCGGTTGACCCAGGCTTCGGTGGCCAGCGCGCCCAGCGAACAGGTGAGAACCAGCAACAGGGCCGAGAGGCCAAAACTGTACACGCCCAGAGCCAGCGCGGGCACCAGCGCCAGAATCACCTGGCGCATGATCGCGTCCACGGCCAGTCCCCGCTGCACGTGCGGCGAGGTGCGCAGTTCCATGCGCAGCCAGCCGCTCATCGTGGGGCCGCCTGAGCCGCTTCGCGCAGCATCTGCTTGGCCATGCGGAACTGCTGCACCAGGGGAATGCCCGAGGGGCAGACATACGAGCAGCAACCGCATTCGAAACAATCGAAGAGGTGCATCTCCTCCTTCATTTCTTCATGGCGGCCCTTGCGGGCCAGCAGTCCCAGTCGGGACGGGTTGAGGTGAATCGGGCAGGCCTGCACACACGACGAGCAGCGGATGCAGGGCCAGATCGGGCGTTCCGCGTCCTGGCTGGCACGACGGCGCAGCACCACGATGCCGGTCACGCCCTTGGTGGTCGGAGTTTCCATCCAGGCCACTCCGGCACCCATCATGGGGCCGCCGAAGATCACCTGGCCGGCGTGCGACTCCAGGCCCACGTGTTCCAGAATGAAGTTCAGCGGGGTCCCCACGGGGATCAGATAGTTGCCCGGGCGTGTCACGCCTTCTCCGCTGATGGTGACCACCCGCTCGATCAGGCCTTCACCAAGGGGCAGCAGCATGCCGATCTCGGCCACAGTGGCCACGTTGGACACCACCACGCCGATGTCGGCAGGCAGGCCCCCGCTGGGGATGTCCTTTCCCAGCAGGGCCCGGGTCAGCATTTTCTCGGCACCCTGGGGGTACTTGGTGCGCAGGGCCTGCACCTCGATGTCTGTGTCACCACTGGCCGCCTCCCTGAGCGCGGCGATGGCGTCGGGCTTGTTGTTCTCGATGCCGATCAGGGCCTTGCTGGCACCCGTGGCCTTCAACAACAGGCGGCAGCCCGCGATGGTCTCTTCGGGGTACTCGAGCATCACACGATGGTCGCTCGTGAGATAGGGTTCGCACTCGCAGCCATTGATGATCAGGGTATGCACGGTCTTGCCCTTGGGCGGACTCAGTTTGACGTGGGTCGGAAAGGCGGCTCCGCCCAGTCCGACCATGCCCATGTCCTGCACGGCCTGGCGCAATTGCTCTGCCGTCAGACTGGCCACGTCCACCTGGCGCCCCATCTTGAGCGACTGGCTGCTGGCGGGATCGGGCTCGAGGAACACAGCGGGAGCCATCTGGCCGCGAGTGTCCAGAGCCGTGCCGATGCGGCGTACGGTGCCATCGGCGGGGGCGTGGATCGGGGCGCTGATGAACCCGTCGGCGCGGGCCAGCAACTGGCCGCGTGCCACACGCTGTCCTTCGCTCACCACGGGCACGGCGGGTTTTCCCGCATGCTGGCCCATGAGAATCACCAGCATCGGCGGAAAGGGCATGCGCCGCACGGGGCTGCTTGCGGTCAGCTCCTTGGCTTCCGGCGGGTGTATGCCGTGACTGAAGGTCTTCAAACCGGCGGGCATCAGGAAGCCTCTCCTTCCGGTGGTGCCGGGGTGTTGGCCAGCTGCAGCAAGGACTGACTCAGGGTGGCCAGCAAGGTGGCTTCGGTTTCACGACTGCCTTCGTGACGCAGGGCTTCGGCATCCACGGGACGCAGGTCCCGCCGGGCCAGATCCAGCAGCTCCTGCCAGCGCGATCCGACTGTTTCACACGCGCGAACCAGACTGGCCGTGGGAACCAGCGTCTTCAGCTGGCCAGTCTCACCCGCCTTGACCAGCGGCAGACTGAGAGCCCGGTCGGCGGCGTCCAGTTCCAGCCACTCGGCCAGGGGCTGGGCTTCCAGGCCCCCCTCGCCACGCACGTGATCCCAGGTGTGGAAGCGCTCGGGCCAGGCACCTTCCAGCACCTGAAGATGCGCCAGTGTCACCGGGGAATCCAGTTCGAATCCTGCGGGCGCTTCGCGCAGCTCAAGCGGCTGGGTGGCGGCGGGCTGCTCCGGGTGCAGGCGCAGGCTTTCGTGCGGCCCGGCTCCCCAGGCGGGATTGAAGCGATAGTGGGGCCAGAGGCCGTGGGCGAAGGCCATCCGGGCCAGATCAAGGGCCGAGGTGCTGCCCGCGGTGGCCTGTGTCACCAGCGGCAGGCGACTGCAGAACACACTGGCGATCGCGGGGCCCGCGGCGTCCAATCCGTCCAGCAGACCTTCGCGCAGGTGGGTCAAATCGGCGTGACTGCCACTGAAGGCGGGCAGGCTCTTGCCGCTGAGCCCGGCCAGTGCCAGGGCATCGGGATCACCGGCGTCACACAGCACCAGCAGTTTCACGGGCACCGGTCCGCCCAGCAGGGCGCGCCAGGCATCCAGGCTGCCGCCGCCCATGGCACCGGACTCCACGGCCAGCAGCAGGGGCGGGCAACTGGCCCAGTCTTCCTCGCCCAGCTGGTCGGGGCTGAACTGGCGGAACCAGGGACCATGCACGCTGGCCTGATACCGACCGGACAGACTGAGCGCGGCCAGTTTGCGCAGACGAATCCTTGAAGCGTGTTCCTGGGCGATGGCCTGGGCCATCCCGAGAGCCTGGTCGGCCAGACTGCCCCGGTCGAGGACCAGCGTGGGCAGGGCCGAGGGGTTCCATGGCCAGTTGAGATCCAGAGCGCGGCCGGGCAGGCACAGTGCAAGACGCGCACCCAGTCCACCGGCTCCGTTGTCCAGTTCCGTGATCCAGTTGTCAAGGTCGCTGGCAAGACCGGCCAGACGCGCCAGACGCTCGGGATCGAGCGGGGCCTTGCTGACTCCGGCCTGCCCCAGCAGGGACCCCAGATCCAGCTCGCCGTCGTGGGACTCCAGCAAGGCCTTGAGCGCCGCGGGATCACTGACCTGCGGGCTCAGCTCGGTCTGCAGGCGTATGCGCAGATCGGCGGCCAGACCGGCCAGTTCGGTTTCCAGGGCCTGCTGACGCTGGCGGCCCAGCGCCTGGGCCATGCCGGCCCAGACACGCAACACGCTGCGGGCCGTGTTGCCCGCGGGGCTCTCGTCGCCGGGGCCGAAGGCTTCGGTGGCTTCCGAATCCAGCAGCAGATCTTCGGGATGGGCGCGCGAGGCCTCGCCCACCGGCAGCAGGTCACGCCGGGTGGCGGCCAGGCGCTGGAAGGCGCTCCATTCCTTGCCCGCCGCTTCACGCACCGCATTCCAGCCCGCCATCTCGAGGGCACCCGTCTCACAGGCACGCGCGCAGAGTGAGCACCCCTTGCAGGCGTCGGCGTCCACGCCGATGGCCAGCAACACGCCGGGCTTGCGGCTCCAGTTCACCAGAGGCAGCACGGCCAGTTCGGCCTGGGCCGTGCGTACTTCGGCGCGCAAGGCATCCTCGGGGTGTTCGTTCAGCAAGGCATCCAGGCTGCGCGACAGCACGGCACGGGCATCGTGATCGGCCGAGCTGGCGCCCAGAACCGTCTGGAAGCGGGTCTGCAGCGCGCGGCGCTGGGCTTCCAGAGTGGCAAGGGGCTGGCCCGTGGCACGCGCCGCGCCCAGCACGGCATCCAGCAGGTCGCCCGGCTCGAGCAGGCGCAGGGGCAGCGCGCCTTCAGGACACAGGCTCCAGCAATCGCCGCAGGATGTACACAACGCGGGAGTCAGCCGGGGCAGGTCGGGACGCCGGTGCTCGCGACGCAGGCGACCGCTGCGCGGGGGCAGCAGACCGCTGAGGCTGAGCGGGTCCACGCTGAGGCCATTTCCCGCATCCAGCAGGGAGGGCAGCAGGGGATCGTCCAGGGGCGCCGCGGTGGTGCTCAACCGTCCAAGCAGTGCCGCGTGAGCCTGTCCGGGCAAGGTATCCGGGCTGCGTGCGGGCAGCAGCTCACGTTCGGGCTGCACCAGCGAGTTGAACCCCGTTTTCAGCGCGGGGCGCTCGCGCAGTTCCGACTCCAGGTCCTTCTCGGGCGTGCGCTGCAGCAGTGCGTACACGGCCGCCAGCAGACCACCGCAAAGGGTCTCGAGTCCGCTGTGCCCCGAAGCGGCCAGCAGGGCGCGCAGCGGACCCTCGTGATCCAGGGCGGCGGGGCTCAGTTCCTGCTCGATGCGGCGTCCCGTGGCCAGACTGGCCCGTGGGATCCTCAGCAACAGGGTGCTGGCCGGAGCCAGGACCCGGGCAGGCAATTCGCGGGCCGAGCGCTCATCCAGCAGGACCACCAGGTCCGCAGGCGCGTCCGGATCGGGCAGCAGCCATTCGGGACTGGCTGACCAGTGCAGTCTCCAGAGCACCAGACCCCGGTCTCCTCCGGCGGGAATCGACCGCAGGGCCTGCAGACTGCCGCCCAGACCTTCCAGCAGGGGCAGCAGAGTGGGCATCAATTCATCAAAGGCCGATTCTCCGCCCGCCAGCAGGGCCAGATTGAGACGGGCCGCACCGGCCTTGGGCGCAGCTCCGGGAACCAGTCGGTCTCCCATGACCGCGGGCCAGGCGTCACGCAGGCTTTCGGCACGCAGTTCTTCACGCGGCGACTCCGTGTGTGCGGCAACGAAATCAAGGCCCGTGTGCAGGATGCCCTTGCGGCCGTCGGCCAGTGCACGTGACACGGCCAGCAGATCGCCCGCATTGAGTGCCGCACCCGCTTCGGGACAGAGCACATGCAGGTTGGCGGCTCCCACCAGAGTGGCCGGCAGAGCCAGATCGGGGTCGCTGTCTTCCAGCAGGGTCAGTGGTCTTGGCAGGGCAGCAGGCTGGCAATTGGCCGCCAGCGGGTGCAGGCGACGCAGGCAGACAAGGCTCAGTTCGCGCACGCTGCCCTGGGCCAGCAGACGTCTGCAACGGCCCGCCAGGGCACCCCGGGCCACGATGGTGGATCCGCTCAGTGCCTGGGGTTCCAGCATGAAGGCCCACCCGGCCAGACCGGCCAGTTCCTTTTCCAGCTGGCCGATGCGCGCATCACGTCCGGCGTTGAACAACGTGGCGTGCTGCAGACCCGCGCGCGACGATGCGCGCAGTTCGGACTGCACGGACATGCCGCGCGGGTGTGAGTCATCGATCAGACTGGGCAGACGAAGCCGGCGGGTACCGAAGAGCACTTTCTGGGAAGGCAGGATGCAGTCAACGGTCTCGCTGGTCCGGCCCACCCAGCTCAGCAGTGCCTCCCAGTCGCTGGTGCCCACGAGAGGGCTGGACAGGCTGAAATGGCCCTCGCCATCCAGGCTGATGTCACTCACGAGGGCCACGGGACGCAGCAGCTCCTCGCTCAGCCGGCGCGCCAGCAGGGCCAGCGGCAGCAGTTCCTCGGGCGCGCTGGGCTGCAGCACGATGATGTCAAGGCTGCGCAGCCGTGCGATCGCACGGGCCAGACCGTCACCGCGCGTGCCGGGCGCCAGGCCGGGCAGAAGTTCAAGAACCAGGGGGAGGGGAGTCTGTGGGCTGTGCGACAGGCAACCAAGCTGGGCGCTCAGTTCGCCCGCAGCCAGTTCCACCGTGGCTCGGCGACCACCCAGAACCCAGGTCGAGGCCTGGGCCAGAGCGCCCGTGCCGCGGAAACGACGGACGTCCAGACGGGTATCAAGGGCGCCACGCAAAGCCCGCTCGGAGAGCAGGCCACCGGTCTGGGCACTGGGTGCCTCGCTCGAAAAGAATCTCGTGATCCACGATGCGCGCATGCTGCAGTCCTGTCTTGTCAGCCGATGGGCAGGGCCCGGTCTCTCAACACGGGTTTTGCCGCCAGGCCTTTGCGGAAGACCGTTCCTTCGGACGTCTGCTCCACCCAGAGGATCGCCCCGGTGGGACAGCGCTGGATGGCGGCCTCGCTGGCCTTGTTCATACTGTCGGGGTTCACGACTGCCAGCCCATCTCGGATTTCGATCAATCCGGGGGCCCCGTCGGCGGCACACTTGCCACAGCCCGTGCAGGCCACGTCGCACTCAGCCTCGGCCGCATCTCCGGCCAGCAAACTGTTGCAGGCGACCCAGAGGGCGTTGGCCTGGTCCACGATCGAGAACAGCCGCTTGGGGCAGACCGTCACACAATCGCCGCAGGCCGTGCAGAGGGCTTCGTTCACCACGGGCAGGTCGTGGGCATCCATGGTGATGGCGTTGAAGGTGCAGGCGGTTTCGCAGTCGGCCAGGCCCAGGCAGCCCCAGACACAGCCCTTGCCCCCTCCGGCGACCAGCGAGGCTGCCCGGCAGGTATTCAGTCCACGGTAGTCCACGCGCTGACGGGCGACATTGCTGCCTCCCGCGCAGGCCAGCCGGGCCACGCGCTTGACGGCCTCACCCACACCGACACCCAGGAAGGCGGCGATGCTCTCGCGGCCTTCGGGCGAACTGACCGAGCACCCCGCGGGGCTGCTGACACCTTCCACGAGAGATTCGGCGAAGGCCCGGCAGCCAGGCTTGCCGCAGGCACCGCAATTGGTGCCGGGCAGCATGCCTTCCACCGCGTTGACCCGCGGATCTTCCTCCACCTGCAGCTTGAGACCGGCAACCGCAAGAATGGTGGCCAGCAGAACCCCGATGCCCGCCATCACCAGCGCGGCGGTCAGCAGCACGCTTATGGACATGAGGGTGACCTCCGGGAAGGGCAGGATGCAAATCCCCCGGACCGGCCGGGGGACTGGGGAGTACGGGCTGGGATGAGGCCACCGAAGACGGCGGCGATCGGCAAGGAGGAGTCGGGCATTCCGTTCCTGTTCCAAGCAATTCGACAGGTGAACCTCGGCACTCGCCGGGGCGTCATGTCCTCATACAATGAAAGGCCGGGTTGCCGGCCTTGCAGGGCGCAAGATAACTGCGCGGCGATGCAGCCGGGGTTGACACAGATCATGTGAACGGGGTCATTTGCCGACTGAGATGTGCGATTCACGCTACAATACGGGGCGCCATTCGCAGGGATCGACGGGTTCCACCCCAAGTCGGACACCCGTGGCACAAGTGCCCAGCAGGTGTGGGGTTCCCCGGTCGTGGTTTGGCGCCCGCGCGACTCAGTCCTACCTTGGGGGCCGTCGCCACTCATCAACGCGGGAGCCACCCATGCCGTCCATCCAGAAACGTCAACGCCGCCTGTGGATCTGGAGCACCATCGTGGTGGCCCTGCTGATCCTGTTCTTCCGGGCACTGGAGCGGCGCGAGCTCAAACCCGCCACGGTGCTGCTGGAAGGCCAGACCATGGGCACCACCTGGCACATCCGGCTGGGCGACTGGCCCGCCGTACTGGACGACTCCAGCCTGAAGGAGAAGCTCCAGCGCGAGATCGATGCTGTGCTGGTGCGGATCAGCGCGTCGCTCTCGGCCTGGGATGAGCGCAGCGTGCTGAGCGCCTTCAACGCGGCGCGCGCCGATTCGCTGGTGGAAATGGATGAGGACTTCCAGCGGGTGCTGGAGGCTGCCGTGCAATGGCAGCGCGCCACCGGCGGTGCGTTCGATCCCACCGTGGCACCGCTGGTCACGCTCTGGGGCTTCGGTGTCGACGGTGCCAGCGTTTCCCCGACGGACGAAGAACTGGACGCCGCGCGAGCCCTGACCGGCATGGATCAACTGATCACCGAACCGATGCCTGGCGGCGTGGGACTGACCAAACGCCAGGACGGCGTGATGCTGGATGTGAACGCCATTGCCCCGGGCTACGCAGTGGACGTGCTGGCCCGCCTGCTGCGCGAGCGTGGCGCGCGCAATTTCACCGTGGAGATCGGCGGCGAGCTGATCGTGGAAGGCACCCGCCCCGAAGGCGGTCCATGGCATATCGGTGTGGAAGCCCCCATCGAAGGCATGCCCCCCGGCGACGGACGCTGGATCACGGTGCTGGGTCTCGACCATGGCGCGGTGGCCACCTCAGGCTCCTACCGCAACTACGTGCGCCGCCAGGAAGGCCAGTTGCCCCACATCCTTGACCCGCGCACGGGTCGCCCGATCCAGACCAGCCTGGTATCCGTGACCGTGATCGCCCCCGACTGCACGGCCGCCGACGCCCTGGCCACCGCCTGCATGGTGCTGGGTTACCAGGACGGCATGGCCATGGTGGAGCGCATGGCCGGCGTCGAAGCCCTCTTCGTGCTCCAGGACCCCTCCGGCGGTTTCCAGCAGATCAGCAGTCCCGGCATTGCCGCATTGGAGCTGGTCGCTCAGACAGACTAGCGCTGCCGCGGGCTCTCCTCCTCGTACTCACTATGGATCACTCTCGCTGCGGCGAGGGTCCCCTGCGCGGGGGGCGCTCTCTACCTTTTCTTCGCGAAGAAAAGGTAGACCAAAAGAAGGCTCAGCAGGCCTCGCGCCGCGCAAACTTGGCCCGCGCTGCGGTCCTTCGGGCCAAGCGCGGCGGCCCACGTGAATGCCCGACCGTTCCGTCTCGATGGTTCCGCCACCGGCGTCACCGCTGCGGAAGTGACACAATCAGTGTCATCCCCGTGAAAGGGGCGCACAGCATGTGGCGCCCAGAATGGGGATCCCGAGCGGTTACACCGAAACTCATTCGCGTTCGGAACTGCTGTGCGCCGGACGGTGTGCGTGTCACGGATGCTTTCGCCGGTCGCCGGCAATGCACTCCCCTGCGCGGGGGGCGCTCTCTACCTTTTCTTCGCGAAGAAAAGGTAGACCAAAAGAAGGCTCAGCAGACCTCGCGCCGCGCAAACTTGGCCCGCGCTGCGGTCCTTCGGGCCAAGCGCGGCGGCCCAGGCTCCCTGCTCGACCGTCCCTGCTCGACCGTCCCGTCTCGATGGTTCCGCCACCGGCGTCACCGCGGCGGAAGTGACACAATCAGTGTCATCCCCGTGAAAGGGGCGCACAGCATGTGTCGCCCAGAATGGGGATCCCGATCGGTTACACCGAACAACCAGTTTCTCGCACATCATCGCGACCATCCAACTCTTCGCTTTGGGCTGTTGATGGCGTGCCCCTGCGGGGCGGTTCATGTGACGCTTCCCCCGTTGGGTGGGCAAAGCGCAGCGTGCCCACCAACACACTTGGATGCCAATGCACACCGCCCCCCACCAAGCCCCGAATGGGGCATCGTACATCCATAGCCCGTGGGGAATCCACGGGCGGACGCGGATGCCCGACACATTGGGATCCCGGCACAGGGAGGATCAGGGCGGCGGTTGATGGAACCGTCAAGCTGGTCCACATGGCGACGTTCGAAGGGGCCGTCGCCTCGTGCAAGGGGGTTTCGACCGTCTCGTCCGCCATCTCGTCCACCATCTCGTCCGCCACCTCGTCCGCGGTTTCGTCGGACGACAAGGCGGTCGAGGTGTCGGTCGTTGGGACCGTCATGCTCTTGAACAGGGCGACGGTCGAAAGGACCGTCACCCTATTGATGATGTCCAGGAAGGTTGATGGGCACCGCCAGCGGACTCTGCCCATCCTGCAAGAAGCTCCGTCCAATTGCATGATTTCCCCGCACATGATCCAGATCCAGCACCCGGGAGCGTCATTCGTTAAACTGGGCGCGTCATTCTGCATTGCCGCAAATCTGAATTGGGAGTCGGTCATGCCCATATGGGTCGTGTTGCTGTGGCTGATGTGTGCCGGGGCCGGATCGGCGGCGGTCCTGCGGGTGCCTGCGGACTTCCCCGGTGTGCAACAGGCCATGGATGCCAGTCAGGCAGGGGACACAGTGCGCGTGGATCGCGGGGTGTGGACCGGGCTGCTGGACAGCCCGGCCCACACCTTGCTTTTCTGTTCCAACTACCCCTTCACCAGGATTCCACGGACATCGCGGAAACCATCCTGGACGGGGAACATGTGGGCACGATCCTGACGGTCCACACCGGTGCTGCGGAACTGCTGACCATCCGGGGCCTAACATTTTGGCGCGGGCAAGGACACCGGGATGCTCCATACACATACCAGGTCCGTGCGGGTGCGGTCCAGATGGGCTCCGGAGTAAGTAGTGCTGTCTTCGAAGATGTGGTATTTGCCGATTGCAGGGCTCCTGACAAGGCGTCGATCCTGTTCCATGGTGTGTACGGGCAGGATTGGTACTCCACCGGATCCCTGACCCTGAGACGCATTCACTGCCGCGGTACACAGGTCGAAACCACGGTGTTCCCGGCCCATGCCTTTCAGATCCACGCCACTCAAAGCCGCTTGATTGTGGATGGTTTCTACTGGGATGGTGGGGGTACCGATTGCCCAGTCCTGAAACAGTTTCACAGTGATATGGACTCCTTGGCATTGTCGAATGTTCGAATCGTCAACTGTACGGGAAATGCGGAACTGCGCTGGTATGGCTTCACCCCAACGAAATAACTCATCCATTTGCCAACATCTACTCGGAAGGCTGCTATCTGAGTTTCAAAAGGCGTGGCGAAGGAACCGATGGATCAACCATGGTGGTCCGGAACATCGAGATCACTGGATGTGATTCCACGAATCGTCTGACCGCAGCCACCCCAAACGTTGCCCCTGTCATGTTCGACGGTGTCCATGTGCATCACAACCGGATGGGACAACGATGAGTCCAGCATGATCTATCTTTTCTCCAGATACTGATAATGGCACTGAACTGCGCAACCTGAGTTTCCACGACAACATCCAGGGCGACAGCACCAACGCGGCGTTCAACCATCCCCACCCCTTCATCTCTCTGACGCGGTGTGACCTGATCGATGCCAGCATCCGCAACAACGCTGTGATCATGCCCCCCGACCCGGACGTCGGTGATACCCCGGCAGTTGCACCGGTTTACAACGCGCCATGGTCTGGATGGCCTGGGGAAATCGCAGGCTGGAGAATGTGCTTTTCGAGAACAACCGTGTGGACGATCTGGATGTCTACACGGATGTCTGGCCAGAGTATGAGCCTGGTGAAAACGAGGGGCGCGAATTCATGGCCTGGTCGGTGGATACGATGGTCGTTCGAAATCTGACGGTGCGCAACAGCCGAATGGACAATCCCATTCCGGAAGTGAGCGCCAGCGATGGCATTGGGTACTCAGGCCCTGGATTCACTGTATGGTTGAATTCGGACTATCTGGATGCAAGGGGAATTCTGCTGGAGAACTGTGACGATGGAGGAATCTGGTTCGGCAGCCAAGGTCTGATCGAAGGTGCGATTCTTCGAAATGTAAAGCGAACTGCATTCGGCATCACCGGAAACTCAGGGTCAAGGGTTCTGCGGAATGTCCATGTGGAGAATATGCTTGGCGGCGCGAACTGGTTGCCACTCGACCAACGACACTACAGCAAGCAAGCGTTTATCTGGGCGTGGGGTGAAAGCCAGAATCTGACCCCGACAATCGAGTTGGACAATGTGACGGTTGTTGGCTGCAGCAACATCCGACACCTGATCAACTTGTGGAATCCGGCCACTTTGATTGTGCGCAACAGCGTGTTTCACGACAACGAGTACGACCAGTGGATTGAGCTCGAAGAACCCACTTCCCAATCCTGGGAGTACAACATCGTCCAGGAACCGGTACCAGGTAGCGGCAACCAAGTCGGAGTCAATCCGCTGTTCGATGAGGAGTTGGGCGCCCCTTGGCTCGCGCCCATCTCCCCGGCCATTGACGCCGGCCACCCGGACGAATCCTACAACGACATCGAAGACCCCGACAACCCCGGATTCGCCCTCTGGCCCAGCCAGGGCACCTTGCGCAACGACATCGGCTACACCGGTGGACCCCATGCGGGCACGCTGGATCACCTGGTGGCCGTGCGTGCACCGCTCAAGGAACCTCAGGCGCATCCGGGCAGCTTCGAACTGCGGCCGGCGTTCCCCAATCCCTTCAATCCCGTGACCACTCTGGGCTATGTCCTCAACCGCCCGCTGCAGGTTGAACTGTCCGTATACAATGTGCTGGGGCAGAAGGTGCGGACACTCGTTTCCGAACTGGAGAGCGCGGGCGAGCACCATGTGCGATGGGATGCCAGTGACTTGGCCAGCGGGGTGTACATCGTGGAGCTTGCCGCAGGCGTTGATTCGCGGACGCAGAAGCTCCTGCTGCTGAAATAGGACGCCCCGCAGGGGCACTGTTTCCTCAGCCCAAAGCGAAGCTTTGGGTTGTGTCGCATTCATCATTCCACACATCATCTGCGCCAAGCCACACATGGCCCCCATCCCATCACGCCTTCGGCGTGCCTTCCCCCGCTGGCGCGAGGGAAGGTGATCATGGCTTCGCCCCGGCACACAATCGCTGCCAGCCAAGCCCCGAATGGGGCATCACACATCCGTAGCCCGTGGGGAATCCACGGGCGGACATGTGGGACCTTGCTTGTCAGGCTTTTGTGCTGCGGGCATGGAGGCCGTCACGCGGGGCAAGACACTTCTGGTCCATTATGACGCGAATGGTTACGATCCCCCGCTGATGCGAGTGAAGGAATCACTGCCATGCCGGTTGCACCCTGCGATCCATGTCGACACGGCGCCACTTTCTGTTGACACCGCGCGGCCACCCTCAGCGAACGAGCAGTGCTTTGGCTGTCGCCGACGCCCCGTCCGCCCCTTCCAGGCGCATCAGATACATGCCAGACGCCACATTCTGCCCGGCGCTGTTGCGTCCGTCCCAGCGGATCTGGTGATGTCCCGCGGGCAGGGCGCCAAGATCCAGCGAGCACACAAGGCGCCCGCTGATGTCATGCACGGTCAGAGTCACGGGCCCGGGACGACGTATCTCGAATGTCACCAGGGTGGATGGGTTGAAGGGGTTCGGCGAAAGGGATTCGATGTGCAGAGTGGTGGTGACAGGTTGCACGCGGTCTTCCATCTCCGGCACCCCCGTCGCATGGGACCGGATGCCGATGCTGGCGAACTGCCCTGCCGCGAGTGCCACAAAACCCGTGTTCGGCTCCGGGACCGTGCATTTGCCTTCTTCATCGCTGCCCCAGGCCACGATGGAACCGTCGGCTTTCAGCCCCAGACTGTGCCCAGTGCCACACGAGATCGCCACAAAATCCGTGTTGGGCGCTGGAACGTTGCATTCGCCGTATTCATTCCGTCCCCAGGCAATGATGGACCCATCCGACTTCAGGCCCAGACTGTGGGTATGGCAACCCGAAACGGCCACGAAACCGGTATTGGGTGCCGGGATGGTGCATTGGCCGTCGTCATTCAATCCCCAGGCCACGATGGATCCATTGGCCTTGAGGCCCAGACTGTGAGCCGTGCCACAGGCTATGGCCACAAAATCCGTGCTGGGTTCCGGCAACGTTGACTGGCCATGCTCGTTGTCTCCCCAGGCAACCAGGGACCCATCCACCTTTAGACCCAGATTGTGATCGCCTCCTCCCGCCACAGCCACAAAACCTGTGTTGGGTTCCGGGACATCGCACTGGCCATTCGAGTTGCTTCCCCAGGCAACAATGGATCCATCGGCCTTGAGGCCCACGGTGTGACCATAGCCCTCAGCGGTGGATACAAAGTCCACATTGGGCTCCGGGACGTCGCACTGGCCCGACCAGTTTGCTCCCAGAACCACGATGGACCCATTTTCCTTCAAGCATGGAAAGTTCCATACACCTTGTGCAACCGACACGAAGCCGACATTCGGCACCGGCACATTGCACTGATACTGGTCATTCGATCCCCAGATCGCGACGGTCCCGTCTGACTTCATGCCCAGGCTGTGTCTGGCGCCCGCTGACAACACCTCGAAATCCGAATTCGGTTCCGGCACGTTGCACTGGCCATCGTTGTTGGAGCCCCAGGCCACGATGGAACCATCGGCCTTGAGGCCCAGATTGTGATATCCGCCCGCTGCGATCGCCACGAATCCCGTGTTGGGTTCAGGGAGCTCCAACTGGCCGAAATTGTTGTCTCCCCATGCCACGATGGAGCCATCGGCCTTGAGGCCCAGGCTGTGTGTCTCACCCCCGGCCAGCGCCACGAAGTCCGTATTGGGCTCCGGGACATCGCACTCACCATTGGAATTCCACCCCCAGGCCGCGACCGATCCCTCGGCCCTGAGGCCCAGACAGTGATACGTGCCACTGGCGATGGACACGAAGTCCGTGTTGGGTTCGGGAACGGAAAAATGGCCAGCACTGTCGGTTCCCCACACCACGATGGAACTGTCAGCCTTGAGGCCCATGCTGTATGTCTCGCCTGCGGCAACGGCCACAAAGTCCGTGTTGGGTTCCGGCACATCGCACTCGCCATACAGATTGGAGCCCCAGGCGACGATGGACCCATCGTGCGTGAGACCCAGGCACTGATACATGCCGCCCGCGATGGCTGCATAGCCAGTGTTGGGGTCCGGAGGCGTGCTGATGCCATACCAGTTCGCACCCCAGGCCACGATGGAACCATTGTCCGAGATGCCCAGGTTGTGATAGCTGCCCGCCGACAATGCCACGAGGCCTTCCAATGCATCCGGCTCCACCACGACCATGCCGCCCCAGCTGACAAGGGAACCGCTGTCCTGTGCGAGGACCGGACACGTCGTGAGGATCGGGGCAAGACACAACAGGCAGAAAGTGATGGCGGGCTTCTTCATGATCGTGGCCTCATGTCTGGTCTTCTGCTGATGCACCTGTGAACTCATGTTTGGCCTGGCGAACTGCACGGTCGCACAACAGCATTCTGATCCGTTTGTAAGAATTGCTCGAATCCTGTTTCCAATCAAAGACGGATGGCGACCTCGAGGGTCGGTAAGCAGTCTTGCAGGACCGCTGTGCACCACGTCTCAAGCTCTCACGCAAGCTGCATGCCACAAAGCCTGCGGGAAGATTGAAGTGTTCAGGTCAAAGAGTCGTCATCTCCACGAAACGGGGCGGCCAGCATGGGGACCATTGCATGGCGACCCGCTTCCGCGAGGATGTCGGAGTCCTGCAGTACGACACGAGGCCGCCGGTAGAACCGACGGCCTCGTGGGACACACGGAAGAAATGGAACCTACAGGATGTAGGAGGAAAGCACCTTGAGGTAGTTGGCACGCTCGAAGGCGTTGGGGTTGGCCACGGCCTGCTGGCTCATGCTGCCTTGCATCTGGCTGATGGACTCGTATTCCTTGCGCTCCATCCAGTGCTGCATCTCCTCGAGCACGCGGCCCAGGTGGCCGATGCCGTTGCGCAGCAGGGCCGAGGTCAGCATGGCCACGCGCGCGCCGGCCATCATGCACTTGAGGGCGTCCTGACCGGTGTGCACACCGCCCGTGATGCCCAGGTCCAGACCCGTGCGACCATGCAGGATCGCGGTCCAGCGCAGGCGCAGCAGCAGCTCGTCGGAACGGCTGAGGTGCAGGCTGGGCTGGATCTCGAGGTTCTCCAGATCGAAGTCGGGCTGGTAGAAGCGATTGAAGAGCACCAGGCCATTGATCTGTTCGTTCTCGAGGCGCCGGGCCATGTTGGCGAAACCGCTGAAGTAGGGACCCAGTTTCATTGCCAGCGGCAGACGCACCACGGCGCGCAGCTCGCGGGCAAGAAAGACATAGAGTTTCTCCACGTCCTCGCCGCTCTGGCTGGGATCGGTGGGAATGTGATACGCATTCAGCTCCAGGGCCGCGGCTCCCGCCTGCTCCAGTTGCTTGGCGATCTGGATCCAGCCACCGCTCGAGACGCCGTTGAGGCTGGCGATCACGGGAATCTCCAGGCTCTCGCTGGCGGCACGCAGCAGTTCCAGATAACTGTCCACGCCCAGACTCAGCTCGCCCGGGTCGGGGAAATAGCTCATCACTTCGGAGTAGCTTTCGCTGCCACGGCGCAGGGCGCTGTCCAGTTCGCGGCTTTCGGCGTTGATCTGCTCCTCGAAGAGGCTGTGCAGCACGATCGCGCCCGCACCCGCGTCTTCCATCCGGCGCAGGTTGTCCAGGCTGTCGCACAGCGGTGAGGGCGAGACGACCAGGGGATTGCGCAATGTCAGGCCGAGCCAGGTGGTGTTCATGTTCATGCTATGCATCCTTGTTTCCCGAGTCGGGGGTCTCGCCGTGTCCGGGCATGCCGGCCAGATCGCGCAGATCGGCCCAGCGCTCGGCCACGTCGTGTTCGGCCTTCAGCAGCAACTCCGCGGCGCGTTCCTTGCGGGCGTGCACCAGCATGGTGTAGCGGCTCTCGTTGTAGATGTACTGCTTCAGCGGAATGCTGCCTTCCTTGCTGTCCAGCTGCACCGGGTTCAGGCCCTGGGCGGCGCGACGCGGGTCGTGACGGAAGAGGGGCCAGTAACCGCTCTGCACCGCCAGCTTCTGCTGGTCCATGCCGTGTTTCAGGTCGAAGCCGTGGGCGATGCAGTGGCTGTAGGCGATGATCAGGCTGGGGCCATTCCAGCTCTCGGCTTCCAGCAGCACCTTGGCCGTGTGGGCGTCGTTGGCGCCCATGGCCACCCGGGCCACGTAGACATTCTCGTAGTGCATCGCCATCCGGGCCAGGTCCTTGCGGCCCCGGTCCTTGCCTCCGGCGGCGAATTTGGCCACCGCGGCGCGCGGGGTGGCCTTGGAGGCCTGACCGCCCGTGTTGGAGTACACTTCGGTGTCCAGTACCATGATGTTGACATTGGCGCCGCTGGAAAGCACCTGGTCGACGCCGCCGTAGCCGATGTCGTAGGCCCAGCCATCGCCGCCGATGATCCAGACCGACTTGCGCACCAGCTTGTCGGCCAGGCTCAGCAGGTCGGAGGCACCCGGGTTGTCCAGTCCGGCCAGGGCGGACTTGAGCTGTATCACACGCTCACGCTGGGCATTCAGATCCACTTCCGTTTCCTGCGGGGCATTCAGGATCGCTTCCGCCAATTCCTCTCCAACCACCGGAGCGAAGCGGGTCAGCAGCTCGCTGGCATAGGCGGTCTGGCGGTCGATGCAGAGGCGCATGCCCAGTCCGAATTCGGCATTGTCCTCGAAGAGGCTGTTGGCCCAGGCCGGACCGCGCCCTTCGTGATTGGCCGCCCAGGGCGTGGTGGGCAGGTTGCCCCCGTAGATCGAGCTGCAGCCGGTGGCGTTGGCCACCACGGCGCGATCGCCGAAGAGCTGGGTCATCAGTTTCAGGTAGGGTGTCTCACCGCAGCCCGCGCAGGCTCCGCTGAACTCGAAGAGCGGCTGCAGCAGCTGGATGTCCTTCACCGCGTGATGCTTGAGGGCACCGCGATCCATTTCGGGAATGGACTCGAAGAATTCCCAATTGGCCTTCTCCGCCGCCAGCAGGGGCAGCTTGTCTTCCATGTTGATCGCCTTGCGGCCCACGGCACTCTTGTTCTTGGCCGGGCAGACCTCGACACACAGGCTGCAGCCGGTGCAATCCTCGGGAGCCACCTGCAGGGTGTAGCGCCGTTCCTTGTGCTCGGGCCACTTGGGCGTGGTGTGCAGGAAGGACTCGGGAGCACCGGCCAGCTCCTGCACGCTGGGCAGCTTGGCACGGATCACGGCATGCGGACAGACCAGCACGCATTTTCCGCACTGGATGCAGACATCGGGATCCCAGACCGGAATCTCGTTGGCGATGTCGCGTTTCTCGAAGCGCGTGGTGCCCACGGGCCAGGTGCCGTCGGCGGGAATGGCCGAGACCGGAAGAGCGTCGCCGCGGCCGGCGATGATCTCGGCCGTGACACGGCGCACGAATTCGTCGGCTTCGCCGTGGATCGCATCCTTCATCTCGATGGCGCTGCTGACCTTGAGCGGCAGCTCGACCCGGTGCAGGTGCGCGAGCGAGGCATCCACGGCCTCGAAATTGCGACGCACCAGTTCGTCACCGCGCTTGCCGTAGGTCTTCTCGATGCTGTGCTTGATGGCCTGAATGGCTTCGTCACGGGGCAGCACACCGCTGATCGCGAAGAAGCAGGTCTGCATCACGGTATTGATGCGCCCGCCCATGCCCGCGTCCTTGGCCACCTGCACCGCGTCGATCACGTGCAGCTCGATCTTCTTCTCCAGCAGGGTGCGCTGCACGCTGCGCGGCAGCTTGTCCCAGATCTGGTCGGCCGGCCAGGGAGTGTTGAGCAGGAAGGTGGCACCCGGGGCGGCCACCGCCAGCATGTCGATGCTCTCGAGGAACTGGGGCTGGTGGCAGGCCACGAAACCCGCGCTGTCGATCAGCCAGGGCTTGCGGATCTCCTTGGGACCGAAGCGCAGGTGCGATGTGGTCATCGAACCGGACTTCTTCGAGTCGTAGACGAAATACCCCTGGGCGTGGTTGTCGGTGTTCTCGCCAATGATCTTGATCGAGTTCTTGTTGGCACCCACAGTGCCGTCGCTGCCCAGCCCGTAGAACACGGCGCGTGTGGCCAGCGTGTCCTCCACCCGGAATTCGCGGTCCACGTCCAGGCTGCTGAAGGTCAGGTCGTCCGTGATGCCCACGGTGAAGTGGGTGCGCCGGTTGTCCTTCTGCAGTTCGTCGAAGACGGCCTTGACCATCGCCGGGGTGAACTCCTTGGACGAGAGGCCATAACGCCCGCCGGTGACCACCGGAGCCTTGGTGAAGGGCGCACGGCCCTGCTGGACCATTTCATCAATTGCGGTGCGCACATCCAGATAGAGCGGGTCGCCGGGAGCCCCCGGTTCCTTGACCCGGTCGAGCACGGCGATGCGCTGCACGCTGGCGGGCAGCAGCGAGACGAAGGTTTCCACCGCGAAGGGCCGGTAGAGCCGCACCGTCAGGCAGCCCAGCTTGTGGCCCTGGGCGTTCAGGGCTTCCACGGCGGCCTGCACGGTCTGGGAGCCCGAGCCCATGATCACGATCAGATCGGTGGCGTCGGCCGCGCCGTGATACTCGAAGATCCGGTACTGGCGCCCGGTGATCTTCCCGAAGCGCTCCATCACATCACTGACGATGGTGGGACAGGCGTTGACCCAGGGATTGACCGTCTCGCGCCCCTGGAAGTACACGTCCGGGTTCTGGGCCGTGCCGCGCAACACGGGCCTGTCGGGAGTCAGTCCGCGCGCGCGGTGCTCGAGCACGAAGCGCTCGTCCAGCAGTTCGCGCAGCTCCTCGCGCCCCAGCGAGGTGATCTTGGCCACCTCGTGCGAGGTGCGGAAGCCGTCGAAGAAATGCAGGAAGGGAATCCGCGACTCCAGGCTGGCCACATGGGCCACCGCAGCCATGTCCTGGGCTTCCTGGACACTGTTGGCGGCCAGCATCGCGAAGCCCGTCGAGCGCACGCTCATCACGTCGCTGTGGTCTCCGAAGATCGAAAGAGCCTGGGCGGCCAGCGAGCGGGCGGCCACATGGATCACGGCGGGCGTCAGTTCGCCGGCGATCTTGAACATGTTGGGCAGCATCAGCAGCAGCCCCTGGCTGGCGGTGAAGGTGGTGGCCAGAGCGCCCGCCTGCAGCGCGCCGTGCAGGGCGCCGGCGGCCCCGGCTTCGCTCTGCAGTTCTTCCACGTGGGGCACGGTGCCCCAGAGATTGGGCTTGCCTTCCGAGGCCCACTGGTCGGCCCATTCCCCCATCGACGAAGCGGGGGTGATCGGATAGATGGCAATCACTTCGTTCAGCAGGTAGGCGACCCGGGCCGCGGCCTCGTTGCCATCCAGCATCAGTTGTCTGCGTTCCATGCGTGCCTCTTATGTACAGTTGCTTGTGAACCCGGTCGTGGGGAGAGTCCCCGAAAGACCGGCCCAAAATGGCACCTTGAGCGGGCGGCCCACTTGATCAATCTCAGGTGGAGAATTGACAGCCGCGTGAGGGGCAGTCCGGATGGCCCCCTCGCCAGCCGATATGACAGGCTGCATCAAGCCCATGAAAGGAATCCACATGCCCCGCCCGCGCAATACCGCCGTTCTCCTGATCCACTGCCAGGATTCTCCCGGCCTGATCGCCCGCGTGACCGGTTGGATCCAGCGGCATGGCGGCAACATCCTCGATCTGGATGAGCATGTCGACCAGTCCGAGGGCCTGTTCTGCATGCGCGTGGAGTGGGGTCTGGCGGGGTTTTCGCTGGTGGATGATGCCTTCGTGCAGGCCTTTGACGAGGAACTGGCGGGCCCGCTGCGCATGCACTGGCAGCTGCAGATGCCCGGCAAGCGCCAGCGCATGGCGATCTTCGTGACCAAACAGGCTCATTGCATCTACGACCTGCTGGCCCGCTGGCAATCGGGTGAACTGGACTGCGACATCCCGCTGGTGATCAGCAACCATCGTCACCTGGAGCGGGTGGCCCAGCAGTTCGGTGTCCGCTTCGAATGCCTTGATCCCCAGGAGCTGGGGCGCACGCAGCTGGAACAGCGCCAGCAGGCATTGCTCGAGGAATGTGCCATCGACCTGGTGGTGCTGGCACGTTACATGCAGATTGTGTCAGCGGAATTCCTGGCCCGCTGGCACCACCGGGTGATCAACATCCACCACAGTTTCCTGCCGGCGTTTCCCGGCGCCCGGCCCTATCACAGTGCGCTTGAGCGGGGCGTGAAGCTGATCGGGGCCACCGCGCACTATGTGACGAAGGAACTGGATGCCGGTCCGATCATCGAACAGGAAGTGACCCGGGTCAGCCATCGCGACGACGTGCACGACCTGATCCGCAAGGGCCGCGACCTGGAACAGCTGGTGCTGGCACGGGCCGTGCACCAACATCTTTCCGCCAAGGTGCTGACCGTGGGCAACCGCACCGTCGTCTTCGACTGAGCGCGACGCGGGGTGGCCCGCCGCGGCCCGGATGAATCCTGTTCACTTCCCGCTTGCCTTTTGCCCGCCTGAAATGTCTCTTCCCCCCTTCGACACAGTCACGCTCCATGTCATTGCCAGGCGGTCCCCGATGAGTCTCATGCCACTGCTCCACTCCATGCTGCTGCTGCTCGCTCTCGCGCCCGGTCTGCGCGCCGAAGGCAGCGTGAGCGGCTGGGGACGCTGGATCGTGCAACCCCAGGCGGCCCTGCAGAACCTGCACAGCCTGGACGGGGGTCAGATCCACAGCCTGGCCCTGCGCCAGGACAGCACTCTGGTGGCCTGGGGCAACGATGAACTGGGCCAGTGTCGCCTGCCCAGTCCCAACAGCGGCTTCATCGCGGCCAGCGCCGGCTTCAACCACAATCTGGCCCTGCGCGCCGATGGCAGCCTCGTGGCCTGGGGGGACAACACGGAAGGCCAGTGTGATCTGCCCCAGCCCAACTCGGCCTTCACGGCCGTGGCCGGTGGCGGACGCCACAGCCTGGCCCTCAAGGCCGATGGCTCGCTGCGCGCCTGGGGCAACAACAGTCTGGGGCAGTGCACACTGCCGGTGCCCAACACGGGGTTCATCGCCATCTCCTGCGGCGAGGATCACAGCCTGGCCCTCAAGGCCAACGGCAGCATCGAGGCCTGGGGTTACAACAGCTCGGGACAGTGCGATGTGCCCGAACCCAACAGCGGATTCATCGCGATTGCCGCTGGTCTGGATCACAATCTGGGCTTGAAGAGTGACGGCAGCGTGGTAGCCTGGGGATTGAACAACTGGGGCCAGACCGATGTACCTGTGATCGATGAGGCCGTGGTGGCCCTTTCGGCGGGCAATCTGCACAGCATGGTGCTGACGGCTTCGGGCACTCTGGTGGCCTGGGGTCTGGGCAGCGCGGGGCCCAGCCGCATGCCGGAGCCCGCGTCGGGTTATGGCGCCGTGGCCGCGGGCGGGTCCCATTGTCTGGCTCTGCGCACGGATGGCAGTGCCGTTCTCTGGGGCAGCAACACGGACAGCCAGTGCAATGTGCCTGCGCCCAACACGGAGATCGAGGCCCTGGCCGCCGGCGAGAATCACGTGCTGGCTCTGGGAGCCGATGGGGTGATCCGGGCCTGGGGTGTCAACAGCGAGGCCCAGTGCAACGTGCCCTCGCCCAATTCGTCCTTTGTCGGGGTGGCGGCCGGTCTGGATCACAGCCTGGGCCTGAAGGCCAATGGTTCGGTCGTGGGCTGGGGCTGGAATGAGCAGGGACAGTGCACGCCCCCCGCGCCCAATCAGGATTTCATCGCGATTGCCGCCGGCGGGCTGCACAGTCTGGGTCTGAAAGCCGATGGCTCGGTGGTGAGCTGGGGCGACGACAACTGGGGGCTGAACACACTGCCCCAGCCCAACAGCGGCTTCGTGGCCATTGCCTGCGGGACCTACCACAACATGGCCCTGCGCGGCAATGGCAGCATCGTGGCCTGGGGCAGCAACCTGGCGGGCCAGTGCACCCTGCCCGCGAACAACTCGGGCTTCGCCTTCATCGCGGCCGGGGCGTCACACAGCCTGGCGATCCGCAGCAACGGCAGCGTGGAAGGCTGGGGCGCCAATCTCTTCGGGCAGTGCACGCCCCCGGAGCCCAATACGGGTTTCGTGGCCGTGGCCGGGGGCGGCTGGCACACCGTGGGTCTCAAGGCCGACGGCCAGCTGCTGGCCTGGGGCCGCAACCAGTACGAGCAGTGCAGCCTGCCCGATCCCGATGGATCCTACGATCTGATCGCGGCGGGCAGCAATACCAGTTTTGGCGTCGACGGCACACCGGTCACGGCCGTGGAACCCACTCCAGCGGTGGTGCCCCGGAATGGCTGGGCACCCGTGATCCATGCCCTGGTGCCCAACCCCTTCAACCCTTCCACGCGCGTGGAGCTGGAGCTGCGGCGCGCCGACCACCTGCGCCTGCGCGTGCACGACCTGCGCGGAGCCCGCGTGCGCGAACTGGATCTGGGCCCGCGTGCGGCAGGCCTGCACAGCGTGACCTGGGATGGTCGCGACGACCGGGGACGCGAGCTGGCCTCGGGTCTGTATCTGCTGCAACTTGTGGGACAGAGCGGTCAATCGGCCACGGTGCGCGCCCTGCTGGTGCGCTGAGTTTCCCCGGCTCGTCCCAGCTTCCGGCCATGCCGCGCGTGTCCGGACCATGGCAATCGAATGTAATCTGTCCGGACGAGACAGGCACAGGACCGCCCCATCAGTCACTCATCCCGGCTTCAAGGAGATTTACACATGCACCGCCCCTTCTCCATCAGGGTGGCAGCGCTGCTGATCCTGCTCTGCTGCCAATCCTGGGTCCTGGCAGAGAGCGCCCCGCAAGCCGCCCCGAGCGCCGGTGAAATCTGCCCGATCCTGGTCGGGCAGACCGTGCCGGCGCTGGAGGTGCTGGATCTGGACAGTACCCGGGTGCTGCTGAACGACTCCTTCGCGGCCGCACCCACGGTGCTGGTGATCTATCGCGGAGGGTGGTGACCCTGGTGCAACCGCCAGTTGGCGGACCTGCAGAGCATCCAGGGCACGCTGGACTCCCTGGGCTTCCAGATCCTGGCGCTCAGTCCCGATCGCCCCGGCATGCTGGCCCCGGTGCGCGAGCGCCACGAGCTGGGCTATCGCCTGTTCTCGGATTGCGCGATGCACGCGGCCAGCGCTCTGGGTCTGGCATTTCACGTGGATGACGAGACCGTCACGCGCTATCTGGGCTGGGGCATTGACCTGGAAGCCGATTCCGGCCACGCCCACCACCTGCTGCCCGTGCCGGCTGTCCTGTTGCTGGATCCTGCGGGAACGGTGGCCTTCAGCTACATCAATCCCGACTACAAACGACGCCTCGATGGGCAATTGCTGCTGGCAGCGGCCCGCTCCTGCTTGCGGCAGTGGGCCGAGGATGAAAACGGGACAAAACCGTGAGATGTTCGTGATCTCCGCGTGATCTTCGCACCGTATCCTGTCCCTCGACACACAGCACCCCCGCGGCTGGGGGAATGGTACGAGGAACAGCATACGGAGAACACCATGTCACACCGCCTCTTGCTTCACACACTGCCCGTTCTGGCTTTGAGCCTGTCCGCGGCGGCAACGTCTCTGACGATCACCATCGAGAACCTCTCACCCATGGACGGAACCTGGACCACGCCCTTCTGGGTGGGCATCCATGACGGAACCTTCGATGTCTTTGATGGCGGAGCCCCCGCGTCGATGTCCGTGGAACGTTTTGCCGAGGATGGCAATTCGGGCCCGCTGATGGCCGATTTCTCCGGCAGTGGCAGTGGGCAATTGCAGGCCACCCTGGTGAGTGACTCGGGCATACCGCCCCTGGCACCCGGCGAAACGGCCACCATGGTGGTGGACGTGGACGGCGACACCCCCAGCGGCCAGTACCTCAGCTTCTTCGCGATGATCCTGCCCAGCAATGACGCCTTCGTGGGCAACGAGGATCCCATGGCACACAGGGTCTTCAATGGGGCCGGTCAGTTCCAGCCTCTGGAGCTGATGCTTCAGGGCGGCGCGATCATGGACGCCGGCACCGAACTGAATGACGAGCTTCCCGCGCACACCGCCTTCTTCGGGCAGAACAGTCCCGACACGGGGGTGTCCGAAAGCATGCCCATCGGGATGCACGCCGGGTATCTGCCCGCAGGCAGCGGTGGCATCCTGGACGATCCGATGTTCGCCGCGGCCGATTTCACCCAGAGCGCCTATCCCCTGCTGAGGATCCGGGTCGCGCGGACCGCCGTCTCGGCCACCGAAGACATCCCGGCCAACTTCAGTCTGGCCCCCGCCTGGCCCAATCCTTTCAATCCCAGCACGACTCTGGCCTTCAGCCTGGCCGAGACCGCGCCCGTGCGCCTGGCCGTGTACAATCTGGCCGGGCAGCAGGTGGCCCTGCTCCAGGACGGGCTGCTGTCCGGTGGCGAGCACCGCGTTGTCTTTGACGCCACCGGCCTGGCCAGTGGGATGTATCTGGCCAGCCTGAACTCGGGTGGACAGGTGCAGACCCAGCGTCTGGTTCTGATCAAATGACCCGACGATTCCGGGCGGAGCGGCCGTACGGAATCCGGAATCCCCTTGCCCGGTCGACGCGACGCGTCGGCCGGGCTTTTCATTGTATTGGGCTCTGTCTCGCCGAATTTTCCTTTGTGCCCAAAGGCTTGATGGCATGGACAGCCCCCGCCAATCCAAATTCATCCGACTGATATTGATGGATTTGACAAAACTCACTCACTGGTTCAGTTCCAGTTTGCATGCCAGCCTGCGGGAAAATACTTTGTGCCCTAACTATTCCGGAGTGCCATGAGCCCCCAACATCAGGCCAGCCAGGATATTCTCCGGGTGCTGCGCCGCATCACACGAGCCATCGAGCTGCACAGCCACACCCTGATCCAGCGGCATGGAGTCACGGTTCCCCAATTGCTGGTGCTGCAGGCGCTGCGCGAGCCTCGCGAGCTCAGCGCGGGCGAGCTGGCACGCCGGGTACACCTGAGCCAGGGCACGATCACCGACCTGCTGATCCGGCTGGAAAAACGCTCGCTGATCGTGCGCCTGCGCGACGAAAGCGATCGCCGGAGAATCCAGGTGCGGCTCACGCCCGAAGGCGAAGCCCTGGTCGACGAGGCGCCGCCCCTGCTGCACGACCGCTTCCTCGTGCAACTTGAAGGACTGGCCGACTGGGAACGCACCCAGATGCTGGCCACGCTGGAACGCGTGGCGTCCATGATGCAGGCCGACCAGCTGGAAGTGGCCCCCCTGCTTGTGCCCGGCCCGATCGGCAACACGGGAGCCCCGCCCGCACAGGACACAGCCGGTTCCATGCCGTCCACAACGGCGTACCCACTGAAGAATTGAGGTGACCATGAGTGACAAGACAGCCCAGGGCGGCGACGCTCCCCTGGAATTCCTGAAGATCGAGCGCGAAGCCGATCTCCCCCAGTGGGCCAACCGCTCCACACTGGAGCGCTTTCTGCACGACGAAATGACACCCTACCAGGACCCACCCGAAGCCATCGCACTGGCACTGGACGACTGCTTCCACCAGGCCGAGGGACACGGTGGCTTCGCCATGCTCTGCCGCGCGGAAAGTCGGCTGGCCGGTGTCTGCATCATGCTGCGCACGGGCATGCGCGCCTACGTCCCCGAATGGCTGCTGCTGATGATCGGGGTCGAGTCGGGTCTGCGCGGACGCGGCATCGGGGGCAAGCTGGCCCGACGCTGTCTGGCGGAGACCGGGACCGGCGTCAAGCTGCACGTGGAAGAGAGCAACCCGGCCCGCCACCTCTATGAACGGCTGGGATTCCGTGTGCGCTACGCGGAAATGCGCTACGTGCCGAGCGACTCGTGAACCGGATCACGATCAACCTGGAGGCGCTCCAGCACAACATCCGCACGGTGGATGGCTGGATGCGCGCCCATCAGGCCTCCTGGACCCTGGTCTGCAAGGTCCTCTGTGGACACGAGCCCACCCTGGCCGCGCTGAAATCGCTGGGCGTGCGCTCGATCGCCGACAGCCGCCTGCTGAATCTGGAAGCACTTCCCCGCACGGGTGATCCGGTGGAAACCTGGTATCTGCGCCTGCCCCACTTTCCCGCCCTCAAGGACATCGTGCGGCTGGCCAGCGCCAGCCTCAACACGGAAATCGAGATCATCGAAGCCCTTGACGCCGAGGCCCGGCGCCAGAACACGGTGCACCGGGTGGTGATCATGATCGAGATGGGCGACCTGCGCGAGGGCATCCTGCCCAGTTCGCTGATCGCGTACTACGAGCGTCTGCTCTCCCTGAAGAATGTGCAGGTGCTGGGCATTGGCGCCAACCTGGGCTGTCTCTCGGGTGCGGTACCCAACCCCGAGCACCTGACCCAGCTGGCACTCTACAAGGAACTGCTGGAACTGAAGTTCAAGCACCGGATGGCGATGATCTCGGGCGGATCCAGCTCCCTGCTGCCCCTGCTGCTCGAGAATCGTGTGCCCCGGGCGGTGAATCACTTCCGCATCGGAGACTCCGTCTTCCTGGGCTCCGACCTGATCAATGGCGGCACCCTGGCCGGCCTGCGGGACGATGCCTTCACCGTGGAAGCCGACATCGTGGAGATCAAGGAAAAGAGCCTGGTGCCGCTGGGCGAAACCACCAGCATGTCCCCCTTCGCCAGCCTGCAGCCCGACGAGCACAGCCCCGGCCAGCGTGGCTACCGGGCCATCGTGACCGTGGGCCAGGTGGACACCGAAGTCAGCGGCCTGACCCCGCTGGATCCCAACCATCAACTGGCCGGTGCCAGCAGCGATCTGGCCGTGATCAATCTGGGGCCCGATCCCGGGGAGCTCAAGGTGGGTGACACAATCCGCTTCCGGCCCTCCTATGGCGCGCTCGTGCGACTGATGATGGGCAAGTACATCGACAAGGAACTGCTGCCCGATCCCGGCATCTTCCAGGCACAGCTCTCCCGGCACGCCACCACCTCGCTGCCGCCCGTGATCGACGAGACCTTCAACCAGCCGGAAGCCGCACTCTGAATCAGACGCTGTACATCGAGTGGGGCATCATCATTGCCTATGTGACCTTCATCGTGGTCAAGGGCATGCTGAAGTCCGGCCGCATCGAGAGCACGGATGATTTTCTGGTGGCCGGTCGCGATGTGCCCTGGTACCTGCTCTTCGCCACCATGGGCGCCACCGTCATCGGTGGGGGCTATTCGATCGGGGCCGTGGGCAAGACCTACGAGTGGGGCATTCTGATGCTGCTGGTCTCCACCGGCGGCTACCTGCATTTCATCTTCTCGGGCATGGTGGTGGCTCCACGCTTCCGCGAGGCGAAACTGTACACGGTGGCGGGCTACTTCGGCCACCGCTTCGGCGAGCAGCCTCGCTTCGTGGTGCTGATTCTGTCGCTGCTGTTCTCGGTCTTCATCGTGGCGGCCCAGATGGCCGCCATCGGCACGGTGCTGACCACCCTGCTGCCCTCGACGCTGGACACGCCCAACATCATGCGCTGGGCGATCGGCATCGGCGGGCTGCTGGTGATCCTCTACTCCACCGCCGGTGGCCTGCTGGCCGTGATCTACACCGACATCTACCAGTTCGTGGTGCTCTTCCTGGGTTTCCTGCTGACTCTGGTCTTCATCACCCCGGACCTGATCGGCAACTGGGACACGGTCACAAGCACCCTGCCCGCGGAGTTCTTCCAGCTGGAAGGCGGCCACGGCTGGCTCTTCCTGATCACCACCTTCCTGGCCTTCCTGCTGGGCGAAACCTTCGCCCCGGGTTATGCCACCCGCTACTGCATCGGGCGCGACATCGGACACACCAAACGCGGCATCGCGGGAGTGGGTCTTTTTCTGGCACTCACATTTCCGGTGGTGCTGTTCTTCATCGCCGTGCACGCCCGCATGCACTACCCGGACATCGACTCCCAGCAGGCCCTGCCCGTGGTGATCCGCGGGCTGCACAATCCGGTGCTTTCGGGCATCATGATCGCCGCTCTGCTCTCGGCCGTGATGTCTTCGGCCGACTCGGCGCTCAATTCGGCCACGGCGATCTTCGTCAAGGACCTCTTCGAGCACCAGCTGGGCTGGACCAGCATGGGGGACCGCAAACTGCTCAAGCTGGCGCGGATCTGCACCGCCCTGCTGGGTCTGGCCGCCACCCTGATCGCGATTCTCTGGCAGGACATCATCGGGCTGCTGCTCTTCACCTATCACACCTGGGCTCCGGCGATCATCGTGCCCGTGGTCGTGGGCACGCTCACCACCTTCCGCTCGCCCTCCCAGACCCGCGCCATCACCTGGACGATGCTGGTCTCGGTGGGTGTGACTTTCGTCTACCGCTTCACGGACTGGAGCAACCAGCTGGACCCGGCGGTCTTCGGCGTGTTCGTCTCGATTCTGGTCTACGCCCTGCTGCGGAGCGTGGATCGCTGGCGCAACCCGGCCCAGCCCGTCTGATTCGCTGCCCCATCGATTGTGCCTCCCCTGCACGGACGGACAGTATTAGGTTCTGCCCGAGATTGCCTGTCGACACTCCCACACCGAACAATGGGCGAGCCGGTGAAGATCCTGCTGGTGGAAGACGATCCACAATTGACTCACTCGATCCGCGAGTTTCTTGAAGGGCGTTTTGACCTGATCGAGACGGCCAGTGGCTTCGAGCAGGCCGAGCTCGCGCTCAAGCTCTACCTCTATGACTGTGTGATCGTGGACATCACCCTGCCCGACGGCAATGGCCTGGAGCTGCTGCGGACCCTGAAGAGCCGGGGCTCGCGCGCGGGCGTGATCATCATTTCCGCACGGGATTCACTGGAAGACAAGGTCCGCGGGCTGGATCTGGGCGCCGATGACTACTTGCCCAAACCCTTCCATCTGGCCGAACTGAATGCGCGCCTGCGGGCGATCCAGCGCCGGCTGCAGCAGGATGGCCAGCCCGAACTGGTCTGCGGCCCGTTGCGGATGCATCCCCAGAAACGCCTTGTGCATCACGGCAACCTCGAGATCTCCCTGACCCGCCGCGAATTCGACCTGCTGCTCTTTCTGGCCAGCAATGCCAACCATGTGCTCTCCAAGGAAACCATCGCCGAGCATCTCTGGGGCTCGGCGATCGACCAGGCCGACTCCTTCGATGTGGTCTACGATCACATCAAGAACCTGCGGCGCAAACTGGCCGACGCCGGAGTCGAGGGCCTGATCCACACCGTCTACGGCGTGGGCTACACGGTGAAACTGCCATGAAACTGCTGCACCGCCTCTTCCTCCTGGCGGGCCCTCTGCTGGCCCTGGCCCTGCTGGTCGGTGGTTTCGGCAGTTTTCACTACCTGCGCGGTCTGGCCGACGAGGAAGCCCGCGAAGGTCTGCAACTGCGACAGCGCGAGATCGAAGCGGACTTTCCCACCTGGCTGGCCCGTTGGGGCGACCAGGCCAGCCGCGAAGGACAGTTGCTCCTGCTGCAACCGGACGCTCCCGGGCGCGAACCCCAGTTTTCCGACACCCTGCTGCAGCCGGCCTTCGAAGACGATGTGGTGCCCTTCATGCAGCTGGGCTTCGAACTGCGGCACGCTGATCAACGCTGGTGGGTCACGGTGCGCAAGGCGCGCATCGAGTCCGACGATCTGGTGGAAAGCCTGCTCAAGGCACAGGCGCTCGTGCTGGCCCTGCTGCTGCTCTCGGCGATTGCTCTCAGCCACTTCAGCCACCGTGTGCTCTGGCGCCCCTTCCAGCTGCTGCTGGCGCGGATCGCGGCCTTCGACTTCCGGGACCAGCACCCCTTCGATCCCGTGGCCACCGGCACCCGTGAATTCGATGAGCTGGGTGCCCATGTGCGCCGGATGACCGAGAAACTGCAGCGGGACTATCAGAGCCTGCGGCAGTTCAGCGAGGATGCCAGCCACGAGATGCAGACCCCCGTGAGCGCCATCGTGACCCATCTGGAATTGCTGATGCAGCAGGATGATCTGTCGCAGGACTCCCGCGGCCACCTGCAGCACGCCTACGCGGCCGCCAACCGGCTGGCCCGCCTGCAACACACCCTGGCCCTGCTGACCCGGGTCGACAACCAGGAGTTCCGCCCCTCAGCCCCGATCGAGCTGGGCCCGTGGCTGCAGGAGAAACTGGACAGCCTGGAGGACCTGATCGACAGCAAGCGCCTGCAGTTGCAGGTGGAAATCAGTCCCTGTCTGCTCCGGATCCACCCGGACCTGTGTGACACGCTGTTCTCCAATCTGCTGCACAACGCGATCCGCCACAGTCTGCCCGGAGGCAGCATCCTGCTGACGCTGAACGCACACTCCTTGCAGCTGGAAAACACCGGAATGCCCTTCGCGGGCGACCCGGCCACCCTGTTCGAGCGCTTCCGCAAGGCCGACCCGACGTCCGGCTCGCTGGGTCTTGGTCTGGCGCTCGTCCAGCGGATCTGCCAGCACGCAGGCATCGGTCTGGACTACACCATCACGGGTGACCGCCATCGCTTCCAGCTGGACTTTCCCGCCTCCCGCTGAACTCCAGATTTCCTCCAGAATCTCTTCCTATCCTGAGCCCTCGATCACAGCCCGCGCGGCTGAATCCGCGATTTCCAGACCAGCAGGAGCGCCATCGAGCCTTTGCAAGCAGTTGATTAGATCCGTTTGTCCGGGTCGCATGACCACTTACAAGTACTTGCAGAGGAGCCCGAGATGCGTCCACCCAGCCCCCGGACCCCGCTGGATCCGCCAGCCAGTTTGTCACGCCGACACCCCTGTGTCCGATCTGCTTCCGCCGGTGAAGGCCGTTGGCCTCTGCCATCCCTGACAGGCTCAATGCGATACCTGGCCGGAGGTCCCCTCTGGCTGCTCGTCCTTCTGGCCCTGTTGTGTGACCACGGTGTGCTGTTCGCGGCGGACACACCCGTGGGTCAGAAGGCAAGCCTGGTGGGCCAGGTGCTGGATGAGCATCAGGATCGTCCGCTGTCGCGGGTCAACGTGACCGTCGATGGCACCTCGCTGGGCACGGCCAGCGACGAAGACGGCCGCTTCCGGATCACGGAGCTCAGCCCGGGCGAGTACTGGTTGACCCTCAGTTTCGTGGGCTATGAAGACCGGACTCTTGGGCCTTGCCAGCTGAAGGCAGGCACCGAACTGGATCTGGGAATCACCCGGATGCGCGCCGCCGCGATTCCGCTTGAGGAGATGGTTGTCACGCCGGGCAGTTTCTCGATCATGGGCACCGGCCCCGCCTCGCGCCAGACTCTGGGTCGCAAGGACCTGCAGAACATGAGTTTCGCCGAGGACATCACCCGGGCCGTGTCACGTCTTCCGGGCGTCGCGTCCAATGACTACTCCTCCAAGTTCACCGTGCGCGGGGGCGAAGCCGACGAGGTGCTGATGACCCTGGACGGGATGGAGCTCCATGAGCCCTTTCATCAGCGGGACTTCTCCGGCGGCCTGTTCAGCATCGTCGACATCGAAGCCGTGGAAGGTGTCGAGCTGCTCACCGGCGGCTTCTCCGCCGAATACGGCGACCGGGAAAGCGCGGTCTTCGCCATGCGCACTCGCCACAACAGGGACGGCAAGTCGCATCACAGCATGGGGCTGAGTGCGCTGACCGTGCGCGGATTCAGCGAGGGCCCGCTGGCCGATGGGCGTGGCGAATATCTGGTAAGCGCCCGCCGCGGCATCCTGGACCAGGCTTTTCAACTGGTGGGCTTCGACGAGCAGATCCCCTTCTTCTACGACATGCTGGGCAAAGTGGAATACCGGTTGAATCCGCGCCAGAGCATTGCCCTTCACGCCCTGCGCGCGGGCGACCAGACCGGCATCCGAGACATCAGCGTGGAAGACCAGGCCCACGACATCCACGACACGCGTTACACCAACAGCTACGGCTGGCTGACCTTCAACTCCAGCTGGACGCCGCGGCTCTTCACGCGCAGCATGCTGTATCTGGGCGAAGTGGATCACAAGCGCCATGGAGATTCGGAAAAGCCTTTCGAGCCCTCCGACAAGATGTTCTTCAAGCTGCTGGACCAGCGCTCGTACACCCTGTCGGGTTTCAAGCAGGAACTGGACTGGAAGCCGGGCAAGAACCTGCAACTCAAGTCCGGCGTCGATCTGCGCCACCTGCAAAGCGACTACAACTACCACTACACACTGGATGACTGGCGCATCGACTCCACCGACCAGCTCTTCTTCTTCCAGGACAGTGCGAGCATCCGGACCCAACCCAGCGGCAATCAGCTGGGCCTGTACGCCTCCGGGCGCTATCGACTGACCGAACACCTGCTTGCGGAGGCCGGGCTGCGCCATGACCGGGCCGACCATACTGGCGACAGACTCTGGAGTCCGCGGCTCGGACTGGCCTGGGCACTGGCCCCGGAAACCACCGTGCGTGCGGCGTGGGGCCACTACTGGCAGATCCAGTCGATCAATGCGCTGGACGTGAATCACGGCGCGACCCAGTTCGTGCCCGCCGAATTGTCGCGGCACTGGGTACTGGGCCTGGAACATCACTTTGACAACGGCATCGAGCTGCGCCTTGACGGATTCGTCAAGCAGATGCCGGACCCTGCCGCCTCCTGGCAGAACCTGCGTGATCCCTGGGAGGTGTTTCCCGAAGCGCGCAACGACCTGGCGCTGGTCCATGTGGACGAAGCCCGCAGCCATGGCATCGAATTCTTTCTCAAGCGCGATCAGGGCGGACGTTTTTCCTGGTGGCTCAGTTATGCCTGGTCCAGAGCCGAGGAACACGTGACCGGGATTGACTTCCAGGGGCTGGTCACGCCGCGGACAGGCTGGCTGCCGAAAATCAACAACCAGGATCACACCCTCTACGCCGATCTGAATTACCGGCCCGACCCGCGCTGGCTGATCAACGTGTCCTGGCAGTACTGGCACGGTCTGCCCTACACGGACTACACCTACCGAGACACGACCCTGCCCAGCGATTCGTTGCATTTCTACCCGGTGCACGGTGTGTTCCGCGGGCGCACCTATCCGCCCTACCACCGGATGGATGTACGCGTGAACCGGATCTGGCAGTTGGACAACAGCCGACTCAGTGCTTTCCTGCACCTGATCAATGTCTACAATCGCGAGAATCTGAAGAAGTTCGATGTGGATGTGCGCGGCGATGACAACCAGTACCAGTTCGATGACAACGGCAACTATGTCTACTTCCAGGACAATACCTACTGGTTGGGCATTCTGCCGGTGCTCGGTGTCAGCTGGGAATTCTGAGCGAAAGGACTTCCGACCGATGGGTTGCGTGACTGGATCCGTCAGCCCTTGCGGAAGGTTCCCGACTCCCGCTCGAGTACGGATGGCCAGTGACTCATCCACTGGCCATCCGTGCAAGCCTGCCAACAGCAACGGAAGAGAGCGGCCTCACGCCGCGCGTCTCGCGTGACTTGTCAGTGCACGGGCTCGTTCCAGCTCTGCAGACGTCCGGCATTGTCAAAGACCAGATGTCCGGCACCCGCATCCGTGGGGCTGCCGCCCCTGGGGTAGTAGTACCAATGCGTCACCGTGCCGCCATCCACCTTGGAAGGCTCGCCCAGCTGGCTCTGGACCTGGGCCATGGTCATGCCCTTGCCCAGTTTGCGCCAGTTGGCCTGGTTCTGCCAGCCGAATGCGGCGGACTGTCCGGGCAGCGCACCGGCGCCCGCCTGCAGCAGTTCCAGGCTGCGCTCAAGCTGTTGGACTTTCAGTTCCAGGGCTTCCACGCGCTTGGCGAGGGCTTCGGTCTGATCATTGCCGGCCTTGGGGAAATCGACGGCCAGAGCGGGTTGGCTCAGCAGCCCCGTCAGACTGAGGGCCAGCACCAACAGGACCAACGCGGACGAACATTTCGAAACAGACATCGTGCCTCCGGAATGGATGGTAAACATGGAACCGGGGCGCGGACCCCGGGTGATCGTGATACATGCAATGGGTCCGCAACCGTGACTCGGGTGAGACTGCTCAAGCGATTCGGATGCCCGCTGTGGCATGTGGGTCTCAGTCAGGCTCGGCCAGACCCAGCTTCGGCGCCAGGAACCAGACCAGACTGCTGACCGCCAGACAGAGCACGATGCCCCAGGCGATGTCCACGGGAACCAGCAGCCCGGGCCAATCACGGATCAATGCCTTGTTGGTCAGCTCGTAGGTGCTGTAAGTGACCAGGCCGAATGCCGCCGCGCGCCAGGCCCGGTGGCGTCTCCCCGCTCCCTGCAGCCCCGGAAGGATCACGAAGCCCAGCAGCCCGCCGATGTAGATCAGGTAGAACAGAATCGCCGCCGGCCAGTCGGGACTGGGGGCCAGCAGCCCCTGCAACTGCTCATGGTAGAAAGATTGCGCCACCCCGGCCAGCCAGAGCAGGTCCACGGCAAAAAAGACGGCGAAGGTCAGCAGAAACAGTCCGGCAAGCCTGGGCATGGGAACTCCTTGGTCTGGCGTGATACCCTGTGAACAGTTTCACGGATTCAATCCGGCCGGGACAGCAAGGTTCCCGGGGCGCACACCACGGAAGCCGTGGCTCGAGTGATGGCGCCCGTGAATGCCAGCTGGCCCTTTGCTGGCACGAGGAGTCCGCCGGCCTGGCACTCCGTCCATGGTCTCAGAGGAATTTGTTCAGCACACCAGCCAGAAAGATCTGCAGCAACCAGAGCACGACGGAGGAAATGAGCAGGGTCAGCAGCGCCTTGAACATGGAGAAGCCATGCGCCTCGGCCAGAAACATCACTCCCAGGAAGAAGCTGTAAAGCATCAGGATCGTGCTCAACAAGGCCACGGGCTGCAAGCTCAGTTCACTGACTCCCATCGCCCACATGGGCAAGAGAATCAGCATCGCGATCAGAGGGGGAACTTGTGACCAAGCCACTGCTGTCCGGGTATGCTGGGGCAGGGCGTCACCGCCAAATGCTCCCCCGACCAGGGCGTAGACAAGTCCATAGGTGTACAGATAAAGCAGACCGAAAATCACTGCTGATACGAGGCTGAAAACCGGACCCAGTCCAGCCAGTGCAGTAGCCAGCGGTTGCTGTTCGCCCCCCAGCTCCACCGAGCCCAGACCGAACAGGACAACCAGACCCAGCTCCACGGGCGGGTCGGATTTCTCCAGCAGCAGACGTATGGTCTGGCGGGGGTAGAAGAACAGGTTGAGGATCACGGCGGGATTGCGCGACGGACGGGACATGAAAACCTCCTGAGCGCTGGGGGGGCCGCCTGGCGGTCCGGGACTCAGTCTGCGGACACGCCCTGTGTGCCCGCGGCGGAAAGATGGTCAGGCAGTGATTGCTTGAGCAGACCCGCCAGCCGCCGGAATTCGGGCGCCCGCGGTGTGGTGCGGCGCCAGATCAAGGCGATGGTGCGCGTGGGTGCGGGCGCCACGAAATGCCGCAGGCAGAGCCCGGGCGAGCGCTCGGCGCTCAGCCGGGGCAGCAGGGTCATGCCGTATCCCGTGCTGACCAGCTGGATCAGGGTATCCAGACTGGTTGCCTGAAAATCGCTGGCGGGTCCTTCTCCGCTTCGTCCGGTGCTGCCGCAGATTTCCAGTGCCTGATCACGCAGACAGTGGCCTTCGGTCAACAAGAGCAGGCTGGCAGCGGACAGAGTGGCGGGGTCGACCGGACCGCTCGGATCCGTTTGCCCGGACGGCAAGGCCAGCAGAAACTCTTCGGTATACAGCGCATCGGCTTCCAGTCCGTCCAGCTCCACGGGCAGGGCCAGCAGGGCCGCATCCAGCCGGAACTCGTGCAGGGCCGCGAGCAGGCTGGCGGTGCGGTCCTCATGCCAGACCAGATTCAGCGCGGGGGCCTTTCTGGCCCAGAGTGGCACCAACCAGGGCAGCAGGTCGGGTGCGACGGTGGGGATCACGCCCAGTCGCAGGCTGCCGCTCAGTCCTTCTCCGGCCACGGTGGCCGCTTCGACCAGTTCGCCGGCTTCCTCGAGCACACGGCGCGCCCGGGGCAGCAGGCTGCGCCCCTCGGCGGTGATGCCCAGCAGACGGTTGCCACGTTCGAAGAGCACCAGGCCCAGAGTCTGTTCCAGTTTGCGGATGCCCGCGCTCAGGGTGGGCTGGCTCACGTGGCAGGCCTCCGCCGCACGGCCGAAGTGCCCCACCTCGGCCAGCACCACGAAGTAGCGCAGCTCGGTGAGACTGAGATGGGCCGGGTTGAGCGACATGGCCGGACCTTGCATGAAAAGGCCCGCCGGGGAGGCGGGCCTGGAAATTGTCTCAGCGGTTGGCGCGCCGCTCCACTCCTCCGCGCACGCCCTGGCTCACGACCGCCAGAATGCCATCCACGGTGGCCTTGGCGTCGCCGAAGAGCATGTCGGTGTTCGACTTGTAGAACAATGGGTTGTCGACGCCGGAGTAGCCCACGCCCATGCTGCGCTTCATCACGATGACCTTGGTGGCCTTCCAGACCTCCAGCACGGGCATGCCGTAGATCGGGCTGCCCTTGTCTTCCAGAGCACCCGGGTTGACGATGTCGTTGGCACCGATCACCAGCACCACATCGGTCTCGGGGAAGGTCTCGTTGATCGTGTCCATCTCATGCACGATGTCGTAGGGCACGCGAGCCTCGGCCAGCAACACGTTCATGTGCCCCGGCAGGCGTCCGGCCACGGGATGGATCGCGAACTGCACGTCGCAGCCGTTCTCACGCAGCAGGTCGCAGATCTGCTTCACCGGATGCTGGGCGTGGGCCACGGCCATGCCGTATCCCGGCACGATGATCATCCGGCGGCTGGCCAGCAGCAGTTCGGCGGTTTCATCCACATTGATCGTGGTGTATTCCTGGTCGCCCACGATCTGGGAACCGCCACCACCGCTCTCGCCGAAACCGCCCAGGATCACACTGATGAAGGAACGGTTCATCGCGGCGCACATGATGTAGGACAGGATGGCACCACTGGACCCCACCAGCGCACCGGTGACGATCAGCAGGTCATTGCTGAGCATGAAGCCGGTGGCCGCGGCCGCCCAGCCCGAATAGCTGTTGAGCATGGACACCACCACGGGCATGTCGGCGCCGCCGATGCCCATCACCAGATGGATGCCCAGCACGAAGGACAGCCCCAGCACGACCAGCAACAGGGGCAGGGCCGAGGCCGGCGGACTGGAGACCAGCATGCCCACCAGGATCACACTGACGATCAGCAGGGCCGAATTGAAGACATGGCGCCCGGGAAGCATCAGGGGCTTGCTGCGGATCACACCGCGCAACTTGCCCCAGGCGATGATCGAGCCGGTGAAGGTGACCCCACCAATGAACACGCCCACCCCCACTTCGACCAGGTGGATCGTCAGTTCGGCCCCGTGTCCGGTGGTCGTTTCCAGATAACTGTTGAGCCCCACCAGAGCCGCGGCAAGACCGACGAAACTGTGCAGCACGGCCACCAGTTCGGGCATCGAGGTCATTTCGACCTTGAGCGCCAGCGCCATGCCGATCAGCGAACCGGCCACCAGAGCCCCCGCGACCAACATGCCCACTCCACTGAAATCCGTGGAGAACCCGGTTGCCAGAATCGCGATGAGAATGCCGATCATCCCATAGAGGTTGCCGCGCCGCGCGGTCTCATGCCGGCTGAGGCCTCCCAGGCAGAGGATGAACAGGATGCCCGCGGCCAGATAGGCGGTGCTGAGGAGTCCGATTGGCATACCTGTCTCCTATTTGCGGAACATGCTGAGCATGCGATGTGTCACAAGGAATCCTCCGGCCACGTTGATCATCGCGATCAGCAGGGCGAAGGCCGCCAGGATCTGCACGACCGTCCCGGAATCGGGGTTGATCTGCAGCATGGCGCCCACCAGAATGATGCCGCTGATCGCGTTGGTCACGCTCATCAGCGGGGTATGCAGCGCAGGTGTCACGTTCCAGATGACCTGGTAGCCAATGAAACACGCGAGGGCAAAAACCGTGAGATGACTGAGGAACGCCGGCGGGGCCACCAGCCCCAGCAGGGCCAGCAGGATGCCCGCCGTGCCCATCATCAGGGCGTTGCGCACCGGATTGAAGCGCTTCTTCTGGGCCGCATTCTCCTCCGGGATGACCACATCGGTGGAACTGCGGCTGGCATCCTGGGCAGGCAGTTCCAGCTTGGGCGGCGGCCAGGTCAGTTTGCCTTCGTGTACCACCAGCGCTCCGCGCACGACCACGTCGTCCAGATTGACATGATAGCCCTGTTCGCCCTTGCACATGTCGGAAAGCAGGTTGAGCAGGTTGTTGCCATAGAGCTGGCTGGCCTGCGCAGCCAGGCGTCCGGCCAGATCGGTGAAGCCGATGATCTTCACGCCATGGCGTGTCACGACCTTGTCGGTCTCGGTCAGTTCGCAGTTGCCGCCGTTCTGCGAGGCCAGATCGACGATCACGCTGCCGCCGCGCATCTTCTTCACCATCTCGGTGGTGATCAGCTTGGGGGCGGGCTTGCCCGGAATCAGGGCGGTGGTGATGATGATGTCCACATCGCGGGCCTGCTCGGCGAAGAGCTCCATTTCGGCCTTGATGTACTCGGGGCTCATTTCGCGGCCGTAGCCGCCCTGTCCCGAGCCGTCTTCCTTGAGATCCACTTCCAGAAATTCGGCGCCCATGCTGATGACCTGGTCCTTCACCGCGGGGCGCGTGTCGAAGGCACGCACGATGGCACCCAGGTTGCGTGCGGCGCCGATGGCGGCCAGCCCGGCCACGCCCGCGCCGATCACCAGCACCTTGGCAGGCTGCACGGTGCCGGCAGCCGTCATCTGACCGGTGAAGAAGCGTCCGAAGTGGTTGGCCGCTTCCACCACCGCACGGTAGCCGGCGATATTGGCCATGGAGCTCAGGGCGTCCATCTTCTGGGCGCGACTGATCCGGGGAATGCAGTCCATGGCCAGCACGGTGGCCTTGCGATCGCCCAGCTGCTGGAGCAGCTCCTTGTGCATCGCGGGCCAGATGAAACTGACCAGATGCCCGCCGATCTTCAGCAGGGCCGCTTCGTGCACTCCGGTGGCGGGGTCCACGTCCGGGGGAAGCACCTTGAGAACAAGGTCCGATCCCGCCCAGAGGTCGGGCGCACCGTCCACGATGCGCGCTCCCGCATCGACGTAGGCCTCGTCGGTGAAGTCGGCCGGAATGCCGGCACCCTTCTGGACGCAGACGTCGAAGCCCAGTTTGATCAGCTTGCGAGTGGTTTCGGGAGTGACGGCCACCCGGTGTTCGCGGGGTTGCGTCTCTTTCGGTATGCCGATGATCACGGATGGGTCCCTGTCACTTTGAATTGCAGGCCTGACCGGAATGCCGCCGAACGCGCTCAACGGATTCCGGATGACTCGCGGAAGATCAGCTCGGATGTTCCCAATCGTACAGCGTTGACTGCTTGACCCAGATCATAACGGGTCTGGCTTTTCCTGTGGCCACTGAATTTACAAGCTGTTATCGTCAATCGGGAATTGCGAGTGCAGACAGGTTTGCCAGCGGAGGATGCTGGCATGGCAGCAGGCATGACGCCAGCGGAGGGTGCTGGCCTTGCAGCAGGCGTGATGCCAGCGG